>JAQXGF010000025.1 GCA_029006155.1 Lachnospiraceae bacterium
TCAAAAAATGATGGAATTGATGGAACAGGCATAAGCCTCTTTCTTCATCCTGTGTATTTTATTCAGTTTTCAATGTCACAGATGAAGGAAAGGGGCTAAATTTATGCCTAAAAATAAGGTTTTCGGACAGGCTGAGGGGGATGGAGAGCTGGTCAATGATGAGGGCGCGGCAAATACAGCGGCGGAAAATGATGGCTTTGCATGGAACCGCACACTGGAGACTGCAGCAAAGGAAAATGCCGATCTGAGTTTTGTCATCTCCGCAGGCGACCAGGTCAATAAGACCGGTAAGCCAAAGGAAGAAGAATATGCGGCATACCTGAATTCTGAGGTGCTTTCCGGGTTGGCAGTAGCTACGACGATCGGAAACCATGACTCTCTGAATGAGGATTATATGTATCATTTCAATAATCCGAATGCGACCGAGTATGGAACGACGGCAGCAGGCGGTGACTACTATTATTCCTATGGTGACGGCCTGTTCATCGTGCTGAACACAAACAATTACAATGTGGCAGAGCACCAGAAAGCCATCGAGGAGGCGGTCGCTTCTGCTCCGGATGCAGCATGGAGAATTGTGACCATGCATCAGGATATTTACGGAACCGGTCTGGACCATTCGGATACGGACGGTATGATTCTCCGTACACAGCTGACCCCGATCTTTGATGCAAATGACATTGATGTAGTCCTTCAGGGACATGATCATACGTACAGCCGTTCCAAGATGCTCTACGGAGACGGACAGACACACGGCAAGTATGAGTTCTCTCTGACTGAGGATGGTTCTGATTATGACTGGGATCATGCGACGAACACAGAGACCGGTGAGAAGATTTCGCTCAATCCGGAGGAAGGCGACGAGGAGGCTGCAGCAGCGCTTGACGCGTTCCAGCAGGACAACCTCTGCTATACCATCGAGGATGTGGATGGCAACAGCGTGACGGATCCGGAGGGTATCCTGTATCTGACGGCCAACTCTGCGAGTGGTTCTAAATTTTATGAGCTGATCGCACAGCAGCAGGATTACATTGCAGCGAGAAGCCAGAACTGGCTGCCGAGCTATTCGATTATTACTCTGACCAAAGATACCTTCTCCGTAGATGCTTATCAGATCACGGATGATGGAACGGTAGAGACGATTGATGATACCTTTACGATCACAAAGACCAAATAAAAGAAAACAATAGCACGTATGCCCCGGCGGCAGCGATCCGTTGTGTGAAAACAGGCGGGCCGCTGTCGCCGGTTTTTATTCCCGCGGGTAACGAGATTAAAAAGTATATTTTCAGAAGAAATGGAGCGACCTATGCGTCAGAAAATTCGAACATTCATCATCCCGGCCATTATGCTGGTGATATTTTTTATATTTATTGTAGCCATTAACCGTGTCACAAAGACAGAGCTGGTCAGCCGTTCCGGACAGACATTTGAGAAAGCGGTCGTAAAAGAAGTGCTGGTGGATAATTTACAGGCCGACGGCTCCAGAGTCGGGCAGCAGACGGTGACGGTCGAAATGCTGACCGGTGTACGAAAAGGTGAGACACTGGAAGTGACGAGCAGTTCCGGATATCTGTTTGGTGCGGGCTGTACACCTGGGATGCACGTCATCGTCATGCAGAGCGTGGCGGGCGAGACGACGATTGCGAGCGTGTATACGCAGGATCGGGAGTGGGTCATTTATCTCTTTGCCGGGCTTTATCTGCTGCTTCTCTGTGTGATCGGAGGAAAACAGGGAATCCGGGGAAGCCTCGGACTGGTCTTTACGTTTATCAGCGTGATTTTTATCTATATTCCATTGATTTATCGTGGCTTTTCTCCATTCTGGGTAGCTGTATTCGTGTGTGTTATCACGACGGTTATCACGATGTATCTGATCGGTGGTGCGGGACGGAAGACGGTCTGTGCGATCGGAGGAACCGTTGCGGGTGTCCTCTGTGCCGGAGTGACGGCGATTTTATTCAGTAAGGCATCCGGAATTTCCGGCTATAATGTATCGGATATCGAGACGCTTCTGACTCTGTGGAATACGGAAGGCATTCAGGTCGGCGGCCTTTTGTTTTCCGGACTTCTGATCTCTGCACTTGGCGCGACAATGGATGTGGCGATGTCCGTCTCCAGTGCGATGGAAGAAATCATGCAACAGAATCCGTCTCTGACGCGGAAACAGCTATGGCTGGCGGGCATGCGCGTGGGCCGGGACATGATGGGGACCGACAGCAATACACTGATCCTTGCCTTTGCCGGGACGAGCAGCAGTACGTTGCTTCTGGATTATGCCTACGACCTCCCGTATCAGCAGATCATCAATTCCAACAATATCGGTATCGCCATCATGCAGGGACTGTCGGGAAGCTTTGGCATCGTGCTTTCTGTACCGCTGACCGTGACGCTGTGCGCGTGGTTGCTGAGGGGAAGAAAAGTGGGGGCTGAGTAAAATACATGACACAGGGAGAAGATGGGATTCAGGGATGGATTGCGAATATGCATTTCAGGCATGCTGCCTTATAAGCGTCAGGCATTAGACTTTTCTTTGCAAATTCGATATAATTGCACTGATACGATCAGGCACGAAGGAGGGATTTGCTATGGAGTACACAAAGTTAGGCAACACGGATATCGAGATCTCGAAAGTCTGTGTAGGCTGTATGAGCTTTGGCAAGGCGGGGACGATGCATGACTGGACGTTGGATGAGACGGAGACGGAGAAGGTCGTAGGGCATGCGCTGGATCTTGGTATTAATTTTTTTGACACGGCAAATGGATATTCAGCCGGAACGAGTGAGGAGTATCTCGGTCGGGCGCTGAAGAAGCACGTGGCGAGGGACAAGGTCGTCATCGCTTCCAAGGTATATTTTAATCCGGGGCGGCTGTCGAAGGAAGCGATTCACCGGGAGATCGACGGCAGCTTAAAGCGGCTTGGGACGGATTATCTGGATCTGTATATCATTCACCGCTTCGACTATGAGACGCCGATCGAGGAGACGATGGAGGCACTGAATGATCTGGTGCAGGCCGGAAAAGTACGGGCACTGGGCGCTTCTGCGATGTACGGCTATCAGTTTTATAATATGCAGCTTGCCGCCCGTGATCACGGTTGGACGCAGTTCCAGGCGATGGAGAACCATTACAACCTTCTGTACCGGGAGGATGAGCGGGAGCTGATCCCGATCTGTAAGCAGATGGGCGTGAGCCTGATGCCATACAGCCCGCTGGCAGCCGGACATCTGACCCGTGCGACCTGGAATACCGATACGCTTCGCAGCCACACCGACCGCGTGGCGATGGGCAAATACGACCGTACCGAAGAGCAGGACATGCAGATCGTGAGCCGTGTTGCAGAGCTGGCAGAGCGTTACGGGGTGAAAATGCAGCAGATCGCGCTGGCATGGCACTGGGCAAAAGGCGTCGCATCGCCGATTGTCGGAGCGACCAAAGCGCGGTATCTGGATGATGCGGCGCATGCACTTGCGGTAAAGCTGACAGCAGAGGATGTGGCATATCTGGAAGGACCGTATGTACCGCATCGCATCGTCGGCGCGATCGACCACAATCCGGCGGATGGCGTGATCCTGCTGGACGAGAAGAAGTAAGGGTGGCTCCTTCGTAGATTTTCTGACGGGATCCAGCCTACAAAAGATGTATAGTTAGAAAGCAACCGACGCAAAATGCACAAAATGTTTTGCGTCGGTTGCTTTTTTCGGTATCGTTTATCTTTACTCAATTGATGTAGTCGGTTACATTTTTCTGATCATGTCATTGCAGAGTTATCCCCTTGTCCGAAAATTAAATAGAAAATTAAGTTGACGCTAGATAGATCAAACGATATAATAAATCCAAATCGGGCCTGTCAAAGTGTGCCTGATTTAGAAAAGAAAAGGAAGTAGCAGCATGAGAGTAATTGCGGGAAAAGCGCGGAGGCTTCCGCTTAAGACCATTGAAGGGCTGGATACCCGTCCGACGACGGACCGGATCAAAGAGACCCTTTTTAATATTTTGCAGAATGATCTGTATGACATCCGTTTTCTGGACATTTTCAGCGGAAGCGGCGGGATCGGCATTGAGGCACTGAGCCGTGGAGCAAAAGAGGCTGTTTTCGTGGAGAACAACCGGGCAGCGGTGCGCTGCATTCAGGACAATCTGAAGTTCACCCATCTGGAGCAGCAGGCGACGGTGCTTCCGTTTGATGTGCTGGCAGCACTGGCACGTCTGGAGGGACAGCGCCCGTTCCAGATCATTTTCATGGACCCACCATATGGAAAAGGGCTGGAGCAGGAGGTGTTGACCTATATCGGCAATCATCATCCTTCTTTTGTAAATGAGGATACGGTACTGATCGTCGAGGCACGTCTGGACACGGATTTTTCCTATGCGGAGGAGCTTGGCTTTGAGATCACACGTGTGAAGGAATATAAGACAAATATGCATGTATTTTTACAGCTGGCGGGTGTGTGAAAATACAGAAATGTTAGAGTGCGCAGATGGCAGGACTCTGGAAAGGATAACTCCGGCATGGAAGCCGGATGGAACATAAATGACGAGAGCAGTATATCCGGGCAGCTTTGACCCGGTGACAAAAGGACATCTGGATGTGATCGAGCGCTCGGCGGCGCTGGTAGATGAGCTGATTGTAGCGGTGTTGAAGAATAATGCAAAAACACCGTTGTTTTCTGTGGAAGAACGTGTTAAGATGTTAGAGGATGTAACCAGACATATTCCAAATGTCCGTGTCGAATCTTTCAGCGGATTATCAGTAGAATTTGCAAGGCAGCGTGGCGCAAAGGCATTGGTGCGCGGGCTGCGTGCGGTTACAGACTTTGAGTATGAGCTTCAGATGGCACAGACGAACCGAAGCCTTCAGCCGGAGATCGATACCCTGTTTTTTGCGACAGAGCTGAATTATGCATATATCAGTTCCACGATTGTAAAAGAAGTGGCATCCTACGGCGGAGACATTTCCGGGTTTGTACCACCGTTGATTGCAGATCAGGTATATGACAAGATTGCGTCCTTGAAGGGCAAAGAGGGCAATGTATAAATAACACATAAGGAGAGATATTATGAGCAGCAGAATTGAACAGATTATTGAAGAGATCGAAGAGTATGTCGACAGCTGTAAGTTCCAGCCGCTGTCATCTACGAAAATCGTTGTAAATAAGGAAGAACTGGAGGAAATGCTCCGGGAGCTCCGGATGAAGACGCCGGATGAGATCAAGCGTTATCAGAAGATCATCAGCAATAAGGATGCGATCCTGGAGGATGCGCAGACGAAGGCGGATGCGATTATCGCAGATGCGAATACACAGGCACAGAAGATCGTCAGCGAGAGCGAGGTCATGCAGGCAGCGATGCAGCAGTCTCAGCAGCTGATCGATGAGACGAACGCACAGGCGCAGGAGATCATCGACAAGGCGACACAGGATTCCAATGAGATCCGTATGAGCGCGATCCGCTATACCGATGAGATGCTGGAGAATCTTGAAAAGATCATGAGCCACACGATCGATGCGGCCGGTACGAAGTACAGCAACTTCATTAATTCCATTCAGTCCTGCTATGATATCGTGAATAAGAACCGGATGGAGCTTTCCCCGCAGGCAGCGCCGTCCAGCTACACGCAGGTGCCGGAGGAAGAGACTTCAGGGGAGACCACATCCGAAGAGTAAGGTTCCGGATCAGGAATGCGAGCGCAGTCAGCATTGGCTGCGCTTTACTTATAAGTTCCAATCAGCAGCATGGCAATCGAAAGCAGGCAGGAGATCGCTACGACTCCGAGTCTGCTTTTTATGTAGGCGCGGAGCATGGTGCGATCCATACGGGCCATTCCGACGGACTGGGCGATGACGGAGCATCCTCCAAAAGCTGCGAGCGCCGGGATGAGCACGAACTGGACCGGGAAGGAAAGCGCAGAATGTGCAATCAGATGAATGCCATTCGTAAGCTCCAGTGCCGCGAGCAGGATCAGGCCGGCGGGCGAAGCTGCAAGGGGGATGGAAGCTGTGGCATCTGCCAGCATGGAAAAGACGATGAGATAGACGCCAATCCGGACGGTGGCAGATACGGCATCTTCAATACAGCTGTCTATAAGGGAAAAGCAGTCCTTCTGTGAGCTGTGGATGTCCGCGGCACGGACCGGGCCGGATTGTGAGGGCACATCTGTTACGGCACGAGTGCGAAAAGAAGAAAGCATTCCGTAGAGCAGTGCAGATCCGAACACATTTCCGATGAGCACAGGACCGAGTTCCGGGCGTTGCCACTGATCGGCGGCGACATAGGCGAGCAGGAACGCCGGGCTGGCATTGTTGATAAATCCGATGAGGTGACAGGCTTCGGCGTGAGTGATTTTTTGCTGGTCGAGCAGTATGCGTGTCAGCTTTGCACCCATCGGGAAGCCAGCGGTGAAGCCACAGAGAATCGCAAAAGCGCCGTATCCGGAGCAGCCAAAGAGCGGGGTGAGACATCGGCGCAGGAGCGGAAGCAGTGGTTCGAGCAGCCGGAGACGAAGCAGAAGACCGGTGAGCAGCATAAATGGAAATAAGGTCGGAACGACAGAATGATACCATAAAAGCAGTCCGCTGCGCACGGACGACAGCGCGGCCTGTGGCATACAGAGCAGATAGAGAAATGCACAGGCAAAGAGCAGAAGAAACAGGATTTTTTTTGACCGCATAGTGGCTCCGGGCAGAAAAAGGTTATCCTATTTTATGTCCGGAAAAGACAGGATAGAAGGCAAAAACAAAAAGGCAGGAGGAAGAGCGATGGCAAAAGAACGTTTGGCAGTGACAGAGATGGTGATGAATCTGGTACTTGGAAAAAATCAGACGGAT
Organism: Lachnospiraceae bacterium; assembly: GCA_029006155.1. Taxonomy (GTDB): domain Bacteria; phylum Bacillota; class Clostridia; order Lachnospirales; family Lachnospiraceae; genus Choladousia. The sequence continues at coordinate 6,828 of JAQXGF010000025.1, forward strand.
GGCAGAGTGACGTATTTCCCGCAGAAGCCATCCTTTTGGGAGACAGATGCGGTACAGATACAGCCGTTTGAGCGGGCGACGCCGGAGAGTCAGGGGATTGCGTCTGAACAGTTGCGGACGCTTTTGCTGAAGCTTGCGACTTCCCCTGGAATGGAGATGCATCATTTTATGGCTCTGCGCCATGGAAAAGTGATCTGCGAATGCGATTTTTCTCCGTATCCGCGCGGCATGTGGCACATTACGCATTCGATGTGCAAGAGTATTACCGGCATGGCGATCGGGATGCTGATCGAAGAGGGAAAGCTTTCTCTGGAAGAGAATATTTATGATATTTTTGCCGACCGCATGTCCTCTCTTGCAAAGCTGTTCCGCCCGGAGATTACGGTCGAACAGCTGCTCACGATGACGAGCCTTGTGACCTTTAATGAATCCGGGGCGGTGAGCGGGAATGACTGGCTTGGCGGCTATCTGAGCGCATCGGTGTCAGGAAAACCGGGGAGTGCGTTTGCCTACAACAGCATGAATTCTTACGTGCTCTCGGCGATTATCACGAAGCGGACGGGGCTTTCGATGGAGGAATATTTGCGCCCGCGTTTGTTTGAACCGCTCGGAATCACCCACTATTTCTGGGAAACCTGCCCGATGGGTGTGACAAAAGGTGGCTGGGGGCTGTTTCTGACTGCAGAGGATATGGCAAAGCTTGGACAGCTCTATCTGCAGCATGGCAGATGGAATGGACAGCAGATTGTGCCGGAACACTGGGTGGAAGAATCGACCCGCAAGCATGTGGAGAGCACGGAAGGGACCTACGGATATGGCTATCAGCTCTGGATGGAGCAACGGCCAGGCAGTTTTGAATTTAACGGGATGCTCGGACAGAATGTGGTCGTCTATCCGGATCTCGATATGGTGCTCGTGACGAATGCCGCGAACAACGAGCTGTTCCAGGACTGTGCGATGCTGGGTGTGATCCGCAGCTGCTTTCCGCCGGAATATCAGCCGCATGATGCGGCGCTTCCGGAGAATCTGGCGGCGTACCAGAGTCTGCAGAGGCTGTGTGGGCGTCTGGCAAAGAACGAGCCTCTGACAAAGATTCAGAGTGGCGGATGGAAAAAGCAGCGAAAAGGCCGGGAAAGAGAAGCAGCGGTATGCCGCGTGGAAACGTCTTTCCGCCATCTGGCCGGGCGAAGCTATGAGCTGCAGCAAAAGCATGTCGGAATCGTTCCGTTACTGATGCAGGTATTCCACAACAATATGTCCGCCGGCATCGAAGCGGTCTCTTTTGCGATGGAGGAAGGTCATTGCTATGTCTGCTTCCGGGAAGGGGAGGATCTGCATCGCATCTGCGTCGGGTTTGGACGGCCGGTGCAGCAGACATTGTCGGTGCGTGGAGAGTATTATGAGATTGCCGCGGAGGGAAGCTTTACAAAAGACGAACGTGGGAGGATGGTACTGCGGCTGGACATGGCATTTCTGGAAGAGGCTGCACGGCGCAGTGTATACCTGTTTTTTGAAGGAGATACGGTGGAGCTGCGCTGGTATGAGTTCCCGGGGAAAGCAATGATTATGGATGGAATCGGCTCGGTGACGGAGGAACTCTCCTCCAATCCGTTGCTTGGGCTCTTAAAAGACCGGGAGGCGGTCGAGTCGGTCATCCACCGGCTGATGGAGAGCACGATTGAGCCGGTCGTATTTGGAAAACTGGAGCAGGAACGTTCTGAATAGATACGGGCAGACATAGACTGCTCGTATGAAGAGAATTTCGGTTTTGCCATTTTGCTTTTTTATAATGCTTCCAATCCTGTGTGGAAAGCTGAAGGACACACTGGTTGCACAGGTACTTGCACAGTCACTGTCGGAAGCGTTTCCGGAACAGACGGGGTTCCGCCAGATGCGTCTGGATGTGCAGGCATTGGCTGTTTTGGAGAAACTGACAGAAGAGGGCGAGCTGACGAGAGGGGATCTGCTCGCAGCGGCCTATCCGTTTGACGGATATTCGTTTCGGAACCGGAAACAGCTCTCGGCAGAAGCATACCGGACGTGGAAGGAGTATCTGCTTGGCGAAAACCGCTCTGGCTACGAGGCATTGCAGGGAGCCTATGCGGCGGTATGGGATGATCTGCGCTGCATGCCGGTATCAGAGGCCGGAGTGCAGTATGAAAACTCATGGATGTTTGAGCGCACGTATGGGGGAAAACGCGGCCATGAAGGCTGTGACCTGATTCCACCGGCAGATATTTCCGATTATTATGAGGTCGTGAGCATGACGGACGGAGTCGTAGAGCAGGTGGGCTGGCTTCCGCTCGGCGGCTGGCGCATCGGAATCCGCAGTCCGTCCGGCGGCTATTTTTATTATGCACATCTGTCCTCATACAGCCGTGCTTTTTCGGCAGGCGAGCGCGTTACCGCCGGGGAGGTGCTCGGGATGATGGGCGATACCGGATACGGCGAGGAAGGCACAAGCGGGAAATTTGCGGTGCATCTGCACCTTGGCATTTATATCCGGACGGAGCGTACGGAAGAACTCTCGGTCAATCCGTACTGGGTACTTCGGTTTCTGGAATGGCCAGAATAGATCAAAGTGGATATTCCACGCAATTAAAGCAGGGGTCTTGCTTGACTCGGTAAAATGCTCAATTGCATCTTGTGCGCAGGTATGTTAGAATGAAATGATTCGACGGGAGACGAAAAGAAAAGGAATAAATACAGGGAGGCCAAGGAGATGGCAGAATTACCGGAACAGTTTCTGGATCGGATGAAAGAGCAGCTGGGCGAAGAATATGAGGCATTTCTGGCAAGCTATGAACAGGAGAGCTATGCCGGGCTGCGGGTGAATACCGGAAAATGCACCGTGGAGGAGTTTCAAAAGCTGGTGCCATTTGCCCTTCATCCGATTCCGTGGACGGAAAAAGGATTTTATATCGAAAAGACAGAACAAGCCACGAAGCATCCCTGCTATTACGCAGGTCTGTATTATATACAGGAACCTAGCGCGATGCTTCCGGCGTCCCGCCTTCCAGTAGAGCCGGGTGAGCGAGTGCTGGATCTGTGTGCGGCTCCGGGCGGAAAGGCGACGGAGCTTGCTTCGCGTCTGGAGGGACAGGGGCTTCTGGTGGCAAATGATGTGAGTGCGAGCCGTGCAAAGGCACTTTTGAAAAATCTGACGATGTGGGGCTGTACGAATTTTTGTGTGACCGCAGAGACTCCGGAGAAGCTGCTGGCGCGGTTCGGCTGTTTTTTTGATAAAATTCTAGTCGATGCGCCGTGCTCCGGAGAGGGCATGTTCCGGAAAGACCGTGGGCTGATCGCCAGCTGGATGGAGCGTGGTCCGAAAGAATATGCGGTGATACAGAAGCAGATTCTTGATTGTGCGTTGGCGATGCTTCGGCCGGGTGGGATGTTGCTGTACTCGACCTGTACCTTTGCGAAGGAGGAGGATGAGGATGTCATAGCAGACGCGCTGGCGCGCCATCCGGAGCTGGAACTTGTGCAGGCGAAGGGAGCAGAAGGGCTTTCTTCCGGCTATCCGCCATGTGAAAAAGCATTGCGGGTGTGGCCGCATCGTGCAAAAGGCGAGGGGCATTTCCTCGCGCTGTTACATAAAAAAGGCGAACGGCCTGTAAAACGGGCGGAAAAGGTACGGAAAAGTGTAAACGGGAAAGTGCCAAAAGCAGTGGAGGAGTTTCTTCCGATGTTGCCGGAGCGGCTCTGGAAAGGTCGCACGCTCCGGCAGATCGATGAGCAGTGCCTGCTGCTTCCGGCAGGCGTGGACTTGCCGGATGGCCTGCGCTATCTGCGCACGGGACTGCTGCTTGGTACCTGCAAAAAGGAACGGTTCGAGCCGTCGCAGGCGCTCGCGATGGCACTGGCGGCGGATCAGTACCCGAATGTGCTGGATCTTTCCACAGAGGATCCGCGCGTGCAGCGGTATCTGAAGGGGGAGACGATCGAGTATGCAGAGACGGAGCCGCTCAAAAAAGGCTGGGTGCTGGTCTGTGTAGCGCATCAGCCACTTGGCTGGGCGAAATGCGCAGGCGGAACATTGAAGAACAAATATTACCCCGGTTGGCGGATGCAATGAGAGGATGACAGACATGCGGCTGGACAAATTTCTGGCAGGCTGTGCGGGCAGTACGCGCAGCGAAGTAAAAAAACAGTTAAAAAAAGGAATGGTACTGGTCAATCATGTGGTCGAGAAACATCCGGAACGACAGATCGATCCGGAACAGGACTGCATTGAACTGGCCGGAAAGACCGTTCACTGGCAGCCGTTCATCGCGCTGATGCTGAACAAGCCGGCGGGGGTCGTCACCGCGACCGAAGATAAGCGGCAGAAGACGGTGATGGATGGGATTGACCATCCGAGGAAGAAGGAGCTCTTTCCGGTCGGCAGGCTGGACATCGATACCGAGGGATTGCTGCTTTTGCTAAATGACGGTGCGCTGGCACATCGGATGCTCTCGCCACGGCATCACGTGGACAAGACCTATTACGCAAAGGTGCTTGGATACGTCGATGAGCAGGACGTAGAAGCATTTGCCAGAGGCGTTGACATCGGAGAAAAGGCGCCAACGCTTCCGGCGAAGCTGGAAATCCAAAGCGTGAAGGAAGTGGAGCAGCCACTTTGGGAGACGGATTCGGATCTGGAGACGCCGACGGAGCCTGCGACGATCTCGGAAATTTACCTCACGATCTGTGAAGGAAAATTTCATCAGGTAAAGCGGATGTTTGAGGCACGTGGCAAGAAGGTCATCTACCTCAAACGGGTAAAGATGGCAGGAATTGCACTGGATGACACACTTGCGCCGGGAGAATGGCGTGAGCTGACAAACGAAGAAATGGAGAGACTGCAAAGATTATGTTAGAAGGAATGCATGCGGTGATTTTTGATCTGGATGGGACCCTGATGGATTCCATGTGGATGTGGAAAGACATTGATATAGAGTATCTGGGACGTTATGGTCTGTGTCCGCCGGAAGGACTGGATGTCATCATTGAAGGAATGGGATTTACGGAGACGGCGGAATATTTTAAGAAACGATTTGATTTGCCGGATTCGATCGAAAAGATCAAGGAGGACTGGCTTATCATGGCCGGGGAGAAGTATGCACATGAGGTCCGGCTGAAGAGCGGCGCGGCTGCGTTTCTTCGGATGCTGCGCGCACAGGGACGCAAGGTCGGCATCGCGAGCAGCAACAGCCGGGAGCTGATCCGGGCGTGCCTCGCCTCCAATGGTGTGGAGGACTGCTTTGACTGTATCGTGACGGCGTGTGATGTCGCAAAGGGGAAGCCGGCGCCGGATGTGTATCTGGAAGTTGCCAGACAACTGGGCGTAAAGCCGGAGGACTGTCTCGTGTTTGAGGATGTCCCGATGGGAATTCTGTCCGGGAAAAATGCAGGGATGCAGGTGTGTGCAGTACGTGATGAGTATTGCCTCGATCAGACGGAAAAGATCCGTGCACTTGCGGATTATTATATCCAGTCTTACGATGAGATTCCGGAGCACCGGTATGAGGAGCTGAAGCATCATGGCGAACGTAGTTGAGATTACGGATTTTTCAGCGAAGGAGCTGGATATCTATGCGCGCTGCACGGAAGTGCAGCTTTTAAACCGTGAGGATCCATCGAAGGGGATCTTTATTGCGGAGAGCCCGAAGGTGATTGAGCGGGCATTGGATGCAGGCTGTGAGCCAGTCTCCATTCTGGCGGAGACGGGGCAGCTTCAGGGAGAGGGCGCGGGTATTTTGCAGCGTTGTGCAGATACACCCGTGTATGTCGCTGAGCATACAGTGATCTCACAGCTGACCGGATTTCCGATGACGCGTGGGATGCTCTGTGCAATGCGGCGTCCTGCACCGAAACGTCCGGAGGAGATCTGCCAGGGTGCACGCCGGATCGCTGTGCTCGAAAATATTGTAAATCCGACGAATGTAGGCGCGATCTTCCGTTCGGCAGCAGCGCTCTCTATGGATGCCGTGCTCCTGAGCACGGGCTGCAGCAATCCGCTCTACCGCCGTGCGATCCGTGTGAGCATGGGAACGGTTTTCCAGATCCCGTGGACCTTTTTTGAGCACGGGGCATGGCCTGAGCACGGGATGCAGATGCTGCATGAGCACGGATTTCGGACGGCAGCGATGGCATTGCGGGACGATTCGGTGGGAATTGACGACCCGCGTCTTGCATCCGAGGAGAAGCTTGCGATCGTGCTCGGAACCGAAGGAGACGGACTGGCGGACGGGACGATTGCAGACTGTGATTATACCGTGCGGATTCCGATGTCACATGGCGTTGATTCTCTGAATGTGGCGGCGGCCAGTGCGGTGGCATTTTGGGAACTGGGACGCAGCAGAGGTGACAGATGAGGAGAGATGAGATGAAGAACCGTTTTCTTCCGGTATCAAAAGAGGATATGAAAGAACGGCACATAGAACAGCTGGATTTTGTGTATGTGACCGGGGATGCCTATGTGGATCACCCGTCATTTGGACACGCGATTATCGGCCGCCTGCTGGAGTCACGTGGCTACACGGTCGGTATTATACCGCAGCCGGACTGGAAGACAAAGGAGAGCGTGATGGCACTTGGCCGTCCGAGACTCGGGTTTCTTGTCAGCGGTGGCAATATGGATTCGATGGTAAATCACTATTCTGTATCCAAAAAGCACCGACAGAAAGATTCTTACACGCCGGGAGGAGAGATGGGACATCGCCCGGATTATGCAGTCGTCGTCTACTGCAATCTGATCCGACAGGCGTACAAGGATGTGCCGATTATCGCCGGAGGCATTGAGGCGAGCCTGCGCAGACTGTCACACTATGATTACTGGTCGGATTCGGTCAAGCGCTCCGTGCTCATGGACTGCGGGGCAGACCTGATTTCCTACGGTATGGGGGAGCATTCGATCGTCGAGATCGCAGATGCATTGCAGGCCGGAATCGCGGTGAAGGACATTACCTTTGTCGACGGGACGTGCTATAAGACGAAGCATCCAGAGGAGATTTACGATGCAATCTTTCTTCCGGATTATGAAAAGGTGCGGAAGGAAAAGCAGACCTACGCGGAGAGCTTTGCGGTGCAGTACCGCAATACCGATCCATTTTCCGGAAAACGGCTGGCAGAGCCATATGGTACCGTATATGTCGTGCAGAATCCGCCGGCGAAGCCGCTGACACAGCAGGAGATGGATGACATCTATGCGCTGCCCTATTGTCGGACGTGGCATCCGATGTACGATGCAGCAGGAGGTATCCCGGCGATCGCCGAGGTAAAGTTCAGTCTTGTGAGCAACCGGGGCTGCTTTGGCGGCTGCAATTTCTGTGCGCTGACCATGCATCAGGGCCGGATCGTCCAGACGAGAAGCCATGCGTCGATTCTGGCGGAGGCGAAACAGATGACGGAGGACCCGGAGTTCAAGGGCTATATTCATGATGTCGGTGGTCCGACCGCGAATTTTCGCCATCCATCCTGTGAGAAACAGCTGACAAAGGGTGTCTGCCAGAACCGGCAGTGCCTCTTCCCGAAGCCGTGTCCGAATCTGAACGCAGATCACCGGGACTACGTGGAGCTGCTGCGCAGTCTGCGAAAGCTGCCGAAGGTGAAGAAAGTATTCATCCGTTCCGGCATCCGGTTTGACTATCTGCTGGCGGATTCGTCGGATACCTTTTTCCGGGAACTGGTAAAGTACCATGTGAGTGGACAGCTGAAGGTCGCGCCGGAGCATGTCTCGAACCGGGTGCTTGCGATGATGGGCAAGCCGGAGCATGCCGTGTACATGAAATTCTCGGAGCGTTACAAAAAGATGAACGAGTCCTGTGGACAGAACCAGTTTCTGGTGCCATATCTTATGTCCTCTCATCCTGGCTGTACGATGGAAGATGCAGTCGAGCTGGCCTGCTTTTTGCGGGATCTTGGCTATATGCCGGAGCAGGTGCAGGACTTTTATCCGACCCCGGCGACCGTTTCGACCTGTATGTACTATACCGGACTCGACCCGCGGACGATGCAGCCGGTCTATGTGGAGAAAAATCCGCACCGCAAGGCACTTCAGCGGGCGCTGATTCAGTATCGGCGGCCGGAAAATTACGAGCTGGTGCAGGAGGCACTCCGCATTGCGGGCCGCACCGACCTGATCGGATTCGGGCCGGAATGCCTGATCCGGCCACGGCAGTTCGCTGGGAAGGGAAACTGGCAGTCCGCCCGTGGGCAGGAAGGCGGCCAGAAATCTTCCGGTGGCTATAAAAAAACCGGAAACGAGAGAGGCAGTCACAACAGAGGAGCGGATAACCGCCGGGGCGATGCTCATTCCGGGCGAGGCGATGCACGTCCGACTTCCGGAAAGAAAAAGACGATCCGAAACGTACATAAGAAAAAATAGGCTTTACAAAGGAGAACAGAATGAAAAAGGTAAAAAAAGGCAATTACGGGTACATTCGGTATGAGCGGAAAAAGCGGCTGCTTGTGACGCTGGTGATGTTCGCCATTCCGCTGTTGATTTACGTGACCGGCTATATTCAGACGAAGACCCGCCTGAATCTGTTTACATTTGTTGCGATCCTCGGCTGTCTTCCGGCGAGCCGGTCGATGGTCGGACTGATTATGATTTTCATGCAAAAACCGGTAAAGCCGGACGTATATGAGCAGGAACAGAAGGCGGCAGGCAGTCTGCGGGCAGGCTACGAGATGATCTTTACCGCCTATGAGCACACGACACTGGTCACCGCACTGGTCGTCTGCGGCCCGCATGTCGTCTGCCATACGATGGATGAAAAGACGGATCCGGCCAAGCTTGAGAAGCACATCTCCAGGCTGCTTGCTGCAAACGGATTTTCCGATGCACAGGTAAAAGTGCTGAAAGACGAAAAGACCTATCTGCAGCGCGCCACAGATCTGAACCGGAAGCAGGAGCAGCTGCGCGGTGATGCGATGGATCCGAACCATCCGACGCTGACGTATGAGGAAGGAATTTACCAGACACTGCTAGCCATATGTTTATAAGGAAAAACGATGAAAGAACTCACCATTACCAGAAATGAGGCCGGGCAGCGCGCCGATAAGCTGCTCGCTAAATACTTAAAGGAAGCCCCGAAAAGCTTCCTTTATAAAATGATGCGGAAGAAGAACATCACCCTGAACGGGAAAAAGATGCAGGGAAATGAGCAGCTATTCGAAGGCGATGTGCTCCGGCTGTTCCTGGCAGAAGAAACGTTACAGAAATTTCAGGGCGAGACGCAGGCTTCTGTAAAAAACCACGGCGTATCGTCCAGTCCATCAAAGAATCCGCGAAAGCAGAAGCTGGACATCATCTATGAAGATGCAGATATTTTACTGCTGAATAAGCCAGTCGGAATGCTCTCACAGAAAGCACAGCCGCAGGATGTCTCAGCGGTGGAATATCTCATTTCCTATCTGCTTGAGAGCGGGCAGCTCACCGAGGAGGAGCTGCAGCGCTTCCATCCATCGGTCTGCAACCGGCTGGACCGGAATACGAGCGGCATACTGATCGCGGGAAAAAGTCTGCCGGGACTGCAGCAGATGAGCGAACTGCTGCGTGACCGGTCCCTGCACAAATATTATTGCTGCATCGTCAAAGGGACGATGCAGGGTACCCGCCATCTGAAAGGCTATCTTGTGAAGGATCATGCATCGAATCGCGTGACCATTCTGGAACAGGTGCCGGAAGGGACTGCAGAATCTCGGGATGCCCTGCCGATCGAGACGGTATATCGGGCTGTGGCGAGCCGGGACGGGCAGACTTTACTGGAGGTGCTGCTCGTGACCGGGCGCAGCCACCAGATTCGTGCACACCTCGCTTCCATCGGGCATCCGATTCTCGGTGATCCGAAATACGGCTCAGCTTCTTATAATAAAACGCAGCCGGGACTGCGCGGACAGCTCTTGCATGCATGGCGGCTGGAATTTCCGGAAGGGACGGCGGCGTACAGCGGGCAGACGTTTTTTGCGCAGCCGCCAAAGCTGTTTGACCAGCTTTTCCCGCGGGTACTTGCGGCAGAACAGCAGCGGATTCTGGCAGACAGAAAGGACGGATAGCAGCTATGGCGACTTGGAATACGCGGGGACTGCGCGGATCGACGCTGGAGGAGCTGATCAACCGCACGAATGAAGTTTATCTGGAAAAGGGGCTTGCTCTGATCCAGAAGATTCCGACGCCGATCACCCCATTGAAGATCGACAAAGAGCACCGCCATATCACCCTGGCCTATTTTGAACAGAAAAGTACGGTCGACTATATCGGTGCCGTGCAGGGCGTGCCGGTCTGTTTCGATGCAAAGGAGTGTACTTCCGATACGTTTGCCCTGCAGAACATCCATGCGCATCAGGTGCAGTTTATGACGGATTTTGAAAAACAGGGTGGTGTCGCTTTTCTCGTACTGTTTTTCAGTATGCGCAATGAACTGTTCTATCTACCCTATCAGGATATGATGCGTTTCTGGAACCGGGCAAAGGAGGGGGGCAGGAAGAGTTTCCGCTACATGGAGCTGGATCAGAACTACTATCTGGAGCCGAAAAACGGCCTGCTCGTCCCATATCTGGACGGATTGCAACGGGATCTCTCACTTAGGGATTGACAATTGTTTCTTTTTTTCATATAATTTAGTGAACTATTTCGCGTGGTAGAGAATTATCACTGTACCATGATAAAGTGAAAGGGGATTCACAGATGCAGAAAATTTTACATACACCGGAGGGCGTGCGTGATATTTACAGCAAAGAATGCGGGCAGAAGCTCGTGCTGCAGGAGAAACTGCATGCCATGATCCGATCTTACGGCTATCAGGATATCGAGACGCCGACGTTTGAGTATTTCGATGTATTCAGCAAGGAGATCGGGACGACGCCATCCAGAGAGCTTTACAAGTTTTTTGACCGTGATGGGAATACGCTTGTGCTCCGGCCGGATTTTACACCGTCAATCGCACGTGCGGCATCCAAATATTTTCGGAACAGTCCTGCGGCAGTCCGGTTGACCTACCTTGGCAATACTTATATCAACAGTTCGAGCTATCAGGGACGGCTCAAGGAGACGACACAGATCGGCGGGGAGCTGATCGGGGATGACAGCGCAGATGCAGATGCAGAGATTATCGCACTCGTCGCAGAGATGCTGCAGTCGTGTGGACTTTCGGAATTCCAGATCAGTCTCGGACATGTCGGCTTTTTCCGGGCACTCGTAAAAGAGGCGGGGCTGGATGAGCAGACCGCACTGGAGCTGAAAACGCTGATCAAGAATAAGAATACATTCGGAGTGGAGAAGCTGCTCGCAAAGGCTGAGATCAGCCCGGACCTGAAAACGCTCTTTGCCTCTCTGACGAGTTTGTTTGGTACGGAGGAGGTGCTGGATAAAGCCGCCACTATGACGGCGAACCCGGATGCATTAGCAGCGTTGGAACGGCTGTGTGAGATCTGGCGGATTCTGAAGCTGTACAAAGTCGAACAGTACGTGTCCTTTGACCTCGGTATGGTCAGCGGCTATATGTACTATACCGGAATCATGTTCCGGGGCTACACGTTCGGAACGGGGGATGCGATCATCAAGGGTGGACGTTATGACAGTCTGCTGCAGCATTTTGGCATGGATGCCCCGGCGGTCGGCTTTGTGGCGGTCATTGATCAGCTGCTGAATGCCCTGAGCCGTCAGAAGATCCGGCAGCAGATCCCGGCAAATCACTGCATGATCCTTTATGAAGCGGAAAAGCTTTCTGAGGCGATTGAGAAAGCATCGGAGCTTCGGGGAAGAGGCATTGATGTGGAGCTGGTGCGCATTACTGCCGGGAGATCCCGCGAAGCGTGCAGAGCCTATGCGAAGGCAGAGGACTGCGTGCTGGTGGTGGAGCTTTAACCGAATCAAGCAAGTCCCCGGCTTCAATTACGAGGAGCAATAAGCAGTGGATTGCGAAGATCCGCTATATAGTATGGAGAGTGACAGAATGGAAAAAGAGACACGTTATCTGACGTTTGCCCTTACAAAAGGGCGGCTTGCGAAGAAAACACTGGAGCTTCTGGAACAGATCGGGATCACCTGCGAGGAGATGAAGGACCCGGATTCCAGAAAGCTGATTTTTGTAAATGAAGACCTGAAGATTCGTTTTTTCCTCGCAAAAGGACCGGATGTTCCGACCTATGTGGAGTATGGAGCCGCGGACATCGGCGTTGTCGGAAAGGATACGATCGTGGAAGAAGGCCGCAAAATTTATGAGGTGCTGGACCTCGGCTTTGGCAAATGCCGGATGTGCGTGTGCGGGCCGAAAGAGGCGAAAGCACTGCTCGGTGGTCAGGAGCTGATCCGCGTGGCGACCAAATATCCGAATATTGCAAAAGACTATTTTTACAACCAGCGTAACCAGACGGTTGAGATCATTAAGCTGAACGGCTCGATTGAGCTCGCGCCGATCGTCGGACTTTCCGAGGTGATTGTGGATATCGTCGAGACCGGTTCGACTCTGCGGGAGAACGGTCTGGAAGTGCTGGAAGAGGTATGTCCGCTGTCGGCACGGGTGGTCGTGAACCCGGTCAGCATGCGGATGGAAAATGAACGGATTACCCGACTTCTGAACGAGCTGAACCGTATCGTATCAGAGCCGGAGAAGAACTGAGGCAGGGAGGAATCGTCATGAAGCTTGTAACACTGACACAGGAGACAAAAAAGGATCTGCTGAACCATCTTTTAAAGCGCAGCCCGAATAACTACGGTGCATTTGAAGAGCGGGTGCAGGCGATTATTCAGGAGGTGCGCGCAAAAGGCGACGAGGCGCTTTTCGCATACACAAAGCAGTTTGACGGCGTGGAAATTACAGCAGATACGATTAAGGTGACACCGGAGGAGATCGAGGAGGCGTACCGCGAGGTGGAGCCATCCCTTTTGGATGTCATCCGCAAATCGCTGGTCAACATCCGCAGCTATCATGAGAAGCAGAAAAAATACAGCTGGTTCGATACGACAGAAAATGGCACAATCCTCGGGCAGAAGGTGACACCACTTGGAACGGTCGGTGTCTATGTGCCGGGTGGAAAGGCCGTGTATCCATCTTCGGTGTTGATGAATGTCGTTCCGGCCAAAGTTGCCGGTGTCGGACGGATCGTCATGACGACACCGCCTGGAAAGGACGGCAAGATTCCGGCATCCACGCTCGTGGCGGCGCATGAGGCCGGAACCGATGAGATCTACAAGGTCGGCGGCGCACAGGCGATCGCAGCTTTAGCCTATGGCACAGAGAGTATCCCGAAGGCAGATAAGATCACCGGCCCGGGCAATATTTACGTCGCACTGGCCAAGCGGGCCGTCTATGGCCATGTGAGCATTGATTCGGTAGCAGGACCGAGCGAGATCCTCGTACTGGCCGATGAGACCGCGACTCCGCGCTATGTGGCGGCAGACCTGCTCTCACAGGCAGAGCACGATGAGATGGCGTCTGCGATCCTTGTCACGACGAGTAAGACTCTGGCAGAGGCAGTCTTGAAGGAGATCGACGGATTCTTAAAGGAGCTTTCCAGGGCAGAGATCATTCAGAAGTCGCTGGATCAGTACGGTTTTATCCTGCTCGCTGACAGCATGGACGACGCGATCGATGCGGTCAACGCGATAGCATCCGAGCATCTGGAGATCGTGACAGCGAATCCGTTCGAGGTCATGACAAAGGTGCGCAATGCAGGCGCGATCTTCATCGGGGAGTACAGCAGTGAGCCGCTCGGCGACTATTTTGCAGGACCGAACCATGTCCTGCCGACGAATGGCACGGCGAAATTTTTCTCTGCACTTTCCGTGGATGATTTTATTAAAAAATCAAGCATCGTGTACTATTCCAGAGAAGCGCTTGAGCCGATCCACAAGGATATTATCGCATTTGCGGAGGCCGAGAAGCTGACGGCACATGCGAATTCGATCCGGGTACGGTTTGAACGCAGATAAGCATCCACCCGTTTCAAGTGCACGGAGCACTAAACGGTGGGTGAGGGGGGATGCTTATGCCAGTGGGAGTTGAAAGCTCCCACTGACAGATCGCGAAGCGACTGCGTTCATGAGCAAGTAGCGAAGCGGATTGCGAATGTCTGCATATCAGCTGCGAAACAGACTGGGAACCTCGTGCTGGTAAATGGGCAGAGGTGCAGGAAAGAGAACAGAGGAAGAGGAGAGACGAGATGGAGCATCGGATTTCACAGATAGAACGAGTGACAAAGGAGACACAGATCCGCATCCGGCTGGATCTGGATGGGACCGGGAAGGCAAACATCCATACCGGGATCGGATTTTTCGACCATATGCTGAATGGGTTTGCACGTCATGGGCTGTTTGACCTTGACGTGGAAGTGACCGGCGATCTGGAGGTGGACTGCCATCACACGATCGAGGATACCGGAATCGTGCTGGGACAGGTGATCCGTGAGGCCATTGGAGATAAAAAAGGCATCCGCCGTTATGGCAGCCAGATCCTTCCGATGGACGAGGTACTGGTGCTCTGTGCGATTGATCTGAGCGGCCGCCCGTATTACCGCTCGGATGCTGAATTTACTGTGGAGCGGATCGGTGATTTCGATACGGAGATGGTACGGGAGTTCTTCTACGCGGTTTCCTATTCAGCAGCGATGAATCTGCATTTTAAAATGCTCTCTGCCGGGAACAATCACCACATGGCAGAGGGGATGTTCAAGGCATTTGCAAAGGCACTGGATATGGCGACCGGATATGATCCGCGCATTACGGATGTGCTTTCCACAAAGGGAAGCCTGTAAGAGAAAGGCAGGAGATGATATGAGCTTTAAAGAATTGGCCGTGCCGGTTTATCTGAAAGATGGAAAGGCACTGCAGTGTCCGGAAGGTGAGATGCTCTCCGGTGGGGAGAATGTAGCGGCACTTGCGGTGGACTACAGCAACTACGGGGCTGATGCGATCCTTCTGTATGATTTTTCCAATGGAGATGCCGAGCATGACGCGGCGCTTCACCGGATCAAGGAGATGGCACAGGCCGTCGATATCCCGGTGTTCGGAGGCGGAAATATCAGACGGATGGAAGATGTGAAAAAGCTGATCTATGCGGGCTGTCAGAAAGTATTTCTGAACTATGCAAAAGAGTCCAATATCGAGCTGACACATGAAGTCTCCGGAAAATTTGGAAAAGAAAAAATCATGGCGAGCGTCCGCAGCGAAGAGGCGCTCACCGAGGCATTTCATCATGCACAATTGCTTGGCGGAATCCTTCTTCCATATACGTTAGCAGAGATGGCGCAGCAAAAAGCAAAAGAGCTGCCTAAGGAGGACTGTCCGGGACTGCTCTTTACGGAAAGTGTTCCGGTAGACTGGGATGGAGATGCTGCGGCACCGGCAAAGGCGCTTGCGATGGAAGCCTGTGTCGGGATCTGTGAAGATGCCTTCCAGAAGAAAGGCTTTGATTTCATGGCGTTGAAGCATGCACTGAAGGAAGCTGGCATTGCGATGAATACGTATGAGGCGTCGGTTTCCTTTGACGAGCTGAAATTAAACAGTGACGGCCTGCTTCCGGTCGTCGTGCAGGACTACAAGACGCAGGAAGTTCTGATGGTCGCATATATGAATCAGGAGGCGTTTGAGACGACGATCCGCACCGGACGCATGACTTATTTTAGCCGGAGCCGTCAGGAGCTCTGGATCAAGGGGCTCACCTCCGGGCATTTTCAGTACGTCAAGGAGCTACGGATTGACTGCGACAATGATACGTTGCTGGCGAAGGTACACCAGATCGGTGCGGCCTGCCATACGGGCAACCGCAGCTGCTTCTACCGGCCGATTCTGAAAAAAGAGTACGACGACACAAATCCGCTGAAAGTATTTGAGGATGTCTATGCGGTCATTCAGGACCGGAAAGTACATCCGAAAGAGGGATCTTATACAAACTATCTGTTTGATAAGGGCATCGACAAGATTCTGAAGAAAGTCGGCGAGGAGGCGACGGAGATCGTCATTGCGGCAAAGAATCCGGATCCGGAAGAGATCAAGTATGAGATTTCCGATTTCCTGTATCATGTCATGGTACTGATGGCGGAGCGTGGCGTCAGCTGGGCGGATATCACGAAAGAACTGGCGAGAAGATAGCTGATACGGTGGAGGGGGATATGAGAGGAAAACTTTTACTGGGTGTGTGTACGATGGCACTGCTTGCCGGAGCATATGGAATCCCGGCCGACGCGGCTTTTGAGCCGGAGCTGGAGGCAGCTTATAATACAGCGGTACAGGGGCAAGATACGTTAGAAGGGCTGGATGTGTCCGTGACGGAGCGGACGGTTTCCTCTGCGACGAATCTGGCGGCAGAAAAGACGGTGGACTTAAAGGTGTCCGGGATCCAGACGGATGCATTAAAGGCAGATATCCGGGTAAATTCGGAGGAGACGGCATCGGAGAGTTATTATACAAATGACCATTACTATGCGGAGACTTCCGATGGAAAGACGAAGCGCGAGATGGATCGGGCTTCGATCTGGCAGATGATCAATGCGAACACCTATCTCGATCTGACGAGCAATTATCTGAAAATGCTCTGTTCAGAAAAAAATACGGATGGAAGCGTGACCTACCGCTTTGCAGCGACACCGGAGACACTCGGTGACTATGCGAAAAAGCTGCTGCAGGGCGCAGGCAATGAGCAGGGATTTGCGATCGATTCGCTGCAGGGAACGATGCAGGTCGATGCAGACGGGCATGTGACGAACCGCAGCATCCAGCTCGTGTATACTGTGACGCAGCAGGAGCAGTCGGAGACTTTTCTGATGACGTCTGATGTGGAATTTCATCAGCTCGGGGAGGTCGTGGAGGTCGCACTTCCGGATCTGTCCGGGTATCAGGCACAGTCGGCGGATCAGCCGGCAGAGACGCTGACCGCGCTGACCCGTACGGTCTATGTGAGCAGCGATGTCAATGTGCGGGCAGCCGGTGACCTTGGCGCAGCGATCTTAGGCGGTCTCTCAGCCGGGACTTCTGTGATGGAGACCGGCTATACGAGTGATGGCTGGGTACAGGTACAGTACAATGGAGCGGCAGGCTACGTCTGGGGCGACTATGTGACAACGACCCGTCCGGTACTCACAAAGGATGGAAGTGGCACCATGTATGCGACGGCGGAAGTCAATGTGCGCAGCACCCATTCTTCCGATGGAACGATTTACGGGACACTTTCAAAAGGAACAGCGGTGGAGATCACCGGTACGACCGACAATGGCTGGGTGCGTGTCAAATATAACGGTGCGACGGCCTATGTGTATGCCGATTATCTTTCCTGGAAAGCGCCGATGGCGGATACGTATGTGAAGAACGGCTATCAGAGCGGTACCGTGGTGGACGCTTCGTTTGGGGTGCTCGTAGTCCGCAGGGATGATGGCGGTGGAGAGATTACGTTTAATACGACTTATGCGCAGCTGAATCTGAAGGATACGATCGAGACCGGAGACTGGGTGGAAGTATCGTATTCCGGAGCAGGCGCACCGTATACGGCGTCGGTGGTCAATGATTATACCCGCCATACGAATGCAGCCGAGCCGCAGAGTGTGAGCGCAGAGGGCGTCATCACGAGTCTGACACCGGATACGATGCAATTACTCGATACAAATGGCGTTTGCCGTGAATTTGACCTCTCAGAGAGTGAACTTGAGATGACAGACGGTCTGTATGAAGGAAAATATGTGATTGTCTACTGGATGTCCCGGACAAATGGCGCCGAGACAAAAGAGATTCCGGCATTTCGCGTACAGGGTGCATAAAAAGCGGTTGACAAAACTGGAAAGCGATGGTAAAGTAAGAGTCAAAGCGAAAAGGAAAATGCGATGACGGGGAATAGTAAGCGCAGTTGTTTTTTTCAGAGAGGTGCCGGATGGTGTGAGGCATCAGAAGCACTGAGTGGAACTCGCCCCTGAGCGGCTGCCCCAAATGGATCCGATGATTGTTATCCGGTGACAGAGTAGGCGCAGACGGATCACCCGACCGTTACACGGGCAGGATATAAGGCAGAGCCGTTTCCGGCGTGTCCGTATCTGCAGAGTGCATGAGCGATCATGAATAAGAGTGGTACCGCGAAAGATTTGTCATCTTCCGTCTCTTGAGATCCGAGAGGATTTCAGGAGGCGGTTTTTTGCGTGTGCAGGCAATTCGACTGCTCGCTTTCAGTATGTATGAGAAAAGGAGAAAATGATTATGATGAACCACAACAAGTATATTCGCCAGTATTTTATGCCACCCGTCCGCAGCATGAAGTGGGCTGAGAAAGAATATGTAGACCATGCACCGGTATGGTGCAGCGTGGATCTGCGAGATGGCAATCAGGCCCTCGTCGTTCCGATGTCTCTGGAGCAGAAGGTACAGTTCTTCCAGCTCCTCGTAAAGATCGGTTTTAAGGAAATCGAGGTCGGTTTCCCGGCAGCTTCCGATACCGAGTATCAGTTCCTCCGCACGCTGATCGAGCAGGATCTGATCCCGGATGATGTGACGATTCAGGTACTCACACAGGCGAGAGAGCATATCATCCGCAAGACGTTTGACGCACTGGAGGGTGCAAAGCATGCGATCGTACATGTATACAATTCCACCTCTTTAGCACAGCGGGAGCAGGTATTCCACAAGTCCAAAGAAGAAATTCTTCAGATCGCCGTGGAGGGCGCAAAGCTTTTAAAGGAGCTGGCTGAGGAAGCACATGCCAATTACCGGTTCGAGTACAGCCCGGAGAGCTTCACCGGTACGGAGATCGACTATGCAGCGGAGGTGTGCAATGCGGTGCTGGATGTATGGCAGCCGACTGCGGACCGGAAAGCGATCATCAATCTTCCGAGTACCGTACAGATGTCCATGCCGCACGTGTATGCGAGCCAGATCGAGTACATGAACGATCATCTGAAATACCGTGAGAATGTCGTTTTATCCCTGCATCCGCACAATGACAGAGGATGCGGCATTTCGGATGCAGAGATGGGAATCCTGGCAGGTGCAGACCGGATCGAGGGAACCCTGTTCGGCAACGGTGAGCGTACCGGTAATGTGGATATCATCACGCTTGCACTGAATATGTACGCGCAGGGCGTGGATCCGGAGCTTGATTTCTCCGATATGCCGTATATCACGGAGCGTTATGAGGAGTATACCGGCATGAAGGTCGACGAGCGCAGCCCGTATGGCGGCGGACTCGTATTTGCAGCATTCTCCGGTTCTCATCAGGATGCAATCGCAAAGGGTATGAAGTACCGTGAGGAGCACAAGTGCGACACCTGGACCGTTCCGTATCTGCCGATCGATCCGACCGACATCGGACGTTCTTACGATGCGGATGTCATCCGCATCAACAGCCAGTCTGGAAAGGGTGGCGTCGGCTATATTCTGGAGCAGCATTATGGACTGAAGCTTCCGAAGAAGATGCGCGAGGCGATGGGCTATGCGGCCAAAGGCGTATCCGACGAACTGCACAAAGAACTGCAGCCGGAAGAGATCTTCCAGATCTTCAAAGATACGTTCGAGAACATCACCGAGCCGTACAAGATCGAGGAGGTACATTTCAAGCAGCATAATGGCATCATTGCAGAGGTAACGGCGACCTGCGACGGCAAGACGAGCGTGATCGTAGCATCCGGTAACGGACGTCTGAATGCAGTCAGCAATGCAATGAAGAAGCACTTCCGTCTGGAGTACGACCTTGTGACCTACGAGGAGCATGCGCTTGAGCAGAGTTCCAGCTCCCGTGCGATCGCATACGTCGGCATTCGCGATAAGCAGGGCAACCTGCACTGGGGCGCAGGACTGGATGTCGATATCATCCGCGCATCCATCGACGCACTGCTGACCGCGATCAACCATATGGCAGTACATAATAAATAAAAAATGTAAGGTATAAAAAGATAAGGCGTGACCGCAGGCAGAATCCTGCGGCATGCCTTATTTTTATGTTATAGACTTGCTTGATTCGGTTAAAAAGGGTCTGTGCGATATCCTGTTTCTATGGTAAAATGACAGGCAGTATGGGAAAAAAGGTGGAGAGGTTATAAAGATGGCAAAATTATATTTTCGTTATGGAGCAATGGGAAGTTCTAAATCTGCGAATATTCTGATGGTTCGTTATAATTATGAGGAGCGGGGACAGTATGCCGTGCTGCTAAAGCCAAGAACGGATAACCGGGATGGGGAGCAGGAGATTCGATCCCGTATGGGACTGACTGCACCGGCTGAATATGTAGATGATTTTCTGAAGGAAATCGCAGAAGTATGGAATCCGCAGAGCAATGAATATCGGCATCATGGGAAAAAAGTCGATGCAGTACTGGTGGATGAAGCGCAGTTCCTTTCACCGGAAGAGGTGGATACGTTATCGGATCTTGTGGATTTTTATGAGATTCCGGTTCTCTGCTATGGTCTGCGGACGGATTTCCTGAGTCATCTTTTTCCGGGTTCCAGACGGTTGATGGAGGTGGCAGACATCATTGAAGAAGTGCCAACGGTCTGCTGGTGCGGAAAACGTGCGCAGTGCAACACCCGATACGCGGATGGAAAAATCGTGCGGGAAGGCCAGCAGATCATGCTCGGTTCCAATGAAAGCTATATGGCGCTGTGCCGAAAGCATTATAAAGAAGGAAAACTGTGGGAATAAAACATGCTCACATCGCGAATTCCGCATAAGACGAGCAGGTGCAGCGGATAAAACAGATAAAAGAACCAGCGGGAAACATTCTGCAGGTGTTGCCCTCGTTTATGATTGTAAAAGAAGAGGATCAACACGCCGGAGCACAGGATTCCGAGCCCGGAGGCGAGTCCGTGCAGCAGGGCAGGGAACAGGGAATACTGTTCCAGATACTCAAGTGTATTTGCAAATGCAAAGAGCCCGTAGCCAAGGAGATAGACGTTCCCGATGCGCCTTTTGTCGTCACCGGCATTTGCAAACAGGATGGTGAAGAGCGCGGCGAAGCCGGCCCAGTCACAGAAGCAAGAGAGCAGGACGAGTACAGCAAGAATACATCGTCTTTTTGCGGTACCGACGGGCAGGCGTTCCATGCAGACAAGGATCAGGAAACAGAGAAACAAAGTCAACAGCATGTTTCCGGTCGGCGTATGGAAGGCGAGCATAAAAGGTCCCTGCGAGAGAATGGCAAAGAGCAGCAGGCGCTGCCCGTATTTGCGCTTGGAACGGGTGTAGTGATAGCCTTCCACGAGAAAGTAGCACATCGTGATGGCGGTGAAATAGCCGATGTCGAGAAAGACTTCACAGAGCAGCGTTCCGGGTGTGAGAAACAGATTCGCAATGTGATTCAGCAGCATGGCAAACACTGCCAGATATTTGATGATGTCGCGGTTTAGCATGGAATCTCCTTTTTAATAGTGAATTGTTATACGAAAAATTTGTCCGCAACTATTCTAATACGAAACAAATTTTGATGCAAGTGTATCTATTTTGCTCCCTGTTCGATCCAAAAGTAGTATTACTGCATTGCTTGCTTTTCCTGCACGAAAAATAGTTCTTACAAATATTACATAATTATTACAAAAGAGTTCAAAATAGTGCATCAGGTGTAAAAATCCGACACAAATCTCTCCGACATGTAAGAAAAACAGGAAAAACCGCGAATTTCTGCGGTGTGAAATATGCTGTCCAGTCAGAAAATCAAGTGGCAGATGCGATAAAAATCAGTGGACGAAGAAGAAAAACTTTGTGAGAAAGAAATAAAAATGTAACAAAGAAAAAAGTCGATGAAATAATTTGTTACAAAAATATGAATCAGATATTGACAGAATGTTTTCGGATCGGGTATAATGCAGCTACGTTACAAAAACAGTATAGATGACGATAAGGGGCAAAAACGGGATGGGGAGATCCCGGAGTATGGGAGAAATCAGAAATGCTGTTGACCAACGCAGAAGGAAGAAAAAGGATCCTGAAGGATGTTGCGCTGATTCTGTTTGCGATCCTGATGCTTGCGAGCATTGCGGTCGTGATTTCGGAGTTTGAGACCGGAGGGCATGGCACAGTCTATGCGGTTGATTCTTCTTCGAAAGAAGGGAGCAGGCAGTCACAGATGGGTCTGACCGGAGTCGTGACCGGAGTCGCAGATATGGAAAAGTATTCCGAAGCGACACGGCTGATCCGAATGGATGGAGCAAAGGGTGCGACCCTTGCGGGAGCCTGCGGGCTGGACCGCCGGGCGATCCGGAAACGACAGATCGCAAGCGGAACGACGAAAGCAAAAGAGCTTGGCTATTATGCACAGCAGACCGTTCAGAAGAATCAGATGTCCAGTGAAGAATATTATACGCTGCTTCAGATTGTGGAAGCAGAGGCGACCGGTGGCGATGTGATGAGCAAGATGATGGTAGCCGGAGTCGTGCTGAACCGCGTGAAGGATTCGCATTTCCCGGATACGATTCAGGAAGTCGTATGGCAGGACGATCAGTTTCAGCCGACGTCCGACGGACGGATTTACAGCTGTTCCGTGACCGATTCGACCATTCTTGCAGTCGAGCGGGTATTGCAGGGAGAGGATTATACGCAGGGAGCGCTGTTTTTCCTGGCAAGGGATTCCGCGGAGCGGAAAAATACAGACTGGTTTGATGCCAATCTTACGAAGCTGTTTGAATACGGCGGACACGAATACTATACCTATCAGGATGAAGCAGGAGCAACTGCTGCACAGGAATAGAACAGAGGGCTGTTGCAATCAGAAGGTTGCAATGGCCTTTTGCGTGTGGTATACTCACGGGAAGATGAGAGTCATCTGAAGTCTAAGGAAAAGGAATGGGTAGCGATTATGGAATGGATGTACAGAAGCACAAGAAATGCAGCAAACCGGGTGACAGCTTCACAGGCAATCCTGCAGGGACTGGCAGAAGATGGCGGCCTGTATGTGCCGGAGCAGATACCGGCACTGGATCTTCCGCTTGCAGCACTGGGAGAGATGAACTACCATGAAGTGGCATATGCGGTTCTGAGCCGTTTTCTGACAGATTATACGGAAGACGAACTGAAGTATTGCATCCGCAGCGCTTATGACCAGAAGTTTGATACTGAAGAGATCGTACCGATCCGCAAGGCAGACGGCAGCTTTTATCTGGAGCTGTTCCACGGAGCGACGATCGCATTTAAGGATATGGCACTTTCCATTCTGCCATATCTGATGACGACGGCAGCGAAGAAGAATCATGAGGACAAGGAGATTGTGATTCTGACCGCGACTTCCGGCGATACCGGAAAGGCGGCGCTCGCAGGTTTTGCAGATGTCCCGGGGACACGGATCATCGTCTTTTATCCGAAAGACGGCGTCAGCGCCGTGCAGGAGAAGCAGATGGTGACACAAAAGGGCGCGAATACATGTGTCATTGGCATCCGTGGTAATTTTGACGATGCTCAGTCCGGCGTGAAGCGTATTTTCGGGGATGAAGCGCTGCGCAAGGAGCTGGCAGAGGCAGGCTTTTGCTTTTCTTCTGCGAACTCGATCAATATCGGACGTCTTGTTCCGCAGATCGTCTATTATGTCTATGCCTATGGCAGACTGCTGGCAAAGGGGGAGCTGCAGGCGGGCGAGGCGATGAACGTCGTTGTGCCGACCGGAAATTTCGGAAATATTCTGGCTGCCTTTTATGCAAAACAGATGGGCATCCCGGTAGGCAAGCTGATCTGTGCATCCAATGAGAATAAAGTACTCTATGATTTCTTCCAGACCGGCGTCTATGACCGGAACCGTGCATTCCATCTGACGACATCCCCGTCCATGGATATCCTGATCTCCAGCAATCTGGAGCGACTGATTTACCGCCTGGCCGGAGAGGATGCAAAGAAGAATGCGGAGCTGATGCAGCAGCTGGCCAGTACCGGACGTTATGAGATCACAGATGAGATGCGTGACAATCTCCAGGATTTTGCCGGTGGTTATGCGACCGAAGAGGAGACCGCAGAAGAGATCCGGACGATGTATGAGAAGACCGGATACGTGCTGGATACCCATACAGCAGTTGCTTCTTACGTGTACCGCCAGTGGAAAGAGCAGAATCATCCGACGGCTCCGGCTGTGATCGCGTCGACGGCGAGCCCGTTTAAATTTGCGCGCAGCGTCATGAGCGCGATTGATGCAAAATATGCCGGAATGGAAGATTTTGCACTGATCGATGAGCTGAGCCGTATTGCGCATGTACCGGTTCCGAAGGCGGTAGAAGAGATTCGCAATGCACCGGTGCTTCACGATAAGGTGATCGAAATCGGGGAAATGCCGGATGCAGTAAAGGCGTTTTTAAAAATTAACAGGTAAATGACAGGGCGGATTGACCGATCCGCCCGATGTCATGAGGAGGAGTAAAGGTGAAACAATTTAAGGAATGGCTTTCAGACTATCTGCGCTATTTCCTGTTGCTTCTGGCAGCGGTTCTTGCTTTTTTCCTGATTCTGGCAGGAGTGAAGATCTATCAGAATGCAAAGAAGCCGGACGCTGCCAATGCGATCCAGATTCTCACAGAGACGGGGACAGAGGATGCGACGAAGGCACAGACGGAGACGGTATCTGAGAGCGCACGCACGTCTGAGACGGAAACGGAGTCTGAGACCGGGCGGAATACAGAAGCGGGGAACGGCACCGCTGAGACAAAGGCAGAGACGGCGGTACAGGCACAGTCTTCTGCACAGACGGACGCAGCAGTTCCGGCGGAGACAGCGGCTGCAGCGACAGAAAAACCGGCCGAGACCCAGCCGCCTACTGAAAAGGCGACCGAGACGCAGCCGGTCACAGAGACCGAACACACACCGGTATATATGACATTGAAAGGATCCTGCTACATCCGGAGCGGCCCGAGTATGGATGCGGAGATCATCGGAGAATATATGTACGGTACGACCGTAGAATTCCTCGAAGATGTCGGGGGCTGGTACAAGGTCCAGATCGACGGAATGGTCGGATATATGGGAGCACGCTTTTTTTAAAGCGTGCCCCTTTTTTCTGCCTTATGATTCCTGCAGCTCCTCCCAGAGTTCGTAGAGCCGGTCGATTTCTTCCATCAGGGCAGCTTTTTCTTTGCTGAGTTCGGTACATTTTGCGACATCGGTAAATACTTCTTCTTTTGTCATCAGTGTATCGATCTCACTGCTGCGTTCTTCCAGCTTTGTGATCTGATCCTCTGTCTTTTTCAGGTCGTTCTGACGCTTACGCTCCTTTGCCTGCAGTTCCTTCTGCCGCGCCCAGTCATCGCGGGAAGAGGCAGCCGCCGGCGCTTCTGCCGGCTCTTTTTCCTGCTCCGGCGCATAAATCTTTGTCAGCTCTTCCGACTTTTCCAGATAGTAGTCGTAATTGCCAATGTAATTGACGAGTGTCTGGTTTTTCAGCTCCAGAATGCGGGTCGCCGTCTGATTGATAAAATAACGGTCGTGCGAAACATAGAGCACGGTGCCGGTATAGCTTTGGATTGCTTTCTCCAAAATCTCCTTTGAGACGATATCCAGATGGTTCGTCGGCTCGTCTAGGATCAGAAAATTGGACTTGGAGAGCATGAGACGTGCAAGGGAAAGGCGTCCCCGCTCGCCACCACTCAAGTCCTGAATGCGTTTGTATACATCGTCGCCGGTAAAAAGGAAGGCCGCGAGCACATTTCGGATCTCGGTGCCGGTCATCTCCGGATAGACATCCGAAATTTCCTCCATCAGCGTCTTTTCCATATGCAGCTGCTGGTGTTCCTGATCGTAGTAGCTGATGTGCACCTTGCTGCCGAGCGTCACGGAGCCGTGGTCGGCCTGTTCCAGTCCGTTGATGATTTTTAAGATGGTCGTCTTTCCGGTGCCGTTATCTCCGATTACAGCGACTTTTTCGCCGCGCTGGATCTGGAAATTCAGATCGGTAAAGAGCGGATTGCCCGGAAAAGACTTGGAGAGGTGCTCGACAGTGAGCACGTCATTTCCACTCAAAATCTGCGGTTCCAGATGCAGGTGCATATCTGCGCGCGTCTCCGTCGGCTTTTCCAACACCTCGATTTTATCGAGCATTTTCTCACGGCTCTCTGCGCGGCGGATCGATTTTTCCCGGTTAAACGATTTCAGCTTGGCGATGACGGCCTCCTGATGGCGGATCTCCTGCTGCTGATTGACATAGGCACGCCAGGCAGCTTCCCGCAGCTGGGCTTTCTTTTCTGCATAAGCAGAGTAGTTGCCCGAAAAGGTCATGACCTTGCCGTTGTCCAGCTCGATAATCTTTGTGACAACGCGGTTCAGGAAATACCGGTCGTGGGCAACGATCAGAACAGCACCTTTGTAGTTGATCAGATAATTTTCCAGCCATGCGATGGAATTCAGGTCCAGGTGGTTGATTGGCTCGTCGAGGAGCAGCAGATCCGGGGAGGAGAGGAGCAGCCGTCCGAGCGCGACGCGCGTCTTCTGCCCGCCGGATAAGGTCGCGATCTTTTTCTGGAACTCCTCTTCCGTAAAGCCGAGTCCCTTGAGGACGCCGACGAGCTCGCTCTGCAGGGCATAGCCGTTCTGGTGCTCGAACTCGGTCGAAATGCGGTTGTACTGTTCCATGAGATTTTGCAGCGCGTCGCCGGAGAGATGCTTCATCTCACACTCCATCTCGCGCATGCGCTGCTCCATGCGGAGCACGTCCTCCTTGACGCTGAGCAGCTCCTCATAGATCGTCTGATCGCCGTGGATGTCCTGATGCTGCTCAAGGTAGCCGAACGTCTTGCCCTTTGCGAGTGCGATGACACCGGAATCCGGTTCGAGTTCGCCGACGATCATGCGTAGAAGCGTCGTCTTGCCTGCACCATTGATGCCGACGATGGCGGCCTTTTCGTGATCCTCAATATGAAAGGATGCCTGTGTTACGATGCATTCGGTCCCGAATGCCTTGCTGATATTCTGACATGAAAGTATCATGGGTACTCCTTTATGCTTTTATCCTGCATGCACTGCAGTAAATTTTTCTGTGCCATCCTATTATAACGGAAACACGGGAAAACTCAATATCTGTTTGCATTTTTTTGCAATCCGGATGCCTTTTGGTGCGCAGTTTTAATTGACAAAGAATTAACATCCCGATATAATGATAAAAATAGATATGTCGGTGGAACGACAAAAAGAAAAATTGAAATGAAGAGGACAGAGTTTTGGAAGAGCGTGAAATTTCAAATGCGGTTATAAAAAGGCTGCCGCGATATTATCGTTATCTCGGAAATTTGCTGGAGGAAAAAGTGGAGCGAATTTCCTCAAATGAGTTAAGCGAAATGATGAATGTCACCGCATCTCAGATCCGGCAGGATCTGAACAATTTCGGTGGATTTGGACAGCAGGGATACGGCTATAATGTCAAGTATCTCTACAATGAGATTGGTAAGATTCTCGGACTGGACCGCGTGTATAATATGATCATTGTCGGAGCTGGGAATCTGGGACAGGCACTGGCCAACTATGTAAAATTCGAGAAGCGCGGGTTCTGGATCAAAGGGATCTTTGATGTGAATCCACGGCTGAAAGGGATGACCGTGCGCGGGATTGAGATTCGCATGACCGATGAACTGCCACAGTTTATCCGGGACAACCAGATCCAGATCGCAGCCCTGACACTTCCGAAGTCCGGAGCAGAAGAGCTCGCACCGGTTCTGGTGGAAAATGGTGTAAAGGCGATCTGGAACTTTGCACATACCGATCTGCAGCAGTTGCCGAAAGATGTGATCGTAGAGAGTGTCCATCTTTCAGAGAGCCTGATGCAGCTCTCCTATAATTTAAATCACATGGAGTGGGAAAAAGAACACCAATCGTGAGACAGACGACAGAGGCTGAAGTGAAACATACCTGATGTGGCACGGCAGCCTTTTCCGTTTTGTTCCCGCGGGCAATTCAGGCGGTGAACCATCCCTGTAGTTTTGTTGCGGGGCGGGTCTGCTGCCGGAGATGGAATGGGTACCTTCTCAGCAGAGTGCGGGATCGTGACTGCCGCGGAAGATCAATCAGACAGGAGTGCTTATGGAATATCTGGTAGATGCGAAACATATGAAGCAGTGCGATCAGGCGGCAATTGAAGGGCTGGGGATTCCGGCGATGGTGCTGATGGAACGCGCGGCACTTGCGGTGACCGAGGAACTGTTAAAAGCACGGCCACAGCCGGCGCCGGTGCTTGTCGTATGCGGTTCCGGCAATAAGGGCGGTGACGGCTTTGCGATTGCAAGGCTGTTGGCAGAACAGAAGATTGCTGTCGAAGTATTTTTTGCAGGAAATGATGCGTCGATGACTGAAGAATGTCGCCGTCAGAAGACAATCTGCGAGAATTGCAATATAAAAATCGTCAGAAATTTTCCGGAAAAGGAATATACTACTATTGTAGATGCATTGTTTGGAATCGGACTGTCCCGTGATGTGACGGGAGCATATGCAGAGTTGATCGGGAAAATCAATGCGTCTGCGGCGTATAAAGTAGCAGTCGATATCCCGTCCGGCATCCGGGCGGATACCGGAACCGTGTCTTCTGCAGCCGTGCGTGCGGATCTGACGGTGACGTTTGCTGCACGAAAGCTCGGTCAGGTGCTGTATCCGGCGGCTGATTTTTGCGGGACGGTCATCTGCCGTCCGGTCGGGATTCCGGTCCGGAAGGAAGATGCAGTGGCCTATGCGCTTGAGAGGGAAGATTTATCGAAGCTCCCGGGGCGGATTCCGTGGGCAAATAAGGGGACGTGCGGAAAGGTGTTGCTGATCGCCGGGTCAGAAGGGATGAGCGGGGCGGCCTGCCTTGGCGCGGAAGCGGCATACCGGATGGGTAGCGGACTGGTCCGCGTGCTGACGCCGGAGTGCAATCGCGTGGTGCTCCAGACGAAGCTTCCGGAGGCGATCGTAACTGCGTATCAGAATGCAGAAGACGCAAAAGAAAAGCTGCTCCGTGCCATGGCATGGGCGGATGTCATCGGAATCGGGCCAGGACTTGGAATGACAGAAAGCGCCAGAGCGTTGCTTGAGGCGGTTCTGGAAACATGGTCCGGGCCGCTCGTAATCGATGCGGACGGACTGAATCTGCTCGCCGCACATCCGGACTGGACCGCGCGACTGGCAGATCGGGCAGCGCCTGCGATCGTGACGCCACATATCGGGGAGATGGCGCGGCTGGTGAAAAAGACCAGTCAGGAGGTGCTGGATGACCGGATTGCCTGCTGCCGGGACTATGCGAAATCCCACCATCTGATCTGCGCAGAGAAGGATGCGCGTACGATTATTTCCGACGGAGAACAGGTATACATCAACACAAGTGGCAATGACGGTATGGCGACCGGAGGGAGCGGGGATGTGCTGACCGGTATGATCTGCGGGCTTTTGGCACAGGAGATGGAGCCGTTTGACGCGGCAGTGTTTGGGGTGTATTTGCACGGACTTGCCGGGGATGAAGCTGCTGCAGTGCTCGGGACGCATGCGATGCTCGCGGGCGATTTGATCCGACAGATCGGGACGGTTCTGCGGCAGACTTAATGACGAAAAATAACTGGATATGCAGGCATAGTTGTCTGGGTTTGTTGCTTGCAAGAATAAAATGGCAAAATACAGAAGATACCAAGGAAGGGAAGGATAGATATGGAACACAGCAACGGAAGAATCACAGCCTACATTCACCTGGAGGCGGTAGAAGAAAATTTCCGTCGGATGAAAGAAAATTTACAGGATGGTGTACAGATGGTCGCGGTCATCAAGACGGACGCCTACGGGCATGGAGCGGTCGAGATTGCAAAACTGGTGGAGCCGTATCCGTATATCTGGGGCTTTGCGGTAGCAGCTGTGAGCGAGGGCATGGAGTTACGCGCGGCCGGGATTACGAAGCCGATCCTGGTGCTTGGGTACACGTTTGAGGAGGATTATGAAGACATGATCCGGAACGGTATCCGCCCGGCAGTCTTTACGGAAGAGATGGCAGAGGCATTTGATGCGGCTGCAGCCCGTACCGGGATCACGGCACCGATCCACATTGCAGTGGACACCGGGATGTCCCGCATCGGTTTTGCAGATACGGCAGAGAGTATTCTGACGGTGAAAAAGATCGCGGCACTCCCGAATCTTTGCATCGAAGGCGCATTCACACATTTTGCACGGGCGGACGAGACCGATAAGCAGGCGGCGATGCGGCAGATGCATCGGTTTACCGATTTCTGCGACGCGATGGAGGCATCCGGCATTCATGGATTCCTGCGCCACTGCTCGAACAGCGCCGGGATTCTGGAGCTGCCGCAGGCAAATATGGATATGGTGCGGGCCGGGATTACGATTTACGGGATCTATCCGTCTGATGAAGTGTCAAGGGAAATCCCGCTTGCGCCGGTCATGGAGCTGAAATCACATGTCGTGTACATAAAAACGATTGAGCCGGGGACGGCCATCAGCTATGGTGGAACGTTTGTGGCAGAGCATCCCATGCGGATTGCGACGATCCCGGTCGGCTACGGGGACGGCTATCCGAGAAGCTTAAGCAACTGCGGATATGTGCTGATCCGCGGGAAAAAAGCGCCGATCGTTGGAAGAGTCTGTATGGATCAGTTTATGGTCGATGTGACGGACATCGAGGTGGAGATGCTGGACGAAGTGACCTTACTTGGCAGGGACGGGGAGGCCGAGATTACGATTGATGAGCTTGGCGCACTGTCCCATCGGTTCCCGTATGAATTTGTCTGTGATATCGGGAAACGGGTACCGCGCGTATTTATCCGCTCCTGAAGCTGACGGAGCGCACCTGTCTCATATAATCAAATATACATGATACAAGGGTCAAAAGGTATTTTGACCCCTATGATACACGGATTGCTTCGCATTTCATGCTCTCGCAATCCTAAAACACCCCAAATCCGCTCATTTTTCTACGAAAAATGGCTACTTTTCGGTGTTTTGCGGGTCAATAAGCCATGCTTTTTCATGCAAGCATGAAACGCATGACCTTTTGACCCTTGTATCATCATATACATGAATACACAGAAGAAACAGGGTAATACTGAAGGTAATGAAGTACAGAAAATTCCTTGTATCGGAGTGTGAGTCATGTGGTAATCAGGAGAGGCGATATTTTTTACGCGGATTTACGGCCGGTGGTCGGTTCGGAACAGGGTGGTATCCGTCCGGTGCTGATCATTCAGAATGATGTGGGCAACCGCCACAGCCCGACGGTGATCTGTGCAGCCATTACTTCAAAGATGAACAAGGCAAAGCTGCCGACGCATGTAGCGATCGAGGCAGGACGATATCAGGTCGGCCGCGATTCGGTCATATTGCTGGAACAGTTGCGCACGATCGACAAGCGCAGGCTGAAGGATCGGGTCTGCCATCTGGACGGAGAGATGCTCGAACGGGTGAACAAAGCGCTTCAGGTCAGCCTTGAGCTGCTTACATAATCTGTAAACGGGACGGGCGAAGCTTGACGAATAAAAGAGAAGCTGTTATACTTAAAATAGTATGCCTGTTTTAAGGCATAATACTGCGTACAGCAGAAAAAGGAATAAAGGGGAGATACACGGAAAATGGATGGAGACGCCAGTACCTTGTTGGGTGCATGTTTATTAGCGTTCCTGTTGATACTGAATTTTATTATGACGGCATTTGCCGCCGCGATCCGGTCTGTTTCTGACACAGAGATTCAGGAGGCATTTGAGTCAGAAGGCAAGCCACCGGATGAAATTTGTGAGCTGAAGGACCACTCGGATCGTCTCATGCATACGATCTGGCTGCTGACGGCGGTGACGTACACCGGCACCGGTTATTTTCTGACCAGGCTGACCCGTCAGTACCCGCTCTATGTGACATTTCCGATTCTGGCGATTCTGTTCTACCTGTTCGGGAATTCCATACCGGAGATGCTCGGACATAAAAACGCCTCCCGATGGCTGTTGCACCGGTTCGGTGTTGTGCGGATCGTGATGCTGGCAGTCAGCCCGCTTACATATGTTATGACGCTTGTATCACATGTATGTGTGCGGATTTTTGGAATTGATCCGAAGTCCTTCGAGAGTGAGGTGACGGAGGATGAGATCATCTCGATGGTAAATGAAGGCCATGAGCAGGGCGTGCTCGATGCCAGAGAGGCCGAGATGATCCAGAATATCTTTGAGATGGACGATAAGAAAGCCGGAGATATCATGATCCACCGGAAGAATATCATCGGCATTGACGGGGCACAGGATCTGGATGCGGCACTTGCCTTTATGGTCGAACAGCCGCTGTCGCGTTTCCCGGTCTATCTGGAGAATATCGACAACATCATCGGGATCCTGCATTTTAAGGATGCGATGAAGTTTCACACGATGGGAAAATATGACAACTGGCTGATCAAGGATATCCCGGAGCTGATCCGGGAGGCGAAATTTATCCCTGAGACCCGTGGGATCAATCTTCTGTTCCGCGGCATGCAGTCGGAGAAGATCCAGATGGTCATCGTGGCGGATGAGTATGGTCAGACGGCCGGGCTTGTGACGATGGAAGATATTCTGGAGGAAATTGTCGGAAATATTCAGGATGAATATGACAAGGATGTGGAGTTTATCCGCAGAGATGGCAACGGAGATCTGCTCATGGATGGCATGACGCCGCTTGCCGACGTGGAGGAGACACTGGGCGTTTCCTTCGACGAGACGTATGATACTCTGAACGGGCTGCTGATATCCAGGCTTGACCGGATTCCGGAGGACGGAGAGAAGGCTGAGATTACGGAGAACGGCTATCTGTTTCAGATTATTGAGGTGAAGAATAAAATGATTCGCCTTGTTAAAATCACTAAATTACAACAAGAAGAAAAGGAGCAGTGACAGAGTATGTCAGGACATTCAAAATTTGCCAATATTAAGCACAAAAAAGAGAAAAACGATGCAGCGAAGGGAAAGATTTTTACGATCATCGGCCGTGAGCTTGCAGTAGCAGTAAAAGAAGGTGGCTCTGACCCGGCGAACAACAGCCGTCTGCGTGATGTTATCGCAAAGGCAAAGGCAAACAACATGCCGAACGACACGATCGACCGTGGCATCAAGAAGGCAGCCGGAGAGCTCGGAAGCGTCAATTACGAGTTCGTTACTTACGAAGGATACGGACCGGGTGGAATCGCGATCATCGTAGATGCGCTGACTGACAATAAGAACCGTACCGCATCCAATGTCCGCAATGCATTTACCAAGGGCAGCGGCAGCATCGGTACGCAGGGCTGTGTATCCTACATGTTTGACCAGAAGGGACAGATCATCATCGACCGCGAGGAGTGCGATATGGACCCGGATGAGCTGATGATGCTCGCACTGGATGCGGGGGCCGAGGACTTCTCTGAGGAAGAGGACAGCTTCGAGATCCTGACTTCTCCGGATGACTTCAGCGACGTGCGTCAGAAGCTCGAGGAGGAGGGCATTCCGATGGCTTCCGCAGAAGTAACGATGATTCCGCAGAATTATGTGGCACTGACCGATGAAACTGCATTAAAGCAGCTGAACCGCACACTGGATATGCTGGATGAGGATGACGACGTACAGGCGGTATATACCAATCTGGAGGAATAATTTATGAACTTTTACCTGACCGGAATCGAAGGGATGCCAAAGCTTCTGGACTGCTGCGGGGATGACCCGATGAAGTATTTCAGCAAAAAAGCCTATGCGGATGCCTTTCGGCGCATGTATCAGGAGCATCTGGAGACCTTTGATGCGATTGAACAGGGATACAGCACGGTCATCGATAAGGAACAGTTTCTGATGAACATGGCGGACGCGCTGACGGAATACGCCGGGAAGAAATATGACAGCTGTACGAAGCGGACGAAGCGTGATCACATGATGATGGATCTGAACCTCACGATGGCGGCGTTTGTCCTGCCGATGGTGCTGGAGTACCACGGGACATCTTCGGAGCCACTGGCTGCGCAGATGACAGCTTCATGGCAGCGCCGTTTCCCGAAGACAGCCCTGAAAGCGTCCGAATATACGTACATTGAAGCTGGCTTCCACAAGAAGTTCTGTTACATTACGACGGCGGTCTGTGAGACATTTGGAAAGCCGGATGACTGCTATGAGCTGACCTTGCTGCGCGACTACCGCGACGGTTATCTGCGTGCGCTTCCGGAAGGAGATGCGCTGATCCACACCTACTATGATGTGGCGCCGTCGATCGTAAAGCACATCAATCAGCGCCCGGACCGAAAGGAGATCTACCGGTCGATCTGGGATCAGTATCTGGCTCCGTGCATTTCCATGATTGAGTCCGACCGGCTGTCGGAGTGCAAAGAGCGCTATACGCAGATGGTGTGGGATCTGAAAGAAAAATATTTTCTTTCCTGAAAGGTCTATGTGATGTCATTCTGACCGTTCATCCCTGGTGCTTGCTGTGGGAGTGCTGATAAGATTATTTAGAAAAAGAGCTGACATTGTTATTGTATATAACGATGTTGGCTCTTTTCATTGATGGGGATCCTGTGTTTCCACGTGACATCGCATAGTTTTTTCTGAACCGGACATACTGATCGAAAGTGGCCATCGGCCACAAATCAGATCAGGAAAGGAAACATGTCCATATGGGAAAAGAAGCGGAGACGAAAAAAACAGAGGAGCAAAAGGAAGTCCGGGAGGGGATACGTGAAAATGGAGAGGTGACCTTAGATAACCGCATCCATCTGCTCAGCGTGATCGGAGAGATCGAGGGGCATGAGTGCCTGCCAAATAATTCCAAGACGACAAAATATGAGCATGTTCTGCCACGGCTCGCGGCGATCGAGGACAGCTCGGAGATCGACGGTGTGCTCATTTTGCTCAATACGGTGGGAGGCGACGTGGAGGCCGGGCTTGCGATTGCGGAGATGCTTGCGTCTTTGAGCAAGCCGACCGTCTCCCTCGTGCTCGGCGGAAGTCATTCGATCGGTGTGCCGATCGCCGTATCGACGGATTATTCCTTTATCGTGCGGACGGGTACGATGGTGATCCATCCGGTGCGGATGAACGGGACCGTCATCGGGGCTCCACAGACGTATGATTATTTTAAGCAGATGCAGGATCGGATTCTCGGCTTTATCGCAGAGCACTCGCAGGCTTCCAGAGAACGGCTTGAGCAGCTGATGCTCGATACAGGGATTCTCACAAAAGACCTCGGCACGATTCTTGTCGGGGAAGATGCCGTGCGGGAGGGGCTGATCAATGAAGTCGGAGGGATCAGTGATGCCTTACAGAAATTGTATGCAATGATTGCCACGCGGAAAGCAGAATAAAACGCTTGTGGAAGGAACAATTGTTTGGTATAATGAAGCAGTATGCGTAAGAAAGAGTATCGTACCGAATCAGGAGGCGTATTATGAGCGTACTGCAATCTATTTTTCTTGGAATCATACAGGGGATCACAGAGTTTCTGCCGGTGAGCAGTTCCGGGCATCTCGCGATTCTGGAAAATATTTTTCACATTGATACAGACGGTGGCATGCTGTTCGATATCATGCTGCATGTGGGGACACTGGCTGCCGTATTTGTCGTCTATCACAAAGATATCTGGCGGATGATCGTGGAGACGTTTAAGATGATCGGAGACCTGTTTGCGAATCTTCATATCTATATGCTGAACCGCATCCATAAGACTTCCCTGAAGTATCGCCGTGTTGTACACAACAATTACCGGAAGTTTGTGGTACTCGTGCTCGTGTCGACGATTCCGACCGGACTGATCGGTGTCATCGGAAAGGATCTCGTCTCTGCTGCCGGAGAGACGCTCCTGATCCCGGGGATCTGTCTTCTGATGACCGGCGTGTTGCTGCTCATCGCGGATACGACGAGGGAAGGGCATAAGCTTCCACGCCAGGTGACTTATAAAAATGGTCTTTTGATCGGAGCCGCACAGGGGCTGGCGACCCTTCCGGGACTTTCCCGCTCCGGCACCACGATCGCAGCGTGCCTGCTGCTCGGCATGGATCGGAGATTTGCAGTCAAGTATTCTTTCATTTTATCGATTCCGGCGGTGCTCGGCGCAGCGCTTCTTGAGGTGAAGGATGTGATCGCGGAGCCGATCGAGACATCGCAGCTTGGCATTTATGCCGTCGGCATGGTATTTGCAGCGGTGGTGGGATACATATGCATCAAGACGATGCTGATCGTAGTGAAAAATAAGAAGTTTAAATATTTCTCCTACTATTGCTTTATCGTAGGAGCCGTTGCGATTGCAGGACATTTCCTGCTGTAGCAGCAAAGGAATTCAGACTGGGAGGCAGAATATTTGGCAGCAAAAGCAGTAAATAAAAAACCAGACGGATCGAGGAAGCGCAGTACGGCATCCTCTTCCACAAATACGAAACGAAAAACGACAGGCAGCAGCAGTTCCACGCGGAGTGCTGCTGTATCTGCGAAAAAGAAAGCTGCCGGCACCACGGCAAGACCGGCGAGAAGAGCAAAGGCTGAGACAGAGGCGGAGCAGCTTACGATGCCGGAGGAGCGTACCAGCCCACTGCTGATTCAGGAGGCGATGCTCTGGGGCGTCATCGCAGTCGGCATTTTTCTGTTTATCAGCAATTTTGGCTTTGGTGGATTCCTTGGAGGCGTATTAAGCGATGTCGGGTTCGGGATCTTTGGGTGGATGGCGTATCTTTTCCCGATACTGCTTGTTTTTTCTGCGGCATTTCTCATGTCGAACCGGGGAAGTGCGATTGCAGGTGTAAAGTTTTTTTCCGCAGTGATTCTGTATCTGACCGTGTGCAGCTTTTTCGGACTGGCGAGGGCAGAGGAATATGAAGTGATGCAGGTTGGGACGATCTATGAGCGGAGTGCAGCCTATAAAAATGGTGGTGGTGCGGTTGGCGGCTTTGTATGCCGGCTTCTGACGCCTGCGCTCGGAGCCATTGGAGCAGGCGTGTTTCTTGCGATCCTTTCGATTATCTGTGTGATCCTCATTACACAGCGCTCGATCATGCGCGGTATGAAGAATCAGAGCAAAAAAATGTATCACTCTGCAAAAGAGAATTCAGCCAGACGACGTGAGGCGTATGCGCGTGAACGCGAGCAGATGGAACGGCAGGAGCTGACACTGGAGCAGCTGGATCTCTCTCCGGATCCGGCGCGGGCGGATGCTTATGTGCCATTTGCTGAAAAACTGGAAAAGCGACGGGGACTGTTCGGCAGGAAGCCTGAGCCGCGTACCGCGATAGAAACACGGAGAGGACGTACAGAAAGCAATCCAGATGCGGGGGTCATGCTTGAGCATGCCGGGGCATCAGAAGAAGGAAAAGGGCGGGTGGCGAGCCACCGTACGACACTCGAAGTGCCGGTCATCTTTCCGTCCACACCGCAGCCATCCAGACACAGCCGGAAGGTGGAAGGCACGGCGACTGACATCCGGATCCGGCGGGACGCAGACGAGACAGATACAGTTTATCAGGGACTTCCACAGCCGGCAGCGGAGCCGGAGATGGGGCTTCACATCGAGGGACTGGAGAAGAGCCGGAGAGAAGTGAGCTCAGACGCGATCTTCGGAAAGGCAGAGCTTCCGCAGCCAGAGGCAGTGAAACAGTCAAAGCCGGTGCCGGAAAAGGCGGTGCAGCCTGCATTACGTCGTGCGGATATGAGGGAACTGCAGGCGGATGCATTTGCGGATGATCTGTTTGCAGATCAGGAAGAAGCATGGGGAAATGAGAGAAGTACCACTGCGTCAGAGACAGATCTGCCTCAGAAAGCGGAAGAAGAGCCGGAGACGGAATATCGCGGACTGGAAGAAGACGATGAGCCGGCGGTTACAGACAGGGCAGAGACTTCCCGGCGGATGCCAGAAGAAGAGCGAAAAACAGGCGGGCTCGTGACAGCTGCCGGATCGGAAATCGCTAATGTGGATTCTGGAAGAACGGCGGAGTCACGCTCGGATTTCGGCATCTTTGCGGAAGAGGGAAAGCTGGATAACACCTCATCCGGCCATATGTTCCGTGAAGAGCCGGTAAAAAAGCAGGCGGAGTCCCAGAAACAGACCGGTGCGGGCAGGACGGCAGCCAGATCGATCCATACAGACACATCGGCAGCGGATAGCAGCGATACACCGCAGGAGCCATCCGCAAAGCGCAATCCGCGCTCCTCAGAAAAAGAGATTCAGGCGGGGATTGCGGATGTCGAGGCAGAAGCTGCGGAGGCGGCAGAGGCCGTAAAGCGGGAGTATGTCTATCCGCCGCTCTCACTTCTGAAGCACGGATCGACACGGGCCGGGGCAAGCCAGGAACAGGAAGTGCGCCGTACCGCAGCAAAGCTGCAGCAGACCC
Source organism: Lachnospiraceae bacterium (assembly GCA_029006155.1). GTDB lineage: Bacteria > Bacillota > Clostridia > Lachnospirales > Lachnospiraceae > Choladousia. Next base: position 45,000 of record JAQXGF010000025.1, read on the forward strand.
TGGACAGCTTTGGCGTCCATGCAAAAGTGACAAATGTGAGCTGCGGACCGAGTGTGACCCGTTATGAACTGATGCCGGAACAGGGCGTGAAGGTCAAACAGATCGTGGCGCTCTCCGATGATATCAAGCTGAATCTGGCTGCTGCAGACATTCGTATCGAAGCACCGATTCCGGGCAAGTCGGCGGTCGGCATCGAAGTCCCGAATGGCGAGAACAGCACCGTCATGCTGCGGGATCTGCTCGAGACAGATGAATTTCAAAAGCATAAGTCCAACCTGGCGTTTGCCGTCGGGAAGGATATCGGTGGAAAGACCGTCGTGGCAGATATCGCGAAGATGCCGCATCTTCTGATCGCGGGAGCGACCGGATCCGGTAAGTCTGTCTGCATCAATACGCTGATCATGAGCATTCTTTATAAGGCGAAGCCGGAGGATGTCAAGCTGATCATGATTGACCCGAAGGTCGTAGAGCTGAGTGTCTACAATGGGATACCGCATCTGTTCATTCCGGTTGTCACTGACCCGAAAAAGGCAGCAGGCGCACTGAACTGGGCGGTCGCGGAGATGACCGACCGTTATAATAAATTTGCGGAATACGGAGTGCGTGATTTGAAGGGGTATAATCAGAAGGTCGAGGCCGCCGGTATGGGCGATGACCCATCCGCGCCGAAGAAGTTGCCGCAGATCGTGATCATCGTGGACGAGCTGGCCGATCTGATGATGGTCGCTCCGGGTGAAGTCGAGGATTCGATCTGCCGTCTGGCACAGCTGGCACGTGCTGCCGGTCTGCATCTGATCATTGCGACACAGCGGCCGTCGGTCAATGTCATCACCGGACTGATCAAGGCAAACATGCCGTCCCGGATCGCATTTTCCGTTTCTTCCGGTATCGATTCCCGGACGATTATCGATATGTACGGTGCCGAAAAGCTGCTCGGAAAGGGCGATATGCTGTTCTATCCGCAGGGCTATCAGAAGCCTGCGCGTGTACAGGGTGCATTTGTATCCGATGAGGAAGTATCGGATGTTGTTGATTTCCTGAAGGAAAACAATATGGACGGAGCCCACAGTGTCGCGATGGAGGCGCAGCTGGCGAAGGTGCAGCAGGTCAGTGAGGCAACCCGTGCGAACGAGGACGTGGATGCGCTCTTTGCCGAGGCGGGGAAATTTATTATCGAAAAGGACAAGGCGTCGATCGGCATGCTGCAGCGTGTCTTCAAGATCGGTTTCAACCGTGCAGCCCGGATCATGGATCAGCTCTCGGATGCCGGAGTCGTCGGACCGGAGGAGGGAACCAAGCCACGGAAAATTCTCATGTCTGAGGAAGAATTTGAGAATTATCTGGAGCAGAACTAGCCTGAATGCCCGCAATTATCGGCAAATATTGTCAAAAGTTTAACATAATCTGCATTTTTTAGCATTTTTTGCATTCTGACGTTGAATTTCTTTCGGTAATGTCTTATACTAAGTTGATGTAATTTGCAGGACTTTGCATGCTCTGTGCAGGTTCGTTTACAAAACAGCAGGAAACTGCTGAAAAATATGGAGGTATCATATGTACAAGATTTTGGAAGCAGGGAAACTTGCGGGCAATATCTATCAGATGGTAGTAGAAGCTCCGCGTGTTGCGAAGCATTGCCTGCCTGGACAGTTTGTCATCGTCAAAGCGGACGAAGTAGGAGAGCGGATTCCGCTGACGATCTGCGATTATGACAGAGAAGCAGGAACTATCACGATTGTATTCATGCCGATCGGAGCATCGACAGAGAAGTTTGCAAAACTGAAGGCCGGAGATTCTTTCCGTGATTTCGTAGGACCGCTCGGATGCCCGTCTGAGCTCTGCGAGGAGGCAAATCTGGAAGAGACGAGAAAGAAAAAGATCCTGTTTGTAGCAGGTGGCGTAGGTACGGCTCCGGTATATCCGCAGATGAAATGGCTGCATGAGCATGGCATTGATGCAGATGTTATCGTAGGAGCAAAGACAAAGGATCTTGTCATCCTTGAGGATAAGTTCAAATCCGTAGCAGGCAATCTTTATGTGACCACGGACGACGGTTCCTATGGAAGAAGCGGTATGGTTACAAAGGTTATCGAAGATCTTGTGACAAAAGAGGGCAAGACTTACGATCACTGCGTAGCGATCGGACCGATGATTATGATGAAATTCTGCTGCCTGACCACGAAGAAGTTCAATATCCCGACGGTTGTCAGCATGAACCCGATCATGGTAGACGGTACCGGTATGTGTGGTGCCTGTCGTGTCATCGTAGGCGATGAAGTGAAGTTTGCCTGTGTAGACGGACCGGAGTTTGACGGACATAAGATCGATTTCGACGGAGCAATGAAGAGACAGACTCTGTACAAGACAGAGGAAGGAAAGGCACTGCTGAGACTGCGTGAGGGCGAGACCCATCACGGCGGATGCGGCAATTGCGGAGGTGACAAATAATGGCAGACGTATTAAAGAAGGTTCCGGTAAGAGAGCAGGATCCGAAGGTAAGAGCGACAAATTTTGATGAAGTATGTCTTGGTTATAATAAAGAAGAAGCGATGGCAGAGGCTGAGCGCTGCCTGCACTGCAAAAATGCAAAGTGCATTCAGGGCTGCCCGGTAAATATCAACATTCCGGATTTCATCGCAGAAGTAAAAGCCGGCAATTTCGAGGAGGCTTACAAAGTCATTTCCCAGTCCAGCGCACTTCCGGCAATCTGTGGCCGTGTATGTCCGCAGGAGAGCCAGTGTGAGGGCAAATGTATCCGCGGCATCAAGGGCGAAGCAGTATCCATCGGTAAGCTGGAGCGTTTCGTCGCTGACTGGGCAAGAGAGAACGGCATCAAGCCGCCAGCACCGGCAGCAAAGAATGGCCATAAGGTAGCAGTCATCGGTTCCGGCCCGTCCGGACTGACCTGCGCAGGCGATCTGGCAAAGCTTGGCTATGATGTGACGATCTTCGAGGCACTGCATGAGCCGGGCGGAGTACTCGTATATGGTATTCCGGAGTTCCGTCTTCCGAAGTTGGATGTCGTAGCAAAGGAAGTAGAGAACGTAAAATCTCTCGGTGTAAAGATCGAGACCAACGTCATCATCGGTAAGTCTGTAAAGATCGACGAGCTGCTTGATGAGGAAGGCTTCGAGGCTGTATTTATCGGTTCCGGTGCCGGACTCCCGATGTTCATGGGCATTCCGGGTGAGACTGCAAAGGGTGTATTCTCCGCGAATGAGTTCCTGACCAGAAACAACCTCATGAAGGCATTCCGTGATGATTACGATACTCCGATCGTACACGGCAAGAAGGTAGCGGTTGTCGGTGGCGGAAACGTAGCAATGGACGCAGCGAGAACGGCTCTTCGTCTTGGCGCTGAGGTACATATCGTATACCGTCGTAGTGAGGCAGAGCTTCCGGCACGTGCAGAAGAAGTACATCACGCAAAGGAAGAGGGCATCATTTTTGATCTGCTGACGAACCCGAAGGAGATTCTGGTAGATGAGAATGATGCAGTCGCTGGTATCCGTTGCATCCGCATGGAGCTCGGTGAGCCGGATGCATCCGGAAGAAGACGTCCGGTAGAGATTCCGGGTTCTGAGTTTGATATTGATGTGGATACCGTGATCATGTCTCTTGGTACTTCCCCGAATCCGCTGATCTCTTCTACGACCATCGGACTGGATACGAACAAGAGAAAATGTATCATCGCAGATGAGACGACCGGTCAGACCTCCAAGGATGGCGTATTCGCCGGTGGAGATGCTGTTACCGGAGCGGCTACCGTTATCCTTGCAATGGGTGCCGGAAAAGCTGCTGCAAAGGGAATCGATGAGTTCCTGAAAGCAAAGAACAACTAAGTACCAGATAGAGCGGGCTGCTGCAGGTTTGTGGCAGCCCGTTTTTTAACCGAGTCAAGTAAGTTCCCTGCTTCAATTGCGAGGAGCAATAAGCAGTAGGTGGGGACTTACTTGTATCAGGAGGAGTGCAAACTCCTTCTGATAAACTGCGAAGCAGTTACTCGGTTATGAGCAAGTAGCGAAGCGGATTGCGAATATCCGATAGGAGTAAAGCATGAAAATAACTCTAGTAACCGTTGGACAAGTCAAGGAAAAATTTTACCGGGACGCGATCGCGGAGTATGCGAAACGGCTGGGACGCTACTGCACGCTGGAGATACTGGAAGTCGCCGATGAGAAGACACCGGATGGCGCAGCGCCGGCATTAGAACAGCAGATTATGGAGAAGGAGGGCGCGCGGATCCTTTCGTGTATCAAAGACGACGCCTATGTCATTGCGCTGGCGATCCAGGGAAAGCAGCGATCCTCGGAGCAGCTGGCTTCGCACATCAATGAGCTGACGGTGCGTGGAAAGAGCAATCTCTGCTTTGTGATCGGCGGGTCGCTCGGTCTGTCCCCGCAGGTATTAAAGCGCGCAGATGAACAGCTGAGCTTTTCCACGATGACTTTTCCACACCAGCTGATGCGGGTCATTCTGCTCGAACAGATCTATCGTGCCTTCCGGATTATGAAGGGAGAGCCATATCATAAGTAATCATAAGGATCTGAGATAACATAAAGCAAGGTCTTTGTTCATATACTGACTAATAACCGCATCGGGGAAATGCCTGTGAGGGAAAAGAGAGAAAAGCCACAGGGAGGCCGCATGCTGGAGGCACTGCAGCTTCCGGATGATCTGACCAGGGGAACCATTTTACTGTCCATGCACGGGCAGGAGCATCTCTGGATTGAAAATTTCTGTGGATTATCCGCCTACTCTGACGAGGAAGTACGGATCCTGATCCGCGACGGCTGGGTAAAAATCAGTGGAAGCCATCTGGAGATTTTGACCTATACAAAAGAAGAGATCGAAATTGCCGGATGCATCTGCAGTGTCTGCTTTACAAAGCCGGAACGAGTCAAAGGACAGTGATTATTGAGCAGGAGGGACCTTATGGGATTTTCGGATTTTCTTGCGGGGTATGTACGGATTCGGGTGAGCGGGGATGCCTGCGAACGCTTTTTCAATCTGTGTGCCTACCACCGATTGAAGCTCTGGCGGTTGCTGCCGGAAGCAGAAGCCTATACCGCCTGCATTTCTGTTTATGATTTCCGAAAGCTGAAAACACTTGTAAAGAAAAGCCACGTCCGACTGCGCATTACAGAGCGGCACGGGCTTCCTTTTTTTGTCCGGAAATATCGAAGGCGGAAGCTTTTGCTGGTCGGGCTGTTAGCAGCGATCGGGCTTCTCCTCTGGCTTGGCGCGCATGTCTGGCGGATTACGCTGGATGGAAATGTGCGGCAGACCTCTCCGGTTCTGTACAGCTGGCTGCAGGAAAACGGGATTTGCTATGGTATGCGAAAGTCGGAGGTGGACTGCGAACAGCTTTCTGCTGCATTGCGCAATGCCTTCCCGGACTTTTCCTGGGTATCAGCCAAACTGCACGGGACACAGCTGTCGATCCAGATCCGGGAGGGCAGTTTTTCAGAGAAGGCGGAGAAGGAAGAAGCGGATGCACCCTCCAGCCTCTTTGCTGCACACGCAGGCGTCATTGCATCGATTTATGTACGGAACGGGCGCGCATTGGTGGAAGCAGGCGAGGAGGTCGAAAAAGGGCAACTGCTCGTCTCGGGTGTGATCCCGATCATAGATGACGGCGGAGCGGCAGTGAATTACCAGAAGGTACAGGCGGATGCGGACGTAGTCGTGCGCTGCAGTATTCCCTACCATGAAGAGCAGGCGATCACGTTTCCAGAAAAGCAGTACACAGGGAAACAGGCGGAACGGGTGTTGCTGCAGATCCTGGATGCAGACTTTGCGCTTCCCTTCCTGCGCCCGTCATGGGAGTGCAGCGATACGTTAAGCAGGATTCATCAACTGCGGCTGTTCGATGCATTTTATCTTCCGGTATCCTGGCAGCAGATCACCGTGCGCGAATACGAAAATCTGGAAATTTGTCACACAAAAGAAGAGATATTGTCTATCCTGAACTCAAATTTGCAGTATTTTATGAAAAATTTAGAGGAAAAGGGGGTTCAAATATTTGAAAATAATGTTAAAATAGAATGGACTGAAACTTCCGCGATTGCGACCGGTACGTTGACGGTGGGGACACCGGAGACGGTGCGGGCGGCGATTACGGATGGCGAGGAGGAATTATCTGGAAATGAGTATGATTGAGACATCTCTGTCTGTTCCGGCAGAGCGCCAGAAGGAGCTGTTTGGCCAGTTCGACCAGTATGTGAAAAAGATCGAGCGGGCATTGCAGGTCACAGTGCTGAGTCGGGACGGAGAGATTAAGATACTGGGGAGTCCGACGAATGCCGTGCGGGCAAAGAAGATTTTTGAAAGCCTGGATACCCTGGCAAAGCGTGGGACACCGCTCACGGAGCAGAATGTGGATTACACGATTTCCCTTTCTTATGAAGAGAAAGAGGATGCAGTCGTAGCGATCGACGGGGACTGCATCTGCCATACGATCAACGGGAAGCCGATCAAGCCAAAGACACTTGGACAAAAGGCATATGTCGATGCGATCCGCAAGAAGATGATCGTATTTGGCGTCGGTCCGGCCGGTACCGGAAAGACGTATCTGGCGATGGCCATGGCGATCACCGCTTTTAAAAATGAAGAGGTGGGCAGGATCATCCTGACCCGTCCGGCGATCGAGGCGGGAGAGAAGCTCGGATTTCTGCCCGGCGATCTGCAGAGCAAGGTCGATCCGTATCTGCGGCCGCTGTATGATGCCCTCTATCAGATCATGGGCAGCGACAGTTTTCTGAAAAATATGGAAAAAGGTCTGATCGAGGTCGCACCGCTTGCATACATGCGTGGCCGTACCCTGGACAACGCGTTTATCATTCTGGACGAGGCACAGAATACATCCCCGGCTCAGATGAAGATGTTTCTGACCCGAATCGGTTTTGGATCGAAAGTGGTCATCACGGGGGATCAGACGCAGAAGGATCTGCCAAGTGGTGCACCGTCCGGATTGGATACGGCGATGAAGGTGCTCGGAAAGGTGGAGGATATCTCTTTTTGTCAGCTGACGAGCAAAGACGTCGTGCGGCATCCGCTGGTACAGAAGATCGTCACCGCATATGAAGAATATGAGAAAAAGGAAGCTTATAAAGAGAGCCGTTCGGCTGCAAGAAAAAAGAGCACCGATAAGAAAGCGTGGGAGAAATGACAATTGATTTTGAAAATGAGAGCAGTACAGAACTGGATCTGGATCTGTATGAGATCGCGCAGGATGTCGTTTCCTGTGCGCTCGATTATATGGAATGTCCGTATGAGGCACAGGTCAGCATTCTGATCACAGATAATGACGAGATTCACCGGATCAATCTGGAACAAAGAGGAATTGACCGTCCGACGGATGTACTGTCCTTCCCGATGGTCGAGTATGAGACACCGGGGGATTTTGGATTTCTCGAGGAGGGCGGTGAGGACTGCTTTGAGCCGGACAGCGGAGAGCTGATGCTTGGCGACATTGTGATTTCCGCTGACAAGGTGATTTCACAGGCGGAAGAGTATGGACATTCCAGAAAGCGCGAATATGCGTTTCTGATTGCACACAGTATGCTGCATCTGATGGGGTTTGATCATATGACCGAGGAAGATGCAAAGGAAATGGAGCGGTTGCAGGAGGAGATTCTTTCGCAGCTGCACATCAGCCGGTAGCAGAAGCTGCCGTGACCAGAACAGGAGATGACGCTATGAAAAAGAAAATGTGGAAACAACTGACCGCAGCCGCAGCTGCAGCTGCCATGCTCGGTACGGCATGCGCCGGGACTGCCTTTGCAGAAGAGAACAATGGAATGGTGCGCAGCTACCTGACCGGTAAGCTCGTTCCGGAGTCGATTGGACGTACGAAGGCGATTTCCGTTATGCTCAACAATATTCAGGATGCCCTTCCGCAGTCCGGTATCGCGAATGCGGAAGTTGTTTATGAAGCTCCGGTCGAGGGCAGCATTACCCGTCTGATGGGGATTTTCGAGGATTACCAGGATGTCGAGCGGATCGGCTCGGTGCGCAGCTGCCGGAATTATTACGTCTATTTTGCAAGAGAATTTAATACATACTACCTGCATTTCGGACAGGCGGTCTATGCGCTGGATCTTCTGAATCTGGATTCGACCTTGAATTTAAGCGGCCTGGATTCCATTGGAGAGACCGTCTACTACCGTTCCGATGATTTCCCGGCGCCACACAACGTATTTACCGATTATACTCGGATCTGGAAGGGCATTGAGGAGATGGGCTATCCGACGGAATATTCGGATGAGTATCAGTCGACGAACGGCCATTACCAGTTTGCAGCCGACGGGGAGCGGGTGACGCTCGGCAATGGAGTGGATGCGATCACGGTCGCTCCGGGTTATGAGTACAACCATGCTTATTTTGTTTATGATGCGGAGACCGGAAAGTATACACGTTATCAGTATGGTGATGTTCAGACCGATTATCTGACCGGAAATGCGCTGACCTATGACAATATCATTTTCCAGTACTGCCCGTGGGAGAAATTTGACGAGAACGGCTATCTGAACATCGACGTGCTCTCCGGTGGAAACGGTAAATATATCACAAACGGAAAGGCAATCGACGTGACATGGCGCAAAGATGCGATCAATACAGAAGATGCCTTTGCAAATGAGAATTTTGGCGTTACCCATTATTATGATGCCGACGGAAACGAGATTACGCTGAATCAGGGCAAGACCTGGGTATGCATCGTGCTTGACTCTTACAGCGATAACGTATCCATTCAGGCGGATTGATGAGGTTCCAGTGTGAAAGAGAAAGAAAAAAAGTCGAACAGTAAAAATTATCTGGTACAGGGGTCTATTCTGGCGGTAGCATCAATCATCGCGAAGATTATTGGCATGATCTACCGTTTCCCCCTTACCAATACACTCGGAAATGAGGGAAACAGCTATTATTCTACGGCGAACGAGGTGTACAACATCGTCCTGATGATTTCTTCGTTCAGCCTGCCGCTGGCGGTTTCCAAGCTCGTTTCCGAGCGGATTCATAAGGGAGAATATAAAAATGCGCACAGAGTCTTTCTGTGCGCGATGCGTTTTGCACTGATCGCGGGCGGTGCGCTCGCGCTCCTGACCTATGTGTTTGCGGGTGTTATTACAAAATATGTGCTGTCGATTGAGCTGGCGGTCTATGCGCTGCGTGTGCTTGCACCGGCTATTTTTGTGTTTGCGATCGTCGGTGTGTTCCGTGGCTTTTTTCAGGGTTATTCGAACATGACGCCGACTGCGGTATCACAGGTCATCGAGCAGATCGTAAATGCGATCTTTACCGTGGTCTGCGCGAATATTATGTACAGCTACGGTGTCTCTCTGGCGCAGGAAAATGGAAATGAACTGTTAGGGCCCGCCTGGGGAGCAGCGGGCGGCACGTTTGGTACGGTCGTATCTGTCACGGTCGCGATGCTGTTTATGATGTTCGTTTATACGACACAGAAGTCGACGTTAAAGCGGCAGATGCGCAGGGATACGACGACGCATCTGGAGTCTGAGCGTGCAATTTACCGGACGATGATTCTGACGATCATCCCGATTGTTCTGAGTACGCTGATCTACAATATCAGCAATGTCGCTGATCAGGGTGTGTTCAATAAGGTACTGCTGAACCAGGGATATACGGAGAAGCAGTATACATCGATCTGGGGTATATACTCCGGGCAGTTCCGTGTACTGATGAATGTGCCGCTTTCCCTTGCATCCTGTCTGGCCCCGTCGGTGGTACCGAGTCTGACTGCGGCGATGGCGAGAGGCGACCGCAGCGATGCACGTCGGAAGATCCGTACCTCTGTGCGGTTTACGATGATTATTACGATTCCGTGTGCAGTAGGGATGGCAGCACTTGCAAAGCCGATCCTGACGATGCTCTATCCGAGTCTCGAGACCGGACGTCCGCTGGCAGTCGGCATCATGCAGACCGGCGCACTTCTGATCATTCTCTATGCATTTTCGACACTGACGACCGGCATTCTACAGGGACTTGGAAAGCTGCAGACCCCACTGGTCAATAATGCAGTGGCACTTGTGATTCATTTTATTCTGCTGTATGTCATGCTGACGGTTGGCAACCTGAATATCTATGCGGTCGTATGGTCGAATATCTGCTTTGCACTGATTGTGAGTATTTTAAACGCGATCGCGATCGCCCGCTTCCTGCATTATCGCCAGGAGTGGAAACGGACGTTTTTTGTACCGGTTATCGTCTCCATTATCATGGGGGCAGCGGCTTATCTCGTTTATCAGCTGTTCCATCTGGTATTTGGCAATACGATTTCCGTGCTGTTTGCGATTCTGGCCGGTGTGGCGACTTACGGCGTCGGACTGATTTCCTTTAAGGGGATTACCGTGGAGGAGATTGCAGCGCTGCCGAAGGGGCATCTGATCGTACGTCTGCTGAGGAAGATCGGGCTGGTACGTGGACAGTAAGCGAAGATAAGGACAGAAGATATGAATTACAGAGAAAAACTGAAAGAGAAAAAGCGAATAGTAGTGAAGATCGGCAGTTCCTCGATCACACACCCGGAGACGGGCGCACTGAATCTGACGAAGCTCGAGGTACTCGTGCGGGAGCTCTGCGACCTGAAAAATCGCGGGAAAGAGGTCATCCTCGTCTCCTCCGGAGCGATCGCGGTCGGACGACAGGCGATCGGTGTCCATCACCGTCCGAAAAATGTCTCGGAAAAGCAGGCATGTGCAGCGATCGGACAGGCACAGCTGATGATGACGTATCAGAAGCTGTTCAGCGAATATGGACACCGGGCCGCACAGATTCTGATGACGAAGAATACGATGATCGATAATCTGAGCCGGAGAAATGCATCGAACACGTTTGATGAACTGATTAAGCTCGGCGCGATTCCGGTCGTAAATGAAAACGACACGGTATCGACTTACGAGATTCAGTTCGGAGATAATGATACGCTTTCTGCGATCGTTGCGGCACTGACGCATGCGGATCTGCTGCTGTTGCTTTCTGACATTGACGGGCTGTATACGGATGACCCGAGAAAGAATCCGGAAGCACGGTTTATCGATCTGGTCGATACCGTAGATGAACATTATATGAAGATGGGAAAAGGCAGCGGCAGCGATGTCGGGACCGGGGGCATGGCGACGAAGCTCTCAGCAGCAAAGATAGCGAATGCGGCAGGTGCGGATATGATTATCGCGAACGGGGATGACTTCCACGTCATCCACCGGCTGCTGGACGGCCGGAATATCGGCACGTTGTTTGTCGGGCATCTGGATGAGAATTTTGATCTGGTTGATGTGCTGGAGGAAGATCGTTGAAGATATCTGTCTGGCCAATCAAATACCCCGCTGCAAGCAACGGGGTATTTGACCCTCGCGGCAGTCGCCAAATATGCCCTGTCAGCAAAGCTGCAGGGATGCCATGCAAGCATGGCTACTTGGCTCGTTGCTCGCGGGAATAAAAGATTACATCGTAAATTGGAATTCTGTCGGTCAAAGCGGATATGGCAGATAGGGTAAGTGCTTGAATTGCTGTATGCGAGGATAAAGAAGTAAAGTAAATTAGATTGTATAGTATGAATGGAAATAAATGAAGGAGGAGAAACCGATGGATAATATAAAACTCGCAAGAATCAATGAGCTTGCGCGCAAGTCAAAGGCGGAGGGCCTGACCTCAGAAGAGCGGCAGGAGCAGGCGCTTCTGCGCAGTGAATATTTGGAGGCAGTTCGGCGGAACCTGAAAGGACAGCTGGACAATATTGATATCGTAAATAAGGATGGCAGCATAGAGAATCTCGGAAAGAAGTATGAGGAACGCTATGGAAAAAAAGGAAATTAGAAAGCTGGTTTTTGCAAGACGAAAAGAGCAGACGGAAGAGGAGCTGCAGGAAAAAAGCCGGAAGATCTGTGAGCGGATCATCCGGATGGAGGCATTTCAGAAGGCAGACTGTATCTATACCTATATGGACTATAATGGCGAAGTATGTATGCGTCCGCTGATCGAAGAGGCATGGCGATGCGGGAAAAAGGTCGCGGCTCCGAAGGTAGACGGAGAGGAGATGGACTATTATTATATTTCCTCCTATGCGGATGTGCATCCGGGATATTTTCACATTCCGGAGCCGGACGCTGTAAATCCGGCACAGGAAGAGGATGCACTTCTGATCGTTCCGGGGGTCGGTTTTGATGCAAAACGGCATCGCTGCGGCTATGGGAAAGGCTTTTATGACCGTTATCTGAGCAAACATACCGCGCACACGACGGTGGCGGCGGCTTTTGCGTTTCAGATCATGGAAGAAGTCCCAGCAGACGTGCACGACATCTGCCCGCAGTATCTTGTGACGGAGGAGCAGTTCTACGCGGATGCGGATCTGCTGCTTACTGAGATCGGAATGCATGCGCGGGAGGCAGAGCGTGCCTTACGAGGACTTGCGACGGCGAAAAAGAATGAGGCGCTTTTAAAGGCAGCCGCTTATCTGGAAGAATACCGCAGCGAGATTCTGGAGGCAAATGCGCAGGACATTCGGAAAGCGCGGGAAAACCATATGGCGGAAGGGCTTGTCGACCGTCTGATGCTCAATGAGAACCGGATCAGTGGGATGGCAGAAGGCTTACGCCAGATTGCCGGACTGGATGATCCGATCGGAGAAGTCGAGGAGATGAAGAAGCGTCCAAATGGACTTTTAATCGGACAGAAACGGGTACCACTCGGCGTCATCGGTATCATTTACGAATCGCGCCCGAATGTGACAGCAGATGCGTTCGGTCTCTGCTTTAAGACCGGAAATGCCGTGATCTTAAAAGGGGGCAGCGACGCAATTCATTCAAATATTGCGATTGTGACGGTGCTGAAAAAAGCGCTGGCAGCAGTGGGCGTGACGGAGGATGCCCTTCAGTTGATTGAGGTGACAGACCATGAGACGACCGCACGCTTTATGCGGCTGCGGGAATATGTCGATGTGCTCATCCCGCGCGGAAGTGCACGGCTGATCCGGGCCGTTGTGGAAAACAGCACGATTCCGGTCATCGAGACGGGTACGGGCAACTGTCATATCTATGTGGATGAGAGTGCCGATCTCGAGATGGCAGTCAATATCATCAATAATGCCAAGACACAGCGGATCGGCGTCTGCAACGCCTGCGAATCCATCGTTGTTCATGAGAAGGTGGAGAAAGCATTACTGGCGTTGTTGAAGAGAAAACTGGACGAGCATCAGGTCGAACTCCGCTGTGACGATCAGGCATTGTCTGCACTTGGTGGCCCATCGGAGAACGTTGTGGCGGCGACGGAACAGGATTGGGGGACGGAGTATCTGGATTACATCCTTTCAATTCGTACAGTCGCTTCTCTGGATGAAGCGATCGCCCATATCAATCGCTATAATACTGGTCATTCAGAAGCGATTATTACGGAAAATTATACAAATGCAATGCGTTTTCTGGATGAGATCGACGCGGCGGCCGTGTATGTCAATGCATCGACACGGTTTACCGACGGCTTTGAATTTGGATTTGGCGCGGAGATCGGCATCAGCACACAGAAGCTGCATGCGCGCGGACCGATGGGACTGAAGGCCCTTACGACCGTAAAATATATTATATTCGGAAACGGACAGGTACGGCCGTAGACCGACAGAACTTGAGGAGAACAGAGATTTATGACAAATGAAATCAATTTTGACGCCATCGACTTATCAAATGCAGCGCCTGCAAAGGAGCCGGAGCGGCAATATTACTTTATGAAAAAAGCGCGGGAGATTCTGACGGCGAAGGAAGCGGAGCTTGGACGGAAGCTGCAGGCATGTATCAAGACATTTGGCTGTCAGATGAATGCGCGTGACTCGGAGAAGCTGCGCGGTATTCTGGAACTGATCGGCTATGAGCTGACCGAACAGGAGGAAGCGGACTTCGTGCTGTACAATACTTGTACGGTGCGGGAAAATGCAAATCTGAAGGTATATGGGCGGCTTGGCTATCTGAACGGCATCAAGAAAAAGAATCCGCATATGATCATCGGACTGTGTGGCTGTATGATGCAGGAGCCGGATGTCATTGAGAAGATTCGTAAGAGTTATCGCTTTGTGGATCTGGTATTTGGCACGCACAATATTTATAAATTTGCCGAGCTGCTCGTCACGGCCTTTGAATCGGACCGCACCGTTTTTGACATCTGGAAAGATACAGATAAGATCGTCGAGGATCTTCCGGCAGAGCGGACATACTCGTTTAAGTCCGGTGTCAATATCATGTTTGGCTGCAACAATTTCTGCAGCTATTGCATCGTTCCGTATGTACGTGGACGGGAACGCAGCCGGAAACCGGAAGATATCATCCGGGAGATCAAGATGCTCGTGGCAGACGGCGTAAAGGAAGTCATGCTGTTGGGACAAAATGTCAATTCCTACGGAAAAAATTTGGAAGAGCCGATGAGCTTTGCAGAGCTTTTGCAGGAGGTTGAGAAGATCGAGGGTCTGGAGCGCATCCGTTTTATGACTTCGCATCCGAAGGATCTGTCTGAGGATCTGATTCAGGTGATGAAGCACTCGAAAAAGATTTGCCGTCATCTGCATTTGCCGCTGCAGTCCGGAAGCACGGAGATCCTGCGCCGCATGAACCGCCACTATACGAAGGAGCAGTATCTTGCTCTGGCAGAGCATCTGCGTGCGGAGATCCCGGATCTGGCGCTGACGACGGATATCATCGTCGGATTCCCGGGCGAGACAGAAGAGGACTTTTTGGAGACGTTGGATGTCGTGCGCAAGGTACGCTACGACAGTGCATTTACCTTCATCTACTCCAAGCGAACCGGGACTCCGGCAGCTGCGATGGAGAATCAGGTGCCGGAAGACGTCGTGAAGGATCGTTTCAACCGCCTGCTCACGCTGGTGCAGGAGATTTCTAAAGAGCAGTCTTTGCGTGTGGAAAATCAGACACTTCCGGTACTGGTCGAGTCCGTAAATGAGCAGGATGCAAGCCTCGTCACCGGTCGTTTAAGCAACAACCTTCTCGTCCACTTCCCGGGCGATGCCTCACTCATTGGGCAGATCGTGTCCGTGCACCTGACAGAGTGCAAGGGATTCTATTACTATGGGGAGAGAGCGGAAGCATAGAGAACGTTCAGGGTCTGAAACGTTGCATTGGCATAATCCGGGTGATTATGAGTATGATGAGGAAAGCTTTGAAAATTCGGATTATGAAATTGTAGAAGAAGACGATTAATTAAGAAGTACTATTTGTAAAAGGTTTAAAAACAAAAATAGAAACGGGAGAAAGATCCAACTTATTTATGGATCCTTTCTTCCGTTTCTATTTTTTATTCTCACAAACAACAAACTGAGTGGCCCTTGCCATCTAACGGCTTTGCCAAGGGCTTGCATATCATTCTGCAATTCTACTGCGCAGCTTGATAATCAGGTATATTAACAACCATGCGTCTATGTTAGTAGCTCTGACAGTAGCATTCCCAATATTATGAAATATAGAACTATGCTTCAATCCCCAACTCCGCCGGTAAAAACCGCGGGCATACATTCTCCGAAGACGTGATAACGGAAGCTGCGAGCCGTGTGCCGATCTCGACGGACTCCGCAAGTGTTTTGCCGTAGGTCAGGCCGCTGACAACACCTGCGCAGAAGGAGTCGCCTGCTCCGGTCGTGTCGCGGACATCGACCTTTTTGGCCGGGCAGAAGCCGCTGTGCCCATGCATGTCAGCATAGACAGATCCATCTCCACCCATGGTAACGACCATAGACGGAATATTTGCGACCTGGAGCCGTTCACAGAGCGTCTGCTGCATTTCTTCCGGTGTCTTATCGCTGTAATCTGCGGAGAAAAACATGCCTGCCTCCTGCTGATTGCAGATAAAGCAGTCGAACTTCTGCAGAAAATCGCGGCGTTCCAGGGCGATGCTCATATTGCTGACAACGCCGTAGAGCTTTTTGTCATATTTTTCGCAGAGCTGGATCACTTTTTTCACGATATCTTTATCCATATCGACTTCGATTACGACGGAATCAGCTTCGGAGAAAATTTCATCCCCTTTTTCATCGAGCAGCGTCAGAAGTGCATCCAGATTCGGACGCTGGGAAATCGAGCCTGCGACATCGCCGTTCTGATCAAAGACTGCGAGCCAGGTACCCATTCCGTTCGGAATCCGCTGCATATAGCTGACATTTACTTTGTGCCGTTCCAGCTTGCGCAGGACATCCTCACCCAGTGCGGATTCATCCACGATACCAAGGTAGGTCGGGCGCAGCTCAATGTTCGCGATGTCCTCGACGACATTTCGGCTGACGCCGCCATGTACATATTTTACCTTTCCGGCATTTCTTCCATCCGGAATGTACGCTCCCTCCGGAAATCCTTTGATATCTACAAATACCGCACCTAGTACGATGATGCCGTTCTTTTGTATTGCCATTTATTATCCCTCTTTCAACTCATATTTTTGATTAATCAAAACCATACCTCTTTTGTGGCATTCTTAAGTTTGCTTTGCTAATCAGAAGAAACTTCATTATAGCATGCTCAATTATGAAATGTAAAGCTGTAAAACGTGGGCTTCATCTACCAGATAGCACCGATTATATTTTCTGCGGCTTTGCCAATGGAGTTCTGTTGTATAGCCTGTTGGCAGCATTTCGAGTATTTTGTTTTCTACCGTACGATATGTTACATCCGGCCATAAAAGATATAATGTCCAGCCGCAACCTTCTGTGTATTTCCATCTATGCAGATTTCCGCGTCGACTGGAGTCGTGATCTCATAGCGCCATGCGCCATCTTCCTGACGCCAGCCGGATTCGACCAGACCGTGCCGGGTCTGAAGGGAGGCGGTAAGCCAGGAGAGCCTTGTATCCGGGACTGGCGCAAATCGGATAGAGGCATAGCCAGGAGCATCTTCTATGGTGCGGATCCCTGCAGCAACCTGATAGACCCAGTCTGCGACGGAGCCGTATGCGTAGTGGTTAAAGGAGTTCATATCTGCGCTCCAGAAGCCACCATCTTCCATAATGCCATCCCAGTGTTCCCATACCGTAGTTGCACCTTTCGTGACCGGATAGAGCCACGACGGATATTCTTTGCGGAGCAGAAGCGTATAGGCGAGCGCTGCATATCCGTAATCACTGAGCACATGCAGCAGATACGGTGTCCCGACAAACCCGGTCTGAAGCTGGTTTCCGGCTTCTTTTACCATTTTTGCGAGCTGATCGGCCGCGGCCTGCGGATGCTCAGTCAGATGGAAGTGTGCCGCGAGCACACATTCGGTCTGCGTCTCATAGGTCGGAAATGCAGCACGGAATGAAGCGATGATTTTTTCATACAATGCCTCGTAGTCTGACATATCCTTTCCGAGCACCGTTCCTGCCTTGATCAGCAGTCTGGTAGAATGCGCATAAAAAGCAGATGCGATAAAATCTTCCCGGGTCGAGCCCTTATAGCTGCCGGACGGTGCATCCAGTCCGAGCCAGTCGCCGTAGTGCGTGCCGCCGGTCCACAGATATGGC
This sequence comes from Lachnospiraceae bacterium, assembly GCA_029006155.1. Taxonomy (GTDB): domain Bacteria; phylum Bacillota; class Clostridia; order Lachnospirales; family Lachnospiraceae; genus Choladousia. Next base: position 62,502 of record JAQXGF010000025.1, read on the forward strand.
GTTTTGGTGGAGCCAGTGATGTAGTCGACCCAGCCCTTCATACAGTCAAACTGATTTTTCGGAATCTGCGGATTGCCATACGCGAGATAGACTTCCCATGGACAAATGACTGCAGCGTCTCCCCATGCAGCGCTGCCATAAGGGGATTGCAGAAGATCCGGGATGACATGTCCGACATATCCGTCGTCTCGCTGATCCGCTGCCATGTCGGCAAGCCATTTTGTGAAAAACTGCTCCGCATCATAGTTCATGCACGCAGTCCGAACGAAGACCTGTGCGTCTCCGGTCCAGCCAAGCCGTTCATCACGCTGTGGGCAGTCAGTCGGCACGTCGACAAAATTGCCCTTCTGTCCCCAGATGATATTCGAGAAAAGCTGGTTCAGAAGCGGATCGGAGCAGCTTAAATGTCCGGTGCGTTTCATTTCCGAGTGTACGACGATAGCAGTAAAATTCTCAGGCTTTGCAAGTGCCGGTCCGCCCGGAAATGCATCAATACGGATATAGCGGAACCCGAAGAACGTAAAATGCGGATGCCAGGTCTGCCATCCGTCACGACAGGTATAATGCAGCTTCGCCTTTGCAGAGCGGTAATTTTCCGTATAAAAATTTCCGTCACGGTCCATGACTTCTGCATGAGAGAGCGCAATGACATCTCCGCACGTTGCATTTACGGAAAACTCGACGTATCCGGTCAGTTCCTGCCCGAAGTCGACGACCGTCTCGCCGGCGGGTGTAGTGAAAATGCGGGCCGGGGAAATACGTTCCTGTTCGTGGACTTCCACACCCTCCTGCGGGATCAGGCTGTCCCATGGTCCTGCCAGCTCGTTTACCCTGCAGCGGGTAGCAGAAAAGTCTTTCGAGGCGTCATACTGCTCACCGTCGTAAATTTCGGAAAAACGGGTGGCGCTTTCGGCAACGCTCCAGGAGGTATCCGTGCCAATCGTTTCGACGGTGCCATCTTCATAAGTGATCGTCAGCTCTGCCAGCAGTCCGGCAGGCCAGTTGCGCAGCCCATCCTGATAAGAGGACTCGCACCATCCCGGCATCCGGCTCCGGTACCAGCCCTTACCAACTGCGACGGTAATCGTATTTTGCACTGCAAGATCCGATGTGATATCATAGTCCTGATATTGCAGGCGCGAATAGTAGCTCGTCCACCCCGGTGCGAGCACAAAATTTCCGATGCGTTTTCCATTCAGCTGCGCTTCATAGACGCCAAGCGCTGTGATGTGAAGCACTGCCTTGGCTGGCGTTTTGGACAGGGAAAACTGCTTTTCATACACCGGCACGACATCCCCCATATCATGATCCGGCTGAATCCATACTGCATTCCAGTTCATATAGAAAATCCTCCTCCGTTTGAGATCGACGGTAGCTGCGTACCGTCTCAGATAAAGAAAACGTATCATAAAATTCGGAGGGCTGCAACTGAAATTTGCAACTCCGGAAAAACAGGTTGAAAAAAAGCGGGGATATGGTAGAATAGAGTTTCGAGTCAGAGATTTTATCTTATGGGGAGAGCAACGATGAGATATCACAACATAACAAAAGATGACATGCTGAACGGCGACGGACTGCGCGTCGTACTCTGGGTGTCCGGCTGCAATCATCATTGTCCGGAGTGCCAGAACCCGGTGACCTGGGATCCAGAGGAGGGACTTCTGTTCGGCGAGAAAGAAAAAGAAGAACTCTTTACCGAACTTGCCAAGCCGTACATTTCCGGGATCACCTTCAGCGGCGGTGATCCGCTGCACGCGGCAAACGAGGCTGAGATCCTTGCACTTGCAAAAGAGATCCGCAGCCGTTTTCCGAAAAAGACGATCTGGATGTATACCGGCTATGACTGGGAATATGTGAAAACGCGGGAGGTCGCACATTGGATCGATGTCCTCGTAGACGGCCCATATAAAAAAGAGCTGCGTGATACCCAGCTGCACTGGAGAGGAAGCTCGAATCAGCACGTCATTGCGGTGCCGGAGTCACTGGCAGGCGGGAAGATGGTGCTGCACTGCGCGTGAGAATGATTTTGGAAATATTCCTTATATTTTACAAAAAGAAGCTATTTCAGTGATGGGTTCCATATTAGAAGTGAACCATAGGAATAGATAGAGAATATCTGTTTTGGTTTTGTAAATTTAATAAGTAAGAATTAGACTGCTAAATTTCAGGTAAGGTATAAGAAAGGAAATAAAATTATGGAAACAATCAAGATACAGTATCTAAATGATGAGATCAAGCGCTTGGAATACATCGGCGGAAAATCCGACTGGATCGACCTGCGGTCTGCCGAGCACGTTGTAATGAAAAAAGGCGAGTTTCACCTGATTCCACTCGGCGTGGCGATGCAGCTGCCGAAAGGCTATGAAGCTCACATTGTACCGCGCAGTTCGACCTATAAGAACTTCGGCATCATTCAGGTCAACCATATGGGCGTCGTGGACGAGTCCTACGCCGGTCCGAACGACTGGTGGTACATGCCAGCTTATGCACTGCGCGACACCGAGATTCAGGTCAACGACCGCATCTGCCAGTTCCGCATCATGGAACACCAGCCACAGCTCGTATTTGAGGAGCAGGAGCGCCTCGAAGCCCCGGATCGTGGCGGGATCGGGAGCACGGGGAAGAATTAATGATTTTCGTTCGCAGATACCGTCCACAAAAGAGTGGTCGTCGGTAAATGATAATAGATACGGAATAGTGGAAACTCTCGCTTTCTATGGCGAGAGTTTTTATTTTCACAATTGCTAAATTAATGAGCAATAACAGTATTTGAAAATTGAATAACTGCGCGTCGCATTCTCGTTACTTCAGCCTGATGAGTTAGACGTGCAAATTTTCACAAAGAAGCAGAACAAATGTTTGCCAAAGGCGATTAGATATGTTAAAATATAGGTAAATGTAAAATTAATGTAGGGAAAATTAGAGCAAGATAGAAAATGGACTGAAGGAGGCAAAGAGGTGCAAACAGTATCCAGCTATGGCGTAGAATTGCGAAAACAAAATATCCCGCTCCGCCAGACGCTGGAGATCTACCGGTCAGCGGTCTGTTATCTGACTGAACGGTATGGGCAGGCGTGGGAGGAACTGGCAGGGATCTCAGATGCAAAGAGGCAGTTTAATGTCGCGGAACATCTGGTGCATACGACGAAAAAGAATGTGGCGCGTTTTGATTTTGATTCCCATTTTCCAAAGATGCCGTCCTATTTGAGAAGGGCTGCGATCCAGCATGCACTGGGGAGCGTATCTTCTTATGAATCCCGTATGGAGCTGTGGAAAAAGGCCGGTAAAAAAAACGGAAGACCACGGCTTGTGTATGAAAACCATGCCATGCCGGTATTTTACCGTGATGTGATGTACCGGGAAGGGACAGATGGGAAAGATGAGGCGTACCTGAAACTGTATGATGGCCACGACTGGAAATGGTTTTGTGTCCGGTTAAGCCACACGGATATGGAATATCTGCGTAAGAACTGGCATGGGAGAAATGCCTCTGCTCCAACGCTAGAAAGAAAGCATCGGAAGTATTTCCTGCGTTTTTCCTATACAGAAGAAATGAAACTTGCAAAAGCACCAGTAACAGAGCAGGTGATCTGCAGCGTGGATCTGGGGATTAATACCGATGCGGTCTGTACCATCATGCAGTCGGACGGAACTGTCCTGGGGAGAAAATTTATTGATTTCCCCAGTGAAAAAGACCGGATGTACCGCACACTGGGACGGATACGGAGGTTCCAGCGGGAGCATGGTTCTGCACAGTCACGGAAAAGATGGGCTTATACGAAGCGTCTGAACATGGAACTTGGCAGGAAGATCGCAGGGGCAATTGTAACCTATGCAGAGGAGAACCAGGCAGACCTGATTGTATTTGAGCATCTGGAAATGCGTGGGAAGATAACCGGGAAAAAGAAGCAGAAACTGCACCTGTGGAGGAAGCAGGATATCCAGAAGCGGTGTGAACATAAGGCACACAGGAACGGGATGCGCATATCCCATGTCTGTGCATGGAATACCAGCAGGCTTGCGTATGATGGATCCGGGGAGGTATCCCGTGACTCGAAAAATCACAGTCTCTGTACATTTCAGACCGGGAAAAGATATCACTGCGACCTGTCAGCATCGTATAATATTGGTGCAAGATATTTCATCCGGGAACTTTTAAAACCCTTACCGGAAACGGAAAGGTCTTTGCTGGAGGCAAAAGTCCCTCCGGTAAAGCGTAGAACCTCATGTGTTTATGCGGATCTGAGGGAACTCCAGCTACAAATGGGAGCCTTAAAGGCAGCATAAACACAGGCAGATATACAGCGGACTACCTGTCATGTGGGAACATGTCATATCTGGCATGGTAAAATGCGCATAACTGCGCGTTCCTAAGTTACAGGCGTATCCGCCGATATTTGGTCTGCCGCTTAAAGCGGCTGGAAGCACGTGACTTAAGTCATGTGAGGTTCATAGAGTTAGGATTTAGTGTTATACTTTTGATAGAAAAGGATAAGATTGGACACTGTGATAAATGTGCGCATGTCAGAGAGCTTTTTACATTTCAAATTTGTATATTGATGCAGCACATTTTTGATACCTATTAAAGAAGTGAGGTTAGCTTATGGACAAAATTAAAGAAATTGCAGATAAAGCGGATATGATTGTGAATGGTTATGCATTTACGAGAGAGAATAACCAAATTAGAATATTAAATCTAAATAATTTAGATAAAGCATTGGTGATATCTGAGGATGGCAAGGTACTGGAGACTACCATGGATGATATTGATATTCGTATCGCTTTGGATTACTGGGATAGTGATCGCAAATTTATGGAGAATGAAAATTTCTGAATATTATCAGGATAAAATATGTTGGATATTAATTGAAAAAATTATTTGAAAAAAGAAGATGCGGCATGAAGTACAATTTATATGAAAAATTATATAAAAAATAAGGGATGACAATAAATATGAAAACACTATACCTAATCAGCGGCACCATGGGCGTTGGAAAAACAGCGGTAGGCCAGCAATTGAAAAAGGAATTACCGAATAGTGTGTTTCTTGATGGAGACTGGTGTTGGGATGCGAATCCGTTTTTAGTGACGGAAGAGACGAAGACAATGGTGCTGAATAATATTTGTTATTTGTTAAATAATTTTCTCCACTGTTCTGCCTATGAAAATATTATTTTTTGCTGGGTGATGCATGAGCAATCGATTATAGATGGGATTGTAAGCAGATTAGACATAGGAAACTGCAGGATTAAGAAAATTTCATTGCTTATTGATGAAGAAAATCTGAGAAGACGCTTAGGAGCGGATATTGAAAATGGGATTCGTACAACAGATGTGATTGCCAGAAGTGTTGCGCGGCTTCCGATGTATCAGGTGCTTGATACACTAAAAATTGATACGAGCAATAAGTCTGTGAGGGAGATTGTTAATGAAGTAAAAGCATTTTAAATTTCTGGTGCATTAAAATCGGCACTTCCATTTCTACCAGAAGTGCCGTATTTGCAAGCGGTTCGTTTTATTATTTCGCAATCAGCCAGTCTACGAGATTGAGCGATTTTATACCGTCGTAAGAGGAATCCATTCCGGTATTCAGGGAAAGGACGATCTTTTCGTAATTATCGTTGATTTTTTGCAGCGGAGCTAATTCTCTTTGGCGGACGGTTTCACTGGTCATTGCTTCGGTTACCTGAATGTATACTTTATCGTCAGCTTTTGTCGCGATAAAGTCAACTTCGGAGTTATCTACTTTGCCAATGGAAACGTCGTAGCCGCGAACAAGTAATTCAAAGTATACAATATTTTCTAGCGCATGCCCGCTATCACGGTCGCGGAAACCAAGAAGATAGTTTCTAAGGCCAATATCGACAATATAATATTTTCCGAGAGTGCGGAGAAATTCTTTTCCCTTGATGTCAAAACGCTTAATGTCATAGAAGAAATAAGCTTCCAGCAATGCATTTACATAAGCCTGAACGGTATGTGCGCTTGGAACTCCTTTGCGTTTACCGTTTTCAAGCAGACCCTCGTTTACGAGTGTATTTCCAATCGAAGATATGGATATATTGCTACCTATGTTATCTGCAAGAAACAGGATGATTTTTTTTAGAAGAGTGGCATCGGTGATCTGCTTTTGGCCTCTGCGATTTTCACGTTCTAAAATATCCCTCATAATTACAGTAGAGTAGATGCCTTCAAGTAGAGCCAAGGCTTTTTCCTGATCTAAACCGACATCGGCAATCCCTGGCATACCGCCATATTTCATGTAGGCATCAAACACTTCGCGAATTTCATAGTGTTCGCCATCTTTTGTAAAAGCCTGTTTACGTATGCCGCCCAATGCACTTTTTGTATCCTTGATTTCAAACCCATGAAAATATAAAAATTCAGAAAAAGACAGTGGCAACATTTTTATTTCTACGCATCGTCCGGACAAATAAGTGGAATACTCAGACGAGAGCATATATGCGTTTGAGCCGGTTATATAAATATCACAATTGAAATCGACACGAAAAGAATTCACAGCATCTTCCCAGTTCGGAACACGCTGCACTTCGTCAAAGAAAAGATACATTCGTTTATCTGGCATGATGTGTTGAGCCACATAATGGTAGAAATCATCACAATTCATGCTTTTAAATGAATAAGATTCGAAATTCATCTCAAGGATCTGATCGTCTGAGACACCGCTTTCTTTTAAATGAATCACCATCAATTTGAGAAGGCTGGATTTTCCGCATCTGCGAATTCCGGTGACCACTTTTACGGGTTCCGTGTCCTGAAAAGCGATCAATTTATTTAAATATAAATCTCGTTTTTTGAGTGTATGAGTATCAATCATTTGCGTATGATCCTCCTTTCAGTAAAAATATAGCATAAACTTTTGAAAAAATCAAGTTTGTGCACTGAAATGCAGAAACTTTCGAAAATTTGGATTTTATGCAGTTTTACATGCCATAAGGTGAGATCTGCTTACTGGGGATTCCCTATGATCCTGCAAGTAGCGAAGCTAGACCCCATCAGCACGCTCCGCAGCAAAGCGGCAGGGATGAACAGCTAATATCCGCTTGATCTAAAGCAGGCACTTTCAAATAAGGAAGGAAATAAGCAACAAAAAAGCAGAGCCCCTACCACATCCATCCGTGGTATCGACTCTGCTTTTCTCATACCTGAAATTTTTTATATTTTCTTTACTTACGCTGTGATCACGGTTCCGGTCTTTCCGCGGTAGGCATCGAGAGCCTTATCAATGGAAGTGATGACTGCGGAACGCTCCTGACGACGGCAGACGAAGTTGACGGATGCCTCGATCTTCGGAAGCATCTTGTTGACACCGAATTCGTGGTTGGCGATGTGGGTGCGTGCTTCTTCGGCGGTGATCTGCTTTAAGGAGACTTCCTCCGGGGTGCCGTACTTGATGTTGACGAATTCATCGTTTGTGAGAATCATCAGCATGTCCGCATCGGTCTGATCAGCGAGCAGGCCGCTGACAAGATCCTTTTCGATGACAGCGCTCGCGCCCTTTAAGGAACTGCCCTGCTTGAGTACCGGGATTCCGCCGCCGCCACAGGCGATAACGATCTGCCCGGCTGCTGCCAGCGCGTTGATGGCGTCGATTTCTACGATATCAAGCGGCTTCGGAGCGGCAACGATCCGGCGGAAACCTTTTCCTGGCTCTTCTTTTACATAATTGCCCTTTTTCTCCTCGGCAGCTGC
>JAQXGF010000026.1 GCA_029006155.1 Lachnospiraceae bacterium
TCCAGATTTTCCAGATGAATTCCGCCTGTTGGCATAAACTTTATACCGGTATATGGAGCAGCCAAAGCCTTCATCGTCGCCACACCACCAAATTGCGTAGCCGGGAAAAAGTTCACAACCTTCAATCCTCTTTTTACTGCCTGCGCAATTTCCGTCGGTGTAATACAGCCCGGATAAACTGCAATGCCCTTTTCCAGACAATAATCCACAATCTCTGCATCAAATCCCGGACTTACTATAAATTTAGCCCCGGCTGCCACTGCGCGTTCCACCTGCGCGACCGTCAGCACAGTTCCGGCTCCTACCAGCATATCCGGATGCTCCCTGCACATAATACGAATGACTTCTTCCGCCGCTGCAGTACGAAACGTTACTTCCGCACAGGAAAGTCCACCGCCAATCAGTGCATCTGCCAATGGCTTTGCATCCTTCGCATCTTCCAGAACAACCACCGGCATAATCCCATATTCCATAATCTGCGTATCTGTTTTTTCCATAAATGCCCCCGACTCTCCTTATAAGTGCATGCCACCATCCACCATCAGATCAATTCCCGTAATATATTTTCCTTCCTCCGAACACAGCAACAAAGCCGCAGCCGTACAGTCCTCTGCGCTTCCTGCATAGCCAAGCGGAATCCCGGCCCGAACCTGTCTTGCATAAGCTTCATCCTGAAGCACTTCTGCATTCCTCGGCGTTGCAATCGCTCCCGGACTGAGATTGTTTACCGTAATGCCATCCGGTGCGAGCTGCTTTGCAAGATTGCAAACCAGACTCATCTGTGCACATTTACTTGCCGCATATACCGCCATCTCCTTATGTGGCTTATGCTGCTGCACGCTTCCGATCATCAGAATTCTTCCCCATTGTTTCTGTTTCATATAAGGCACATATTTTTGGGTCAGAAAAAGAGAAGCCCGTACATTTGTATCCATCTGCCGTGCAAATTCTTCTTCTGTAATTTTATCCCACGCCTTTCTCACTTGCACAGATGCGTTTAATACTAAGATATCCACATCACCGGTCTGGTCATAGAGCCGCTGTGCGCAGCCACTTTCCGACAGATTTGCAACTGCCGTCTCTGTATTTCCGGACATTTCCTGCGCGGCCCGTTCACATTTTTCCCTGCTTGATGATCCATGTACAATCACGGTCGCCCCACACTCTGCAAGCAGCTTTGCAATCGCTTTTCCAATTCCCTGTGTCGAGCCTGTCACGAGCGCACGCTTCCCTGTTAAATCATACATACACATTCCCCTTCCGTTTTATACGATAAGCCACAGCAGACCGCATTTGCCGTTCTGTCTGTGACTTATTGTATGGTAACTTCACCTAGTTAAATTTGAATCACCCATTTATTGTTTGTCGAGCTTCCTTTTTCCAGATGGAACGATTTGGTGACGGTCTTTCCCTGTGTGGTAATCTGCAGCTCATATTCTCCATAAAAGCCCTTCATATCCACCGATGTCCTTGCACCGCTGTCAAGCGACAATCTGGTATTCCACTCTTCGTGGATCAGCTTCTTTAATGCATAATAGGCCGGCTTCGGTGTCATATCAAAACGCAGCAACGCGCCATGATAATAGTTTTCTCCAAAGCTCATATCTCCCTGCGGTGCAAATGCCGCATAGCCATCTACCACATTCCAGTAGATTGCCGCTTCCATATTCGGATGGCTGAACCAGATCCGGTACAGATTTTTGATAATCTCAGCCTGCAGTTCCTCGTCCTCTTCTTCTTTCGAATACGCCGGTATTGTAATTTCCGTAACCTGCAGAGGCTTTCCAAAGTCTGCATACTGATCCATGACCGCATAGAGATTGTAAGGATTATAAAACTGTGCTGTCATTTTTTCTTCGTCTTCTGCCCGGTAAAACATATGATACTGCATACCAATGGTGTCAATAGAAGCTCCCCGACCAAGTGCTCTCTGAATCTGCATATAGTAAGGACTTCTGTTATAATGGTATCCTCCGCCCCATATAAACTCTGTCGCCTCATTTATAATCAGCTCTGTAGACGGTAAATATTTCCGCGCATGTTCGAAACTCCACTCTACAATATCCGGATCCTCAAAGAAACGGGTTCCCTGCCGGAAGCTCTCCTTGCCCAATTTCGGGCAAAGTGTTTCATTGATAACTTCCATACCCGGAATTCGATCTGCATAATGTTCCGCAATTTCTTTTATTCGTTTATCCAGATATTTTTTTACGGTCTGAGGTTCGTCCTTCACCCACAGAGGCGTCCACTGATCATAATTCAGGCAATGCAGCTTTGGCTCAATTCCGTTTTCATCACAAAATTCCAGGCAAAGATCGGGTGCCGGACGTCGATAAATCTTCGGGCTGTCTTTTGAAAACCGTGGTTTTCCCTGCTCCGGTTCCAGATCGCTCCAGTAAAACGGAATCGTAGCCAGATTAAACAGCTCTTTAAAACGCTTTTTATATTCCTCATTTTTTTCGTCCGTTTCAAGCTCATCGATCATAAAGCAATTTGCTCCAAACCGGAAATCGTGTGTTTTCTGTCGGACTTCCACATGTACATTCGGTACCGGGTTCCCGTCTTTGTCCACAAATACAAGCTGCGCCAGACCTTTGCGGTTCGCTTCGATTCCAGATGCAATGCGGTCTTCCATATATGCTTTATTTTCTTCAAAAGGTCTTAAAATTTTCTCCGCTCTGTCAGACATACTCATTTCCTCCTGCCCCTGCCAGTTGTACCTTAACTCCATATCCTGTCATTTGAAAATTCCCGATTCCACTCGTCCGTCGGCTCCCACATACCCGGTATATCCGGATTGACATGTTCTGCCAGCAGCTCTTCATTTAATGACTCAATCCCAAGTCCCGGACCTTCTGGCACCTGAATAAATCCATCCTTTATCAGCGGATCCGGAAGCCCTTTTACCATATCTTTCCACCACGGGACATCTACCGAATGAAATTCTACTGCAAGTACATTGTGCATCGCTGCAGCCACATGCACCGCCGCCATACATGCAATCGGGCTTTCTGCCATGTGAATTGCGACTGCCACGCCGTTTTCATCTGCAATATCTGCTATTTTTTTCAGTTCCAGCGCGCCTCCACAGGTAAGAATATCCGGATGGATCACAGACACGCCACCGGCCTTGATCAGCTTTTCGAACTCCTCTTTTAAGTAAATATCTTCCCCTGTACACACCGGAATTGTCGTGCTGTTGCGCAGACGCACATACTGATCCGTATACATCCATGGTGCCATATCTTCCATCCATGCAAGATTGTATTTTTCCATGCGGCGCGCAAAACGGATGCAGTCCTCCAGTGCCACATGTCCAAAATGATCAATTGCAAGCGGCACTTCATATCCGATGACATCACGCACTTCTCTCACGTAATTTTCCAGATAATCCAGACCCTTCTCTGTCAGATGAATTCCCGTAAACGGATGTGCCGTTGTGACAATGCTGTAGCTCTTCTGCTGTTTCACCATGTCAGCCGTCACAGAGCCCCCCTGTACATTTAAAATATGTGGGGCATAGGTCTTCATATCTTCAATCAGTCCGAGTGGCGCATTGATGGTCCCCGGTTCATCCAGCAACAGACCTATGCCAAGATCCATTTTTAAAAATGTGAATCCCATCTCCATACGCTTTTTCAGGGCAAGCCCCATATCATGGCCTGTATGCTTTCCATCCACATCCGTATCACAGTATACCCGTACACTGTCCCGATATTTTCCGCCCAACAGCTGATAAAGCGGAACCCCGTAAGCCTTTCCGGCCAGATCCCACAGTGCAATCTCTATTCCGGACACTCCGCCGCCCTGTCTGGATGGTCCTCCAAACTGTTTGATTTTGTGAAACAGGCGGTCCACATCACACGGATTTTCTCCAAGCAACCGGCTTTTCAACATCAATGCATAAGTTTTGCTGGATGCATCTCTTACTTCTCCGTATCCTACCAGTCCCTGATTTGTCATAAGCTTTAAAAGCGTACATCTCTTCGGCGCACCGTCTATATCTACAAATCGCATATCTGTAATACGAAGTGTTCGTGGATCAATTTTTGCATTTCTCATGTTCTGTTTCCTTTCTCTGGGTTCTCATTTTATCTTCTCTATGCCACAATCAAAGAGCCGACTGCGTATCATTCGGATCTCCATTCCGCGCCAGATCATACTCCTCGCTCCAGTCGATGTCCCGATATGGTTCTCCTTCCGGATCCTCCTGAATAAATTTCAACAAAAGATCCAGCATTTCCTCTGACCATGTGTTTTTATCAATCTGGGCTGTTGTAAAACGGTTTTCAGAAATCATACGGAAGCCAAACAAATCTTTCACCTGTGTTTTTCTCCCGCCTTCTACAACGCCTTTTACCAGATGCGGCGGAATGAAAAGGACGCCGCCTCCGCAGCCAAATACGACATCTCCCGGCAGACAGATCGCCGCGTCTCTTCCGGTTCCAAGGCGAACCGGTGTGTTTAATCCGAGCATTGCA
>JAQXGF010000027.1 GCA_029006155.1 Lachnospiraceae bacterium
GACTGATTAAAATTCTTCAGAGAGGTGATAACATTGAAGAAGCATACAGAAGAAGTTTGTCTGATGTAGGACAATTTGATGGTATTTCAGACGAAGTAGATTACATTGTCAACAATAAGAATTACATTAAAAGCATTGACGAAATGACAAGAGAGGTATTGGCAAAACTAAAATAACTACTTGACAACTACACGGAACAACCCTATAATAAAGAAAACAAGGTTGTTCTCTATATCACAGGGCAAAGGCTTTTATCCAGTTTTAGGGCAAAAGTTTCAGCCAGTGAAAAATCTAAATTCACGTAAATAAGCGTGAAAGTGTCCAAGCATAAGAATAACCTTGGAGAACTGTAGAAATACGGTTCTTCAAGGTTTTTTGTTTCTATGGCAGCAGTTTCACAGGATTTACTGATATTTGGAAAGTAGAGAAAAGCCTTATTTTAAGGGCTTTCAAGGGTCTTGATTTCCTCATAAAATTCGTATTTCATGAGGAACTATGTAGGGCAAAATGGTAGAAGCAATAAAAGTGGATACGACAGTTGATAGGATAAGGTCTAAAAGTAAAGAGGATAGAACTTTTGCCTTAAAACTGGATAATCACTTTTGCCCTATGACAGAATTGACCCTGTAGGTCTGTAGAAATACAGACCCACAGGGTCTTTTTTGCTGAATCAATTTGCCTGTAACTACATGACAACTATATAGAACGATGCTATAATGTAGAAACAAATGAAAAGAGGTGTATATATAATGTCAAAATTTGAAGATAGATTTCATCTGACACCCAAACAGAGTTTGTTTCTGGCAAAAAAGAAATGGGATGAAAATGTATATTGTGGGATGAAAATGGAAAACAGAGCAGTTACATTTCCGCAGACGCAGACGATATTAAATGGTGTAAATGTACCCAATGTACAGCTCGATGATATTCAGGCAATACTAAATATGCGTGATGCATGGAAATTCCTGTTAAATACAGTAAGTGAGAAAGTAACATTTGAGTATTGGTGTAAATTAAATGAATATATAGCCAGAAATGAAGCTCTTGAGTGGGGAAAACTGCGTACTGGAAGTGTTGGAATTTCAGGAACAGATTATGAACCACCAATTCCAACGAAAGAAAAAACAATAGAAGAATTGGAAAACATTTTATCTGCTCCAGATGCTTCCGCAACAGATAAAGCATTAGAAGCTTTTGTATGGGGAACAAGAGGTCAGTTTTTCTGGGATGGAAACAAACGTACAAGTTTAATGCTTTCAAATAAGATTCTGGTTTCTTCTGGTTCTGGTATTATGACAATTACAGATAAATATATGGAGCAGTTTAATGCATTATTGCTGAATTACTATAATACTGGTAAAAGCGAAGAACTGAAACAATTTTTATATGAAAATGCAATACAAGGCATGACAATTTGAAGCAATCCGCCCAACCAACAGAATTAGTGTCCAAACATAAAAATTGACCTTGCAGGTCTGTAGCAATACAGATCCACAAGGCCTTTTTGTGCAGGCATCCTTACAGATACTCCACCTTGAATCCGTTCTCCCGGCAGTATCGGTCCATCTTCGATCCCTGATAGCAGCGGATGGTTGCAGAACGGTTGATGATCCACTCCCCGATGAATTCCGGGTCATGCCGCACTTCGAGATACTGCAGGCGGTTGCATCCGTGGAACGCCCATTTGCCGATGTAGCGGACACTCTTTGGCAGGCGGACACAGGTAAGATTCGTGCATTTAAAGAAGGCGCTTTCATCCAGCGCTTCTAAGGTATCCGGCAGTTCCAGCGTGCGGAAGCCGCAGAAATAAAATGCCTGTATCCCGATCACACGCAGCCCTGGGGGAAAATAGACCTGATCCAGTGATTTACACCGGTAAAAGGCGCGGTCGTGAATTTCAGTAACCGTAGATGGCAGCAGCAAAGAGCTGAGGGACTGGCATTCGGAAAACGCATTCTGGTAAATATTCGTAAGGCGGCTTCTGCCCTGAAACGTCACTGCCTCAAGGCGGCGGTTCCTGCTCAGGAACTCCCGCGGCAGGGCGTGCGGGGTGGCTGGCAGCACGGCGCTTTTCATTGCACTGCAGTCCGAGAATGCAGCATTCCCAAGCTCTGTGACGGTCGCAGGCAGCTCGATCTTCTTTAAAAAGGCGCAGCCCTGAAAGGCACGTTCTCCGATACGTGACAGTCCCGGCGGAAACGAAACGGTCTGGATCTGATTGCGGCGCTGGAATGCTTCATTCCCGATCGACTTCACATAATAGGGAAGCTTTGTATCCGTGGCCAGATACTTTGAAGCACCGGGCCGGGTAATTATTGTACTCTGCATAAAATTTGACATAAAAAAACTCCTCTTGTAAATTTCGTATACAAAGGAGAAGAGACCCTGATTCTTCCAATTTGTTATCTACAAATTCATTGTACCCTATCCTGCCGAAAAAAGCAAATAGAAAACGATGAAAAACCGTCAAATTTGACAAAGGAAAAACACTTGAAAAAACTAACAGGGCAGACTATAATAAAAGAACAGCTTATAAGGAATGGAAAGCAGCGTCGTAAATGGGGTTCCATACAGGTGTGCGCCTGCCGTAAAGTCGGCATATGACCGCTTTCTCCATAGGGTAGCATTGATTCGCATAGAGCATCTACTAGGTAACAGATATTCTGAAAGGAATCTCTGTTACCTTTTTTGTTCCATATATTTCATAGGATGATGAAAAAGAAACCGGGAAGCACCTGGCTGATAATGAATAATTGTGCGAATATTTATTCATAAAGGCATATATTGCCTTTATTTTTGTGCTTAAAATCATAACAGTAGAAAATAAAAAGAATTGATATCAGAATTATCTAAAAATATCTTGACAAATTCGCGGGTGGGGGTATAATGGAAAGCAAGGATACGGATCAGGGATTTTATGGACGCTGTCGCGGAAAAAGAACAGCACCCATAGGAAGCCGGGTGAGAATCCCGCACAGGAACGCTACTGTGATGAGCCATGCTCTAAGTCAGGTCGATCTCTGATACGTCGTGCACGGACCCTCGAGCTCAGGGTGCACGGTATTTCGCAGTTCGGATGTACTCCTTTGGGTGCGTCCTTTTTTTATCCCCATAAATATTTTCGGGGATGCGAGAGGACGACGCAGGAGAGAGACCCTTTACAGCCGAATGAAGAATACGCCTGGTACATGGGGAGGGGAGGACACAGGTGTGAGCCTGCCGAAAGTGAGCCCCCGTTCAAAGGAACCAGTAACAAACAGAGGATTGCCAAATGGCAGAAAGGAAAATGAGTATGAAGACTAGAATGAAAAAGGTATCAGCACTTGTATTGGCAGCAGCTATGGCGATGGGAACCTATACGTCCGCTTTCGCAGCAGATATGACCGTATATCTGCGTAGCATTGGAAAGGACGCTACCGCTCCGACTCCGGAACTTTCTTTTACGGTTCATAATGTGAATTCTACTATGTCAATTTACAAGGCATTAGAATTGGCACCAAATACGAAGGGAATGCTTGATACTGGAGTTACTTTGAGCACCGAGTGGTCTCGTGTAACTAACAAGGATAATACCGAAGATTGGTATTTAACGTATCTCAAGGCATCGGATGCAAACGCTAAGGTTGAATATGAGGCAGAGAATAATGGCGGAAATACTAAATTATACAAAGACAGTGAAGGGAATTATATCGGTGGAGTTTATGAAGGAAATTCTTGGATGTGGTGCATGGCAGATGCTACCAGCTACCCTGAAGATATTACTTTAAGCGATCAGAAGTGTAAGGACAGCAATTTCGCTATTATTCTGAGTTATGATTATTCTTCTTTCAAGTGGGGTGACACCACTGGGACTCCGGAGCCGTAAAGGAGAGTAGGAAGAGATGAAAAGGAAAAAGTGTATTCTATTGTTGTCAGCTTCACTGGTATTTTCTACACTTACTCCCTCAATGATCTATGCAGAAGAGAACGAAATTCTTGCAGAAGAATCAGTGGAAATGACTGATGATAATGGAAAAGTGGTCGAATCGGAGTCATCGGAAGATCATACTTCTATATCCATTGAATCAATTCAACCGGTAGAGTTGAGTACATCTGATACGACGGAAGAACGGGCAGCGGTGCAGGAAATGGCGGATACTGAAAGTTCCCAGTGGACAGATTTGGTTGACTGCAATCTCCGTTATCGATATGCAGATACTGTTTTGTACATTGATGTGCTTGATAAAAATAAAGAGGTAACAGCAGATTTCGATACTTCCAGTCCGTGGACGGATAGTGCTGTATCTAAGACCGTTACAAAAATTGTGGTTGAAGACGGTATTAAAAGTATAGGAAAGAAATGGTTTAAAACAAGTACAACAGCATCATATCAGTATTTAAAAGAAGTTGTTTTGCCTTCCAGTGTAAAAAAAATAGGAGCTTGTGCGTTTGATGGTAATCAAAAGATGCAGATGATTAATCTGGAGAACGTTCAGGAAATTGGCGATACCGCGTTTCAAGGATGCAAAGCTTTAACTCAGCTTCAGCTAAATTCAGCAAAGAGTATTGAACAATATGCGTTTAATTCGTGCTCAAAAGTACAGTATCTTACTCTTGGTCAGGCAGATGTTCAGGTTGGCGAAGCTGCATTTGTTTGCAGAAATTTGAAGACTGTTTGTTATGCTGGAACAAAAGATGGATGGTCTGCGATTTGTGCGAGTGAAGATCGTCGTTTAAAACAAGTCACGGCTGTTCACTGCAAAGGCGAAGCGGCGACACCTAAAGATGCCACTTGTACAGAAAAAGGCTATGAAAGCGTAACCTGTGCCATTTGCGGTGACTCCTATGCAGGTGATGTAATTGAAGCGCTGGGACATGACTATTCGGATGAGTATACAGTAGATGTAGCACCGACCTGTACCGAGAAAGGTTCCCAGAGTAAGCACTGCACACGGTGTGGCGAGGCAGATCCGGACAGTGTAGAAGAACTGGCAGCACTGGGGCATGAGTATGCAGCAGAGTATACGGTAGATGTAGCACCGACTTGTACGACAGCAGGTTCCCAGAGTAAGCACTGCACGAGATGTGGCGAGGCAGATCCGGACAGCGTACAGGAGATCCCGGCATTAGGTCATGACTATGTCTCCAAAGTGACAAAGGAAGCGACCTGCACCGAGGATGGCGTACAGACGGATACCTGTACCCGTTGCGGCGATGTGAAGACACAGGCGATCAAGGCAACCGGCCATCAGTGGAGTGACTGGAAAAAGACAGCGGACGCCACGGTCAGTGGTGCAGAGCAGCAGCAGAGAACCTGCGCGACCTGTGGCACGGTAGAGACAAAGTCCGTAGGTGAGAAACTGGCTCCGACCGCGACCGTCAATGCATCGACCATCATCTTAAAGGTAAAGCAGTCCACGAAGGGCCTGAAGGTCACCGGGCTGGCTAAGGGTGATTCCGTAGCAGCATGGAAGTCTGCCGACACAAAGGTATTTACCGTAAAGGGCAATGCCGATGGCACCTGCACCCTGACTGGTAAGAAGAAGGGCAGTGCAAAGCTGGAGATCACGCTGGCGAGCGGCCTGACAAAGACTGTGACTGTAAAGGTACAGACAGCATCGGTCAAGACGAGCAAGGTCACAGTCGCAGAGAAGAAGCTGACGGTAAAGAAGGGCGAGAAAGCATCCCTGAAGGCGACGGTAGCTCCGTTCACTTCTGCACAGAAGCTGACCTACATTTCTTCGAATAAGAAGGTAGCAACGGTCAGCAAGAACGGCGTTGTCACGGCGAAGAAGGCTGGCACGGCAAAGATCACCGTCAAGTCCGGCAGCAAGAAAGTCATAGTGACGATCATGGTGCCGAAGACAAAGACGACGGCGATCACCGTGGTAAAGAACATCACAGTAAAGAAGGGCAAGACCTGCAGCCTGAAGGCAAAGGTCGCTCCGAAGAACAGTGATGAGAAGATCACTTACACCTCTTCGAACAAAAAGATCGCGACCGTGACAAAGAGCGGCAAGGTCAAGGGTGTGAAGAAAGGTACGGCGACGATCACGGTAAAATCCGGATCTGAGACCGTCAAAGTAAACGTGACTGTAAAGTAAACGGACACAGAGGAACAAAACAGGTTTTACAAAGAAGGGCTTTTCTTTCAGAGCAACTACGGAAGAGAAGCCCTTTTTCGAAATGGAAGGGAGGATATAAAAGAATGAGGCGTACATGGAGATGTCTGGTAGGCTGGCTGCTCGTGGGACTGATGGTTCTGCAGCTTCCGATGACGGCACTGGCAGACGAGATCGTCCCGATCGAGGTGGAGGAGGCTGCGGAGCCTTCACTTTCAGAGGCAGAGACCGGACAGATGGATGAAGAGGATCCTGTGATGGATTCGGATTTGCCGGTGGATTCAGCAGAAGATTCAGCGGTTCCATCAGAAGAGAAATTGTCGTCCGATACCGACCTGATCGAAGGGATCGAAGTGCTCAGCGATGCGGAGGCTGCGGCGCTGGATGCACAGGCGGACGAGAGTGGGACAGAAGATGCTGAGGCGACTGAGATCGAGGTGACGGTCAGCGTCAGCAAATTTGGTGAATTTTTAAAAGATAAAGACGGTGAGCTGATGACCGGGCGCACGGTAACACTGACCGGTCAGGCATCCTATACAATGGATGACGCACTGAAGGCAGCGCATGACCAGTATTATCCGGGCGGGGCGGAAGCTGGCTATGATTATCATGCGGATGAAGAAGGGTTTTATGACGGCGTGATCTATCGCCTGTGGGGAATCGACAGGAAGGTTGGTTCACGTATTGGATACGCCCTGAACCATGATACTTCGGTTATGTGGGCGAATCCTGCACTGAGTGAAAAAGTGCAGGATGGCGACGATCTGCAGTTTTTTGTTCAGCAGAAGAATGAACTGTTAGCTTTTTTTGCGCAGACAGAACAGACGGTTCGGGAGGATCAGAATGCGGTTTTGCGTCTGCGGACGGCGAACGGAAACCAGTATAAAGACTGTGCGGGTGCATCCATTTATATTGACGGAGAGCTGCAGGAAGGGCTTATCACGGATGAGAACGGACGTGTGACACTCCCGGCATTGCCTTATCGGGAAGCGCCTTATTTCATTACGGCAAAAAAAACAACGCTGGTAGGTGGAGAAGAGCGTACTGCTATTACAGCGGCATACAGCAGGCTGACGGTCATTCAGGCGGGGGAAGCATCTGGAAATTATGTGAAAAGCGTGACACTGCGGAATGTGTTGGACTGGTATGAAAAAAAACAGACCGAGATGACCCTGGAAACACTGGACGGGAGTGAGGCATTTTTAGTACCTTCGGAATATGTCCATATGCCTTTGGATAGCCAGACCAATGCGTATATGTATGTATCAGCAGAGCTTTCGGATGATCTGCCGGAGGATGCGAAGGCGTATGTAGTCTATGAGGATCCCTCAGATGAGACCATGCACCGCGTTACTCTACAAAAAAAAGGTTTCACTTATCTAATCGGTGCAATCCATAAGGGAAACCGGAATCAGGCAATTCAGTCCTTGCAGATCGAAGTCCGCAGGAATGGACAGCTGGTGGAAACGCATACGCTCCCAGTGACGTATAAAAATCATCTGCGTTTTCTTTCGGTACAGGATTCCTGGGGACATGAGCTACTGCCGGGACTCGCGGATACGACATATGACCAGTCATGGACGATAGAAGTGCCGGAAAATGCGACGAGTGTGACGATTCAGTCAACACCGTATGGTTATAGTAATAATTATGGCGCCTGTACTACAAAAGAGCTGGCCATAAATGGTGAAGCGATTCCTCTTGCGTTTTATCAATCTTATCAGTTTGTTCCGGACTGGCAGACACACGAGGAATACATCATTGAGATGCGGATTATAGATGAGGCAACACTTCATTGTCTTGATTCGGCTTCCTATACGATTACTTTGAAAAAAGGTGGATGGGATTACACACCGGATGTCCAGCTTACAAGTACCCGTGGAATAGGGATGTTGGCACAGGGGTCAGAGCCACCAGTCCTGACCGCAAATGTCTCAGTGACAGGACCAAATGGAGAGGTGGAGGATACCAGTTCCTGCAGTTATCAGTGGGGGTATTATACAAAAAATCGTAAGATTTATACTGAAATCGAAGGTGCTACGGAAGTTTCTTATATAGTACCGACAGATACCAGAACGATTGCAAGAGGATACTGCTGTAGAGTGACTTATGAGAAAGAGGGGCATGTTTATTCGGGAGAGAGTGGTATCAAAAACTTTTTTATTAACCCGGAAAAAGTAGAGACACCAGTGATTGAAAAGCAGCCGCAAAATGTACAGCATGTGCTTGGTAAGCAGGAAATTATCCAACTGGAAATTGCATTAGAAAAGACGGAGTGGGAGTATGACACATTCAGTGACTTTAAAGCAAGGTATCAGTGGTATCAGAGCGCAGAGGCAGATGTCACAAAAGGAAGACTGCTTGCAGGCGCAACAGAGGCGACTTATAACCCTATAGTAACAAAGGCGGGAACGGTATATTATTACTGTAAGGTAAAATATGAGCGAAATGATTATAATGCAGATACGGGGAATGTATATTCTTACAGCGATGAGGTCTGCTCAGACATCGCAAAGGTTGAATGCATTACAGAGTCTTTCCCATGGGAAGGAAATGGCTCAGAAAGCAATCCGTATCAGCTGAAGACCGCAGAAGATCTGGAAGCGCTGCGAGAGAAAGTCAACACGGATGGCTATTCCTTCGATGGCATGCATTTCCAGATGATGGCAGACATCACACTTCCATCCAACTGGAAGCCGATCGGGGGCTTGGCTACCGGACATGGCCTGTCGGAAAACGGCAAATACCTCTGGGCTTTTTCCGGGATACTGGACGGCGCAAACCATACGCTCACGGTGGCAGATGGTGGGAAACCACTGTTCAATTACACGAGAGAGGCTACGATCGAGAACCTGAAGCTTTACGGAAAACAGATCGACGGCTACGGCCTGATCGACCGCTATACGGTCGATTATGGTACGGATGGCAATTATAATACGGGTTGCCCGGATACCGCAGTGATCCGCAACGTTACCCTGCTTTCCGGCATGAGCACGAAAAAGGCAGGGCTGATCGGTGGCTATGCCTCGGGCGCGAATGACATTGAGATCGAAAACTGTACGGCGGAAGCCGGGGTAATCATTGGCTATACCGGGCAGGAATCCGGTATCGGTACGTTTGCTGGCGGTTTTAATGGCGTAATGCGCAACTGTACCAGTGCGGCAACAGTATGCGGAGTCGATAAGGTCGGAGGACTGGTAGGTGCCAAGGGACAGTCGATGGGGGCATGCACGGTCACGAACAGCAGCTTCACAGGGACAGTCATGGCATCCGGCAAATGGGCAGGCGGCATCCTCGGCAGTGGCTATGAGGCTTCTTCGGCACCAAACACGCCGGTGGCATCTGTGAAGAACTGCTACGTGGCAGGCAAGGTTTCCGGAGGATCAAATGTTGGCGGCATCTTCGGTGGCGAGCCGAGCTGCAAACAGTGCTGGGGCAACGGCAGCGGTGCGATCACGAACAACTTCTTCTACGGCACAGTCAGCGGCAGCAGCAACGTAGGTGCGATTGTCGGGTATCTGAGAGGGTTTGACAAGTTTCAGGGCATTTCGAACAATTATTACCTGGATACCTGTGGGGCTGCTTCTGGCATTGGTGGTATCGGTACGATTCTGACGATATCCGGCAACCCGCAGGATCTTCCGTATGAATACGATGACACTTACGGCATCGATTACAAGTTTGACCAGACCCTGTACTGCTTCCCGAAGACGGCAACGGAGTTCGCCAATGGCACGGTGACAGCCGGTCTGAACAGCGGCAACTATACGAACTGGGAGCAGGGAACGAATTATCCTGTTTATGGAGCCGGGGCTTATGCGACGGCGCTGGAGATTTCCGGTGACTACAAGAAGGAGTATGACCTTGGCGAGGAGCTCGACCTTTCCGGTGCGACGATCACGGTCACGATGAGCAACGGCACGAAGGCACATCCGGAGTGGAAGGAGCTGACCTTCGTTGGTTACAATCCAAATAAGGTCGGCAGCCAGATGCTGCAGGTCAAGTACGGCGCGGTAGAGACGACGATCACGGTCGCAGTATTCCAACCGGCCGGAAAGATCGCAGTGACGTTTTCTTTACTTGGCGATACGGTTCACGACAGCGATACGGACGGACAGGTACATACGTTAAGCAAGGGCAACCTGCAGACGTGGATTCCGGAGACGCAGATGGTCGTGGATGGCCGCGCGACAGTCAAGACGGTACTGGAAGCAGCCCTGGCGGAAAATGGCATGAGCTGCTACAACCCGAAGGGCAATTATGTCGTATCCGTCACAAAGGGGGATGTGACCCTTGCAGAATTTACGAACGGAAAGAACACGGGCTGGATGTACACCTTAAACGGACACCACCCGGAGAATGCAGTCAATGAGCAGTACCTGAACAATGGGGATGTGATCGTCTTCCACTACACGGATTACTACCAGATCGAGGAGCATGAGCACAAATGGCTGACAAGCTGGAGCTACGACGCATCTTCCCACTGGAAAGCCTGCGAGTGGAACTGTGGGTCGAAAAAAGAGGAAGCACCGCACACGTTTGGTGCATGGCGTACCGTCTCTTCGGCAACGGTGGATGCAGCCGAGATGCAGGCGCGGTCCTGTGCCGTCTGCGGCTATCAGGAGATGCGAAGCTACGGCAGCCCGCTGGAGAAGACCTGCTTAAATGACGGCGTCTCGCACCGGTACGGGGCATGGACGACGGCCACGGCGGCGACGGTATTCTCACCGGAGACGCAGGCCAGCACCTGTGAGCTCTGCGGCAAGAAGCAGTACCGGCAGGCCGGCAGCGCACTCGCGCCGACGATGCAGGTCAATGCAGAGAAGATTATCTTAAAGACCGGACAGGCAACGACCGGCTTCCGGGTAAGCAATCTTGCGGCGGGAGACTCGGTAGCCTCCTACACATCGAGCAACACGAAGCTCTTTACCGTCAACGGAAGCGGTAAACTGACCGCAAAGAAGAAGACCGGCAGTGCGAAGCTGACGGTGACACTTGCGAGCGGCTACAGCCGTACCGTGACGGTCACGGTCCAGAAGGCGGCAGTCAGGACGACGAAGCTCACGGGCCTTGCAAAGAAGATGACACTGGAAAAAGGAAAGAAGGCGACGCTTTCTCCGGTCGTCACTCCGTTTACCTCCCGGCAGAAGGTGACCTACACCTCTTCCAATAAGAAGGTGGCAACGGTCAGCGCAAAGGGTGTCATCGTGGCAAAGAAGTCCGGTACGGCCAAGATCACCGTCAAGTCCGGCAATAAGAAGTTTGTCGTGACCGTGACGGTACCGAAGACTCCGACGACTGCGATCACCGGCGTCCCGGCGACAGTCAGTGTGAAAAAAGGAAAGACGTATACCTTAAAGGCAAAGGCAGCTCCGAAGGGCAGCGAGGAGAAACTGACCTACACTTCTTCGAACAAGAAAGTAGCAACGGTCAGCAAGAGTGGTAAGATCAAAGGTGTGAAGAAAGGCACGGCGACGATCACCGTGAAGTCCGGAAAGGTATCGGTGAAGGTGACGGTAACCGTAAAATAGGAAAATTTTTCCAGAAGCGAAAGCAGAAATACGAACAATGAGAAAAAGAACCGCAGGCGAATCCAATTCGGAACACCTGCGGTTCTTATGATATACGTGCTATTTCAGGGCTTTTTTGTTTTATTTTTCGGAATATCCGGAATCTTGGTTGATTCTTGACAAATGAAACGGGGTGTAGTAATATAGCAATATTTGATTTTCGTGAAAAGGAGAGAACGGTAAAATGGCAAATACAGGTTTTATTGATATCCCGGCTCCGTCCAGGGAACAGAAGGAAAAACTGGAAGCTTTACGGACATATCTGAAAGGACTTGGCAGTGTGGCGATTGCTTTTTCCAGTGGCGTGGATTCGACGTTCCTTTTGAAAGTGGCACATGATATGTTGCAGGATCGCTGCATCGCTGTCACTGCGATGTCGTGTTCTTTTCCAAAAAGAGAGCTGGAAGAGGCAAAGGCGTTTTGCCGGAAAGAGGGGATCCGTCATATCGTGGTAGAATCAGAGGAACTGGAGATCGAAGGATTCTGCCAGAACCCGAAGAACCGCTGCTATCTGTGCAAACGGGAACTGTTTGAGAAGATCGGCCAGATCGCAGAAAAGGAAGGACTGGCAGCGATTGCAGAGGGGTCGAATCTGGATGACAATGGAGATTACCGCCCGGGACTGCAGGCGGTAGCAGAACTTGGGATCAAGAGTCCTCTGCGGGCCTGCGATCTGGACAAGCAGGACATTCGTGTATTGTCGAAGATGCTGGGGCTGCCGACCTGGGAAAAGCAGTCCTTTGCCTGCCTTTCCTCCCGGTTCGTCTATGGAGAGACGATTTCAAAGGAAAAGCTTTCTATGGTAGACCAGGCAGAGCAGCTTCTGCTGGATCTTGGGTTTCACCAGGTGCGTGTCCGGATTCATGGCAGTATCGCCAGGATAGAGATCCTGCCGGCAGAATTTGAACGGATTTTGCAGGAGGACAACCGGGAGAAGATTTATACGACATTAAAAGAGCTGGGATTTTCCTATGTCACCCTGGATCTGCTCGGCTATCGGACCGGAAGTATGAATGAGACGCTTAAAAAGTAATAGCCAGGGGATGGAGACGAAAAAGCCCTCCGGCAAATCCGCAGAGGATCGCCGGAGGGCTCGTCTTATATCTGAGATTTATTTCTGGTGCTCAAGTGCAAGGGTGATCGTGGTGATATCGCAAACCTCGGTCGGTCCGTAGTACTGAATCGCACCCGGATATACAAAGCAGGTATCCTTTGCCCACTCTTCACGGTGAGACTCGAAGTATTTGAACGGAGCGCCATCCAGCTCTACGAGCGCCTTCTTGATGACCGGCTTGTCCTCGCCGTGACGTCTCTCCATGTTCATCATCTTCGTGATCGGCATACCGCCGGCTACCCACTCATTTGCCGGAGCAGAGAGGTTGGAGACCTTGGAAAGGTATCCGGTGTAGCCATACTGGATCAGCATGAATGCGTTGTAGCCTAAGGAGTAGCAGTAGTCTGCGTCGAAGTTCGACGGGAATGCACATCTTCCCTCGTATCCAAGGAAATGATGAAGGGCATTGAATTTGCCGTTGTATGTACCAGCTGCTCTTCTTGCCTCCAGCTTATCCTTTACAAGAGCGGAGAACAGCTTCTCGGACTCGATCAGGGATACCTGTACGTTGCCGTGCGGGTCTCTCTCGAGGAAGAGCTGCTGCTGAATCGCCTGCGGAAGGATTGCGAATACAGCCATGGACTCTTTGGTCAGACCTTTTTCGATGAATGCATACTTGTCAGCCCAGGTCGGAAGCGCATTGAACTCGTCTGCCTTGCTGCCGGCGAGGAGCTCGTTGATCTCCTGGATCAGTACGGAGAACTCCGGAACGAACTCTACGACGCCCTCCGGGATGATCGCAACACCGAAGTTCATGCCATTTGCTGCTCTGGTCGCTACGGAATCTGCGATGTAGTCAGCGATCTGGGAAAGAGACATCTTCTTCTCAGCGACTTCCTCAGAGATGAGGCAGATGTTCGGCTGTGTCTTCAGTGCACACTCCAGGGCAACGTGGGAAGCGGAACGTCCCATGACCTTGATGAAGTGCCAGTACTTCTTTGCGGAGTTGCAGTCTCTCTCGATGTTTCCGATCAGCTCACTGTAAGTCTTGGTCGCGGTATCGAAACCGAAGGAGCACTCGATATCGTCGTTCTTCAGGTCGCCGTCGATGGTCTTCGGGCATCCGATGACCTGTACGCCGGTGTTGTGTGCTGCGAAATACTCAGCGAGAACAGCAGCGTTTGTATTGGAATCGTCGCCACCGATGATAACGATCGCGGTGATGCCGTGCTTCTTGCACACCTCAGCTGCTACTTCGAACTGCTCCTCGGTCTCGAGCTTTGTTCTGCCGGAACCGATGATGTCGAATCCGCCGGTGTTGCGGTACTCATTGATGTACGCGTCGTCGAAGATCAGGTACTTGTCCTCGATCAGTCCGCTCGGGCCGCCCAGGAATCCGTAAAGGACGTTCTCGGAGTTGGTAGCCTTTAATGCGTCATACAGTCCGCATACGACATTGTGTCCGCCCGGTGCCTGTCCGCCGGAGAGGATGACACCTACGACCTGCTTCTTGTCAGCAGAGGTGTTCTGGCCCTTCTGGAAGGTGATCTCATTTTTTCCGTATGTATTCGGGAAAAGTGCTTTGATCTTATCCTGGTCAGCGACGCTCTGAGTGGCCTCGCCTTCCTTTACACAGATGTCTGCAATGCCATGTCTGAGCATGCCCGGAAGCTTCGGAGCGTACTCATATCTTGCTTTCTGCAATGGTGAAATGTTCATGTCCATATCTCCTTTATTTTAAAATATGATCGTAGTAAATTTTAATACATTTCTGTGAAAAAGTAAACCCCCAGCCCCGTTGACAAGTCAGGAAAAATTGTTACAATGAAGCTGAGACGGCGGAGCTTTTACATCAGGGTAGGACATAAGCCGCCGGATCAGAAAACAGAAGGAGGCATTTCATATGGCAGTTACCGTAATTAATCGTGATAATTTTGAAGAGAAAGTCATAAAATCAGACAAGCCGGTCATCCTGGATCTGTGGGCCAGCTGGTGTGGACCGTGCAAGATGCTCGCCCCGGTCGTGGAGGAGCTTAGCGAGGCACATCCGGAGGTGCTCGTGGGCAAGGTGAATGTCGATGAGGAGCCGGAGCTGGCAGACCGCTTTGGCGTGACCGCGATCCCGATGCTCGTGCTCGTGAAAAACGGCGAGGTCGCAAAGACGGCGGTCGGCTATCAGTCGAGACAGCAGCTGGAGGAAACGCTGCTTGGGTAAGCGATTCGCCGGAGTCGTTGCGCGCAGGAACAGATATTGTGAAAATAGCAGGGTGCCGTGCGATCATCCATGGATGGTGGGGCGGCGCCTTTTTTTATAGAGCGCGCGGCTCTGGCTCCGGGATGGTTGACCGTAAAAATAGAAAACGGGGGAAAATGACATGAAAGTACGTTTGAATGAGAATAAAGAAATGGTTGATATGGTAAAAGAAGGGCTGAAGGCGCGCGGCGGATACTGCCCGTGCCGCCGGGAGATGACCGAAGATACCAAATGCATGTGCAAAGAGTTCCGGGAGCAGATCGCAGATCCGGAATTTGAGGGATATTGCCACTGCATGCTGTATTATAAGGAAAAATGACCGCGTGATAGAAGCGGGAAAGGTGCAGGAATGAGTTGACAAAAATTTCAAAGGTATGCTAGAATACTAAAAACTCGCACTGCGAGATATTTTGGGTTAAATGACACTGGGAGGGGAGCCTGCGAGGCAGGACATCATGGCAGAAAAGAAGGAGGGCTTTATGAAGGATACGGATATGAAGGACTACATGGAGGGGCAGGCGGCAGTCTGCGCACAGGCTGATCAGATCGACAAGGAGCTGTATCTGAAATACGGTGTGAAGCGCGGACTGCGTGACCTGAATGGAAAGGGCGTGCTGACCGGCCTGACGAATATTTCAAACGTCGTGGCATTTAAGGAAAACGGGGAGGAGCGGATCCCGTGCGACGGAGAGCTCTGGTACCGCGGCTACAATGTACGGGATCTCATCGCGGGAGATGGAGACAGCCTGTTTGGGTTTGAGGAGACCGCCTATCTGCTTCTGTTCGGGAAGCTTCCGGATCGGGCAGAGATGGAGCAGTTCAAGCAGGTGATCGCGGAGAGCCGGGATCTGCCGACGAATTTTACACGCGATGTCATCATGAAGGCGCCGAGTGCCGACATTATGAACTCGATGACGAAGAGTGTGCTGACGCTCGCTTCCTATGATAAAAAGGCGACGGTACTCGATCTCGACAATGTGCTGCGGCAGTCGATCATGCTGATCAGTATTTTCTCGATGCTGGCCGTCTATGGCTATCATGCATACAATCATTATGAGCGGGACGGCAGTATGTACATCCACCGCCCGGATCCGCAGCTCTCGACCGCGGAGAATTTTCTGCGGATGCTCCGCCCGGACATGCAGTTCAACCACCTGGAGGCGAAGGTGCTCGAGGTAGCGCTGATTCTCCACATGGAGCATGGCGGCGGAAACAATTCCACCTTTACGACCCGTGTCGTGACATCTTCCGGTTCGGATACGTATTCCGCGATCGCAGCGGCGCTTTCTTCCCTGAAGGGGCCGAAGCATGGCGGAGCCAATATTATGGTCATGAAGATGATGGACGACATCCGCGCACATGTGCGGGACTACCATGACGACGAGGAGATCGAGGCATACCTTGCGAAGATTCTGAACAAGGAGACGTTTGACCACAAGGGACTGATCTATGGAATGGGCCATGCAGTCTATTCCGTCTCCGATCCGCGTGAACGCGTGCTGAAGTCCTTCGTGAAGCAGCTGGCGGTACAGAAGCAGCGGGAAGAGGATTCACTTTTGTACGAGCAGATCGAGCGGATCGCCCCGATGCTCATCGCGAAGCAGCGCAAGATGTATAAAGGCGTCAGCCCGAACGTGGACTTCTACAGCGGATTTGTCTATGATATGCTCGGCATTCCGGTAGAGCTGTACACTCCGCTGTTTGCGATCGCCCGGATCGTCGGCTGGAGTGCACACCGGATGGAGGAGCTCGTGAGCATGGATAAGATCATCCGCCCGGCGTACAAGAGCCTGATGGTGGAGCATGCATATATTCCGTGGGATGAGCGCGGATGAAGGATGGCAGGAAAGGATGAGGCATACAGAGGATATGCCACAGAGGGAGAGAGAAGTGAGAACAGAAGAAACGCAGACGGCGAAGGATCCGGATGCGATCAGTGAGGAGCTGTATGCTGCGATGGCGGGCCTTGGCAGACGCAGGGAGCAGAAGGTCACGACCGCCAGCGCGAGCGGTGAGGAGGGGCTGCTGCATTATCTTGCCTACAAGCACGATGGCGTGTACTCCGGTGTGTTAAAAGAGCAGCTCGGCGTCGGCTCCGGACGGATGGCAGATATCCTGCGCCGTCTGGAGGAAAAGGAGCTGATCGTGCGCAGTGAGGATGCGAAGGACAGCCGCCGGGTCGTGGTGCACATCACAGAGCTCGGACGGGAGCACGCCGTCAGTATGAACCGCAGGGTGCTGGCCTGGTATGGCCGCCTCCACGACTATCTCGGCGAGGAGGACAGCCGGGAGCTGATCCGGCTTTTGAAAAAGCTGAGCGAATTTCAGGGATAATCGACCGGGAAAAAGAAAGAAAAGATTTGCGGAAAATTCCGGTTGACATTATTAGATGAATTTGTTAAACTCTCTAGTCAAAGCCACATAGTTACAGAAGACCCAATCAGAAAGAGAGGAAATTGACATGGGACAGATTATAGGTGAGGGAATTACCTTTGATGATGTGCTGCTTGTGCCGTCATACTCTGAAGTGATTCCGAACCAGGTGGATTTGACCACATACCTGACGAAAAAGATCCGGTTGAATATTCCTATGATGAGTGCCGGGATGGATACGGTCACAGAGCATCGCATGGCGATCGCGATGGCGAGACAGGGCGGTATCGGTATTATTCATAAGAACATGTCTATTGAGCAGCAGGCAGAAGAGGTGGACAAAGTAAAGCGTTCTGAGAATGGCGTCATTACAGATCCGTTCTACCTTTCTCCGGACCACACACTGGAAGATGCGAACAACCTGATGGCGAAGTTCCGGATCTCCGGCGTTCCGATCACAGAGAACGGCAAGCTGGTTGGTATCATCACGAATAGAGACCTGCTGTTTGAGGAGGATTTCTCCAAGCCGATCCGCGAGTCGATGACATCGGAAGGGCTGATCACAGCCAAGGTCGGCACGACGATTGAGGAGGCAAAGAAGATTCTTGCAAAGGCGAGAAAAGAGAAGCTTCCGATCGTAGATGACAATTTCAATCTGAAGGGTCTTATTACAATTAAAGATATTGAAAAGCAGATCAAGTACCCGAATTCTGCAAAGGATGCAAAGGGACGCCTGCTCTGCGGCGCGGCGATCGGTATCACGGCAAATGTGCTGGAGCGTACCGCTGCACTGGTAGAGGCGCAGGTAGACGTTGTTGTACTGGACAGCGCACATGGACATTCCGCGAATGTACTGCACTGTGTTCGCACGATCAAGGAGCATTATCCGGATCTGCAGGTCATCGCGGGAAATGTAGCGACCGGTGAGGCGGCGCGCGCACTGATCGAGGCAGGCGCAGACGCAGTCAAGGTCGGAATCGGACCGGGATCCATCTGTACGACCCGTGTCGTGGCAGGTATCGGTGTTCCGCAGATCACAGCGGTCATGGATTGCTACCAGGTAGCAAAGGAGTACGGCATTCCGATCATCGCAGATGGCGGTATCAAGTATTCCGGAGATATGACGAAGGCGATCGCAGCCGGCGCGAATGTCTGCATGATGGGCAGCATGTTCGCAGGATGCGACGAGAGCCCGGGAACCTTCGAGCTGTACCAGGGAAGAAAGTACAAGGTATACCGTGGCATGGGTTCCATCGCTGCGATGGAGAATGGCAGCAAGGACCGTTACTTCCAGTCCAATGCGAAGAAGCTCGTTCCGGAAGGCGTGGAAGGCCGTGTGGCATACAAGGGAAGCGTCGAGGATACGGTATTCCAGCTGATCGGTGGACTGAAGTCCGGTATGGGCTACTGTGGTACACCGACGATCGAGGATCTGAAGGAAAAAGGCAGATTTGTCAAGATTTCCGCAGCATCCCTGAAGGAGTCACATCCGCATGATATCCACATCACGAAGGAAGCTCCGAACTACAGCGTCGAGCAGTAAATAGAAAATGGGAAAAAGAGGACAGCTTTTCCGATAAGAAAAGCTGTTCTTTTTTCGATTCCTGTTGTATACTAGAGGGTGTTTGCTTTGACAGATGAGACACTGGAAATTCAGGAAAGGATATCGATACAGACTTATGAAAAACAGACAGAGACGTACTGGAAATGGAAGCGGGCGTTACGTTCGCAGGGCGCTGATCTGGGCGATTGCCATGCTGCTGACCGCACTGGCCGTCTATCTGCTGCTGTCGCAGCTTCCAAAAGATGATATGGATGTCGATGCACTTCTGGAGGAGAGCTCCACGATTCCGATCGAGACAGAAGCACCGGAGACCGAGACGGAGCAGACGAATCCGGTGCCGTATCCGGATATCGACGAGCAGCTGCTCACGATCAATGACTGGTCCAGACCGGGGACGAAGACCGATGCGATCGAGTATGTCGTCGTGCATTACCTTGGCAATCCGAAGACGACAGCCCAGCAGAACCACGACTATTTTGAAAGCCTGAAGGATCTGCAGGATGTGTCGATGAGCGCCAATTTTGTTGTCGGACTGGAGGGCGAGATCATCGAGTGCGTGCCACCGGGAGAGATCGCTTACGCATCCAACTCCATGAACCACCTGTCGATCTCGATTGAGAACTGTCACCTCGACGACAGCGGACGGTTTACGGAAGCGACGTATACCTCGCTCGTACACCTCACCGCATGGCTGGTCTGCGAGTATCATCTGGACCGGGAGCATATCATCCGGCACTATGATGTCACTGGAAAGGAATGCCCGTTGTACTATGTAGAGCATGAGGACAAATGGGAAGAGTTCCGCGATGATGTAATGAACTACATAGAAGAATGCAAAGAGGCAAAGGGAAAATGATCAGAGAATATTATGAAGCAATCTGCAAAGGAGTCGATGTCCGGGCGAATTTGATCGCGCTGCGCAGTGCACTCAAGGATGAAAAAGAGGTCCGGGCATTTGCCTATCTGCTCGGCGGAGATTTTTCCGTGCTGGGGGATCTGCTGGCACATGAGGATCCGAAGGTGCGGAAAAATGCGGCGATTCTGCTCGGAAAGATGGAATCAGAAGATCTTCTGCCGCTTTTGTTTGAGACTTATCAGAAGGAAACGACCCGCTTTATCCGGGCAGACTATCTGAAAGCGATGGAGCATATGGATTATACGCCGTATCTGGGGGCTTTGCAGGAGCGGCTGCAGGAGCTGCGCAGCGTGCAGGCGGCTCCGGAAGAGCAGAAGCATGTGGCGGAGGAGATCCGGATGCTGCAGGCGATGGTGCTGAAGCACCAAAAGCTGGAGCTGCATCCGTTTACCGCGCTGGATCAGGCGGAAGATGTGATCCTCGTCACGAATAAGGAGCAGAGCGCGGTGACGGCCCGGAAGTTTCCATCTGGCTGCTGCCGGCGGTTAAAGGGCGGCGTGCGCGTAAATGGAGTGCCGATGCGGGAGATCCTTCCGATCCGTACGTACACAGAGCTGCTGTTTCCGATTGAAGCAGAGGCTTTGCCGCAATCGGATCCGGAACTGATCGGGCGTAGACTGGGTGAGGAGTCGGAGCAGGAGGGTTCCCTGACGAAGCGCATGCAGCGGATGCACAGCGGAGCGGGGCCATACCGGTTCCGCATTGAGCTGAAGGGCCGGATGGAAGCATCCAAAAAGGGCGCCTATATCCGGAAGGTTTCGGATGCGCTGGAGCGTGCTTCCAAAGGCATGTGGATCAACTCGGCTACGGATTATGAGGCTGAGGTGCGGCTGTTAGAGCGAAAGGACGGAGGATTTACACCGTTTCTGAAGCTGTATACGATCAAAGATAAGCGCTTTTCTTATAGGAAGGAATTCGTCGCATCGTCGATCGCGCCGGTCAATGCGGCGCTGACGGCAGAGCTTGCGGTGAAGTATTTAAAAGAGGATGGCCAGATCCTGGATCCGTTCTGCGGCGTCGGGACGATGTTGATCGAGCGGAATAAGGCCGTGAAGGCGAAGGAGATCTACGGGCTGGATATTTTCGGAGAGGCGATCGAGAAAGCACGCGTCAATGCCCAGCGGGCCGGTTGCCGGATCCAGTTTATCAACCGTGATTTCTTCACGTTTGAGCATGCGTATCTGTTTGATGAGATCATTTCGGACCTTCCGCAGGTGACACAGGCGAAGCCGAAGCAGGAGATTCACGAGCTGTATCTGGAGTTTTTCCGGAAGGCACCGCAGCACCTGAAGGAGAATGCAGTGCTGATTCTCTATGTGACAGAGCCACAGTTCGTGGCGGAGGCAGTGCGGCGCCATCCGGAATATCGGGTCGAGGAGACATTCCTGATCAATGAGAAGAACCGGACGACGGTGTATGTGCTGCGGTATCTTGGGTGAGGAAATGCATACATAACGGTGGCAAAAAAGCGCGGGCGTGAGATGAGGGTATGGCTTGCATGGCTCGCTGCCACAGAAATAAAGTGGAAGTATACGAGGGGGAATTATGAATTTGAAGAGATACATCGGTGATCGGAAGTTTTACGCGATGGCGCTGGCGATTGCGGTGCCGATCATGGTGCAGAACGGAATTACGAATTTTGTCGCGATGATCGACAATATTATGATCGGGCGGATCGGGACGGAGCAGATGTCCGGTGTCGCGGTGGTCAATCAGCTGCTGTTTGTCTTTAATCTCAGCGTATTTGGAATGCTCTCCGGCGCAGGGATCTTTGGCGCACAGTTTTTCGGGAGTGGCAATACCGAAGGATTTCGCAACACGTTCCGGTTTAAACTGATTTCGTGCTTTGTACTTACGGTAGCCGGAATCCTGCTGTTTCTGACGCAGGGCGAGAAATTGATTATGCTTTATCTGCATGATGAGAGCGGCAGCGGGATGGTGGAGCTGACGTTAGACTATGGCATGCGCTATCTGCGGATCATGCTGATCGGGCTTGTGCCGTATACACTGGCCCAGATCTATGCGAGTACGTTGCGTGAGACCGGAGAGACGGTCGCGCCGATGCGGGCCGGGATCGTGGCGGTGGCGACGAACACGGTGCTCGACTACCTGCTGATCTTTGGCCTTGGCGCGATTCCGGGCTTTGGCGTAGAGGGTGCGGCGGCTGCGACGGTCGTGGCACGCTGCGTGGAGTGTGTGCTGATCGTATCGTGGACGCACCGCCGTGCGGAGCGGTTTGCCTTTATCCGGGGTGTGTATCGTTCGCTGAAAGTGCCGGGCAGCCTTGCCTGGAAGATTCTGGTAAAGGGTTCGCCGCTGATGTTCAACGAATTTATCTGGTCACTTGGGATGGCGATGCTGGCGCAGTGTTATTCCATGTACGGGCTGGAGGTGATCGCAGCCCAGAATATATCTTCGACGATTTCAAATGTATGCAACGTGATCTGGATCGCGATGGGAAATGCGATCGCGATCATCATCGGGCAGCTGCTCGGTGCCGGGAAACTGGAGGAGGCGAAGGACACCGACCGGAAGCTGATCTTCTTCTCGGTAGTCAGCTGCCTTGGCATCGCGGTCGTGCTGGTCGGTCTGGCATTTGTCTTTCCTCATATTTATAAGACAGAGCAGAGTGTCCGCGCGCTGGCGACGCAGTTTATCCTGATCTCAGCAGCGATGATGCCGTTCCAGGCATTTTTGAATGCCGCCTATTTTACGATCCGCTCCGGAGGAAAGACCGGCATTACCTTTTTCTTTGATGGCGGCTTCATGTGGATCTGCGCGATTCCACTGGCGTTTGTCCTGAGCCGGTTTTCCGGTTTTCCGATTCTCGTGACGTATCTGCTCTGCCAGATTCCGGATATCATCAAATGCGTGATCGGCTACATTCTCGTGAAGAAGGGGATCTGGATCGAGAACCTGGTAGGGTCAGGAGAAGGCTGAGGCAGGTGCAAAGGCTTCGGCGGCACGTTACAGATAAAGTTTTGTGGGCAGTTTTGCCGGAATTGTCGCAGAGGCGATCGGCAGAAATAAGAACCGTAGGAATCCTTCCTTGGTTGAGATGAAAATGTCTTGACCGAGGGAGGATTTTTTTGGCGTGTACGATGATATTCATGCACATTCCGGCACTTGAACATTTATAGAGATAAAAGAAATTATGAAATGGAATGGTATAAAAGATAAAGATATTTACAGAAAAGAGAGAGTAGTAACAAAAACGGAAAACAAGAGAGAATAACAAGTAGTAAAAAATAAACAAGGTATGAAATGGATGACAGAAAGATACAGGGATTGTAAAAGGAAATATAGAAGGAAATAGAGGAGATGGCAGAATAAGAAGGAGATTATAAAAATAAAAAGCTCTCAGAAATCTCTGAGAGCGGAAGAGCGACAGACGGGACTCGAACCCGCGACCTCCACCTTGGCAAGGTGGCGTACTACCAACTGTACTACTATCGCATGTGTGCCTGACTCACAAGCAAGTAATACTATACTATGGATTTTTGATACTGTCAACACCTTTTTTGAATTTTTTCAATTTTTTTGATTATCGGAACAATTCACAAAATAAAAATTTATCAATCTGAAAAATTTGTCTCGTCAACAGGAAAAATCTGTGGTAAAATAGCGATGATCGGTGTGGCGATGCAAGCCATACCGAGACTAGGTCATAAGTACTAAAGGAGGAAAAGAATTATGGCATTAGTAACAACCACTGAAATGTTTAAGAAAGCCTACGATGGCGGCTACGCAATCGGCGCTTTCAACGTAAACAACATGGAAATCGTTCAGGGTATTACAGAAGCTGCCGGCGAGCTGAAGTCCCCGGTTATTCTGCAGGTTTCCAAGGGAGCAAGAGCTTATGCGAACCACACCTATCTGGTAAAGCTGGTTGAGGCTGCTGTAGCTGAGAACCCGGAGATCCCGATCGCTCTGCATCTGGATCACGGCGACAGCTTCGAGCTCTGCAAGAGCTGCATCGATGGCGGATTCACCTCTGTCATGATCGACGCTTCTTCTAAGAGCTTCGAGGACAACATCGCTCTGACCAAGCAGGTTGTTGAGTACGCACATGCACACGGCGTCGTTGTTGAGGCTGAGCTGGGTACTCTGGCTGGTATCGAGGACGAGGTAGTCGTTGAGTCTGGTCATGAAAGCTATACACGTCCGGAAGAGGTTGAGGAGTTCGTAAGCAGAACAGGCTGCGATTCCCTGGCTATCGCAATCGGAACGAGCCATGGCGCTTACAAGTTCACCGCTGATCAGTGCACAAGAAATGCAGATGGCATCCTTGTTCCGCCACCACTTCGTTTCGACGTTCTGGAAGAGTGCATCAAGAGACTGCCGGGCTTCCCGATCGTTCTTCACGGTTCTTCTTCCGTACCGCAGGAGTTCGTTAAGATGATCAACCAGTACGGTGGAAATATGCCGGATGCAGTAGGTATTCCGGAGGATCAGCTGAGACAGGCTGCGAAGCTTGCCGTTTGCAAGATCAACATCGACTCCGATATCCGTCTGGCTATGACCGGAACCATCCGTAAGTACTTTGCTGAGCATCCGGATCACTTCGATCCGCGCCAGTACCTGAAGCCGGCTCGTCAGGCTGTTAAGGAAATGGTAGCTCACAAGATCGTCAATGTACTTGGCAGTGACGGAAAGGCTTGATGAATCCATAATTGTTTGTATTCTTTTCCCCGACAGGAGCAATCCTGCCGGGGATTTTTTATTTTACAGCAAAAACGATCGCCAACACAAAGATTTTCGGAATAGCCCTTGCATTTTCCGTAAAATAGTGCTATGATGGCAAAGAAATAGATAAAGCACGAATGTAAGAGTGGGCCGTTGGTCCACTCTTATTTGTGAAAAAACCTTTTTCATGTTTCAGGAAAACCGGCAGGAGGATTGTGAATGAGCAAGAGAGAGATCTACGAGCAGAAGACAGAAGAACTGATCATGCCGCTGATTGAGCAGCATCAGTTCGAACTTGTGGATGTAGAGTATGTAAAGGAAGGCGGCAACTGGTATCTGCGGGCTTACATCGATAAGCCGGGCGGAATCACCGTGGATGACTGCGAACTGGTCAGCAGGGCGCTGAGCGATCTACTGGATGAGCATGATTTTATCGAGGATGCATATATCCTTGAGGTAAGCTCACCGGGACTCGGACGGCCGCTGAAAAAGGATAAGGATTTTGCACGCAGCATCGGAGAAGAAGTAGAGGTGAAGACGTTTCGGGCGATCCAGCATCAGAAAGACTTCATCGGTATCCTGAAGGCATATGATAAGGAAAAGATTGTGCTGGAGCTGGAAGGCGGAGAAGAGATGGAATTTGCCCGTGCGGATATAGCACTGGTACGTTTGGCATTTGATTTTTAACATACAGGGAGGATGATAAGAAAATGAACAGCGAGTTATTCGAGGCGCTTGAAGTGCTCGAAAAGGAAAAAAATATCAGCAAGGATACATTGCTCGACGCGATCAAGCAGTCGCTGCTGCAGGCATGCAAGAATCATTATGGAAGAAATGAGGCCAATAATGTAGTAGTAAATATTGATCCGAAGACCTGTGAATTCGAAATTTATGCGGAGAAGCGGGTGGTAGATGTCGTGGAAGATGATCTGGAGGAGATCAGCCTGGCAGATGCCAGAATGAAGGATCCAAGATACGAACTCGGCGATATCGTGCGCGTGGATATCAAGTCCAAAGAGTTTGGCCGTATCGCAACGCAGAATGCAAAGAATGTGATCCTTCAGAAGATCCGCGAGGAAGAGCGCAAGGTGCTGTTCGAAGAATATTATGAGAAGGAAAAGGATATCGTGACCGGTATCGTACAGCGCTATATCGGGCGTAACGTCAGCGTGAATCTCGGCAAGGTGGATGCAATGCTCAACAGTGAGGAGATGATCCGCGGAGAGGTCTATCATCCGACTCAGCGTATCAAGGTATGTGTGCTGGAAGTAAAGGATACGCCGAAGGGACCGAAGGTGCTTGTATCCCGGACACATCCGGAATTTGTAAAGCGCCTTTTCGAGGAAGAGGTAACCGAGGTACACGACGGTATCGTAGAGATCAAGAGTATCGCGCGTGAGGCAGGCAGCCGCACAAAGATCGCAGTATGGTCCAACAATCCGGATGTCGATCCGGTCGGAGCCTGTGTCGGTGTGAACGGTGCACGTGTCAATGCGGTGGTCGATGAGCTGAACGGCGAGAAGATCGATATCATCAACTGGGATGAGAATCCGGCGCTCCTGATTGAGAATGCGTTAAGCCCGGCCAAGGTTATCTACGTGCTGGCGGATCCGGATGAGAAGACGGCGAAGGTCGTTGTCCCGGATTATCAGCTCTCCCTTGCGATCGGTAAGGAAGGACAGAACGCGAGACTGGCAGCACGT
This sequence comes from Lachnospiraceae bacterium, assembly GCA_029006155.1. GTDB lineage: Bacteria > Bacillota > Clostridia > Lachnospirales > Lachnospiraceae > Choladousia. The sequence continues at coordinate 26,222 of JAQXGF010000027.1, forward strand.
CTGACCGGTTTCAAGATCGATATCAAGAGTGAGACACAGGCACGTGAGTCCGGTGATCTTCTGGAATACGAAGAGGACTATTACGAGGACGAGGATGCGGACGACGATTCCTACGAGGAGGGATCTGAGGAGACTGCAGAGGACGCAGCAGAGGAGCCGGAAGCTCCGGCAGAGGATGCGGCTGCAGACGACGGTCAGGAGTAAGTATGGCAGCACCGGCAAAGAAGATCCCGCTGCGTAAGTGCACGGGATGTCAGGAAATGAAACAGAAAAAGGATATGATGCGGGTTCTCAGGACGGCAGAAGGAGACATTGTGCTCGATACGACCGGAAGGAAAAATGGAAGAGGCGCTTATCTGTGCCGTTCCATGAGCTGCTTCGAACAGGCCGTAAAGAACAAAGGTCTGGAGCGGTCGCTGAAGGTGAAGGTGCCGGAGGAGACATATGAGAGCCTGAAGAAGGAGATTGAAGCGTTTGAAAAGAGATAGCGTATTATCGCTTATCAGTATTGCGAAGAAGGCAGGTAAAATCGCATCCGGTGAGTTTCAGACAGAGGCTGCGGTAAAGTCCGGGAAAGCGTTTCTGGTGCTTGTATCGGAAGAGGCATCGGCAAATACCGCGAAGAAATTTCGGAATATGTGCGAGTTTTACGAGACCCCCATTTACTTTTATGGAGAAAAGGAAGCGCTGGGGGCAGCGATCGGATGTGAATTCCGTGCATCGCTGGCGGTGCTGGATCAGGGGCTTTCCGGTTCCATACAGAAAAAGCTGGAACAGGCAGGGATAAAGAATGGAAACGGAGGGCATGAATATGGCGACGATCAGAGAGCATGAGCCTGCAGAAGGGCTTCGGAAAGAGAACAGGGAGATATCGGCAAAGATGAAGGAGGATGAGCAGATGCAGAAGGATACAGATGCAGAGAAGAGAACGGAGGCGACTGAGGCAGGCGCACAGCCGCCGAAAAAGAAAAATATTATACAGGTGTTCCGTCCTCAGAACAGTAAGACTGGAATGGTAAAGCCGGGGGCGAGACCGAAGCCGCAGGGCAGCAAACCGCAGGGCGCAAAGCCGCAGGCAGAAAAGAGCCAGAGCGCGGCAAAGCCGGCAGTAAAGACGGAGAGTGCACCGAAGGAGGCCGCACCGGCAAAGACGGCGGAGGCAGCAAGTGCTCCGGAGACAAAGGCTGCAGCACCGGTAAAGGCAGCGGAGACGGCAGCAAAGCCGCAGAGCACCGGCACAGGCACAAGACCGCAGAGCGATCGTCCGCAGGGCAGCAGACCGCAGGGCGACCGTGCAAGAACACAGGGCGACCGTCCGCAAAATGGTGGCAGAAGCCAGGGTGGACGTTCCTATGACGGTCAGGGCAGAAGCCAGGGCGGTGGACGTGACGGCCAGGGAAGAGGCAATGGACGTTCTTATGACGGTCAGGGCAGAGGCCAGGGCGGAAGAGGCAACGGCGTAAACATCCCGAAGGCTCCGACCGAGTCCAAGCCGCTGGAGAAGGAGAGCAGAAAGCGCACGGAGCGCGGCGACCGCAACCGCGTGGAGAAGGGTGAGAAGCTCGAGCGGATGGAGAAGAACCAGAGCGGACGTCCGAACCAGAAGGGTGGAAAGAAGACGCAGGCTCCGGTAAAGCCGCCGGTACAGAAGCAGGAGAAGCCGGAGGATACGATCCGCACGATCACGATTCCGGAGAAGCTGACGATCAGCGAGCTCGGCGAGGCGATGAAGGTACAGCCGGCACAGATCGTAAAGAAGCTGTTTTTACAGGGTACGATGGTGACGGTCAACCAGGAGATCGACTTTGACAAGGCAGAGGAGATCGCGCTGGAGTTCAACTGCATCTGTGAGAAGGAAGTAAAAGTCGATGTGATCGAGGAGCTCCTGAAGGAAGATGAGGATCCGGAGGAGACACTCGTAGCCCGTCCGCCGGTTGTGTGCGTTATGGGACACGTTGACCATGGTAAGACTTCCCTGCTGGATGCGATCCGTGACACGCATGTCATCGACCGCGAGGCAGGTGGAATCACGCAGCACATCGGTGCGTACGTTGTATCGATCAACGGACAGAAGATCACCTTCCTGGATACGCCGGGCCATGAGGCATTTACCGCAATGCGTATGCGTGGTGCCAATTCTACCGATATCGCGATCCTGGTCGTAGCGGCAGACGACGGCGTGATGCCGCAGACGCTCGAGGCGATCAGCCATGCAAAGGCAGCCGGCATCGAGATCATCGTAGCGATCAACAAGATCGATAAGCCGAGTGCAAATATCGACCGTGTAAAGCAGGAGCTCTCTGAGCAGGGCCTGATCCCGGAGGACTGGGGCGGAAGCACGATCTGTGTTCCGGTATCCGCACACACCCATGAGGGTATCGACAACCTTCTGGAGATGATCCTTCTGACGGCAGAAGTCGCAGAGCTGAAGGCAAACCCGAACCGCCGCGCGAGAGGTCTTGTCATCGAGGCAGAGCTGGATAAGGGTAAGGGACCGGTCGCAACGGTGCTGGTACAGAAAGGTACGTTGCATGTCGGTGATCCGATCGCAGCGGGATCCTGCCACGGTAAGGTACGTGCGATGATGGATGATAAGGGACGCCGTGTCAAAGAGGCAGGTCCGTCCACACCGGTCGAGATCCTCGGACTTTCCGATGTGCCGAATGCAGGCGAGATCTTCATGGCGATGGAGAATGAGAAGGAAGCAAGAAGCTTTGCAGAGACCTTCATCAGCGAGGGCCGTGAGCGGATGCTGGAGGAGACGAAGTCCAGAATGTCTCTGGATGATCTGTTCTCCCAGATTCAGGCAGGCAACTTAAAGGAGCTGGATATCATCGTCAAGGCAGACGTACAGGGTTCCGTCGAGGCAGTGAAGCAGAGCCTGCTGAAGCTCTCCAATGACGAGGTAGTCGTAAAGATCATCCACGGTGGTGTCGGTGCGATCAATGAGTCCGATGTCATCCTGGCATCTACGTCCAATGCGATCATCATCGGATTTAACGTGCGTCCGGATGCGACGGCAAAGGCGACTGCAGAGCGCGAGGGCGTCGATGTACGTCTGTACCGTGTCATCTACGATGCGATCGCAGATGTCGAGGCAGCGATGAAGGGTATGCTTGATCCGGTCTACGAGGAGAAAGTCATCGGCCATGCAGAGGTACGCCAGACATTCAAGGCGTCCGGTGTCGGCACGATCGCTGGTTCTTATGTACTGGATGGTACGTTCCAGAGAGGCTGCAAGGTACGCATCACGAGAGAGGGCAAGCAGATTTACGAGGGAGCACTTGCATCCCTGAAGCGTTTCAAGGACGACGTAAAGGAAGTCAAGGCCGGCTACGAGTGCGGACTTGTATTTGAGAAATTTAATGATATTCAGGAGATGGATATCGTAGAAGCATATATCATGGTAGAGGTTCCGAGATAGCCTCTGTGCCATTGCTTCGTGGCGTACAGCCATCCGGCGCAATACCGGGTGGCTGTATGTGGAAGAAGCAGTAATATGGAAGAAAGGGATATCTATGAGAAAAAACAGTATTAAAAATACGCGGATCAACGGGGAGGTACAGAAGGAGCTTTCCGTGATTATCCAGAATGAGATCAAGGATCCGCGGATTGCGCCGATGACCTCCGTAGTAGCGGTAGAAGTCGCGCCGGATCTGAAGACATGCAAGGCGTATATTTCCGTGCTGGGCAATGAAGAGGCGGCACAGAACACGCTGGCAGGCTTAAAGAGCGCGGAGGGCTATATCCGCCGTCAGCTGGCACGCACGGTAAACCTCAGAAATACGCCGGAGATCCGGTTCATTCTGGATCAGTCGATTGAATATGGAGTGACGATGACGAAGCTGATCGATGATGTACGGAAGAGAGATGAGGAAGAGCATGAACAGGACACTGAAGCTTGAAGAAGAACTGCAGGGTGTACATTCCGTCGGGATTGCCGGACATATCCGGCCGGACGGCGATGCGGTGGGATCCTGTATCGGACTGTATCTGTATCTGAAAGAAAATTATCCGCATCTTGCGGTGCAGGTATATCTGGAAGAATTTCCAAAGTCGTTTACGATGCTAAAAGGGACGGAGACGGTCTCCCATGTGTTCCATGCAGATGCGCCGCATGATCTTTTTATTTCCCTGGACTGTGCGGATGAGAAGCGGCTTGGCGATGCGCTGCCGCTTTTGCAGAATGCAAAGCATACGCTCTGCATTGACCACCATATCAGCAACGTCGGCTTTGCCGATGTCAACGATATTCGCCCGGATGCCAGCTCGACGTCCGAGATCGTAGCGGATCTGCTCGATGCGTCAAAGATCTCACAGGAAGTGGCAGAGGCACTTTATATGGGGATTGTGCATGACACCGGCGTGTTCCGGCATTCCTGCACGTCTCCGGAGACACTGGAAGTGGCGGCAAAGCTGATGCGCAAAGGCGTCCGCTGCAATAAGATCATCAACGATACGTACTATGATAAGACGTATTATCAGAATCAGATTCTGGGCCGCGCACTTTTGGAGAGTGTGCTGCTTTTGGACGGCAAGATTATTTTCAGCGCAGTCCGGCAAAAAGAGATGGCATTTTATGGCGTCGGACCTTCGGATCTGGAAGGGATCGTCCAGCAGCTGATGGGGACGACCGGTGTGGAGGCGGCAATTTTCCTCTACGAGATCGCACCGCAGCAGTTCAAGGTGAGCCTGCGCTCCAGAGAAAAGGTCGATGTGAGCGAGATCGCCAGCTATTTTGGCGGCGGCGGCCATGTCCGCGCGGCAGGCTGCACGATGCAGGGCAGTGTCTACGATGTTGTGAACAACATTACGTACCATATTGAAAAGCAGCTTTGCGGAGAAGAACAGTGACAGACGGAATTATCAATGTATACAAAGAGCGGGGCTTTACCTCCCATGATGTGGTGGCAAAGCTCCGCGGAATTTTGAGACAGAAAAAGATCGGCCATACCGGGACGCTGGATCCGGAGGCGGAAGGGGTACTTCCGGTCTGCCTCGGCAGTGCGACGAAGGTCTGCGAGCTTCTGACGGATAAGGAGAAGACTTACCGTGCAGTGCTGCTGCTCGGTGTGACGACCGATACGCAGGATGCGACGGGGACGGTGCTGAAGGAACAGCCAGTCACCTGTGAGGAACCGGCCGTCCGGGCGTGTATCGCATCGTTTATCGGTGAGCAGGATCAGGTACCGCCGATGTATTCGGCTTTAAAGGTAAATGGAAAGAAGCTCTACGAGCTGGCCCGTCAGGGGATCGAGGTGGAGCGAAAAGCCCGGAGGATCACGATCCGTCAGATCCGCATCTGCGCGATCGACCTGCCGCGCATTACGATGGAAGTGACCTGCTCGAAGGGTACTTATATCCGGACGCTGTGCCACGATATCGGGGCAGCGCTGGGCTGTGGCGGATGTATGGAGTCGCTGCTGCGCACACAGGTCGGGCCGTTTCGCCTGGAGGAGAGTGTGCGGCTTTCCGAGATCGAACAGCTGAGGGATGCGGGACGGCTTTCGGAGGTGATCCGACCGGTCGATTCGGTGTTTCAGTCGTATGAGGCATTGCATCTGACACAGGCCGGTGACCGGCTCGTGCAAAACGGCAATCCGATTGAGGCGATACCGGAGCTGGTGGCTGACGCCGCAGAAGAGGTGACGATACCAGATGGGATGCGGTACCGGATTTACAGCAGTGAAGGCGTGTTCTGGGCTGTGTATGAGTGGCGGCAGGCGAAGGGACGGTACTGGCCGGTAAAGATGTTTTTAGGCGGAGAGAGATAGTACATGAGATATTTTGAAAATACGACGGATTTTTTCTGTGATGGCCCGTCTGCGGTGACGCTCGGCAAGTTCGACGGATTGCACCGCGGGCATCAGAAGCTGATCCGGAAAATCACAGAATTGAAAAAAGAGGGGCTGGAGGCGGTCGTTTTTTCTCTTGCCCCGGAGGAACGTCCATATCTGCTCTCCCCGGAAGAGAAGCGGCGGAAAGTAGAAGCGTTCGGGATGGATGTGATGATCCGCTGCCCGTTTGTTCCGGAGATTCTGAATATGGAGCCGGAGCAGTTTGTGTCGGAGATTTTGAAACAAAAGCTGCACGCTTCGTATGTGGTCGTCGGTACGGACTGGCGGTTCGGACATGAGCGAAAAGGAGACGTAACGCTGTTGCAGTCTCTCCAGAAGAAATATGAATTTAAAGTCATCGTAGTGGAAAAAGAATGTTGCCGTGGTCAGGAGATCAGCAGTACATTTGTGAAGCAGGCGCTTGCCGCAGGCGATATGGAGCTGGTGGAAGAGCTACTTGGCTATCCGTATGAGGTCGGAGGGATCGTGCAGCACGGGCAGCGGCTCGGACGTCGCCTTGGCATGCCGACCGTGAATCTGATTCCGGAGGCGGAGAAACTTCTGCCGCCATGTGGCGTCTACTACAGTGATGTGCAGGCGGAAGGGCAGCTGTATCACGGCGTGACCAATATCGGGTACAAGCCGACGGTGGACGGATCGTTCCTTGGCGTGGAGACATATCTGTATGAATTTCATCAGAAAATTTACGGAAGAGAAGCGACGGTCGGGCTGCGGCATTACAGCCGTTCAGAGCAGAAGTTTGACTCCATCGACGCGCTGAAGCATCAGATGCAGAAGGATATCGCCTCCGGAAAGGAGTATTTCCGTGTATCATGAGCTGTGGAATGCGAGCATTGTGCTTCTCGTTTTGGGCGGGCTGTGCTTTCTCGCCGCGCAGATCTGCAATGCCTGCTCGTATCGCTACCTGCGCTATCCTGCCAGGGCAGAGGCACGTGTGGTGGACATCGTGGCGGTACCGCGCGAGGGGGATGCGGCCTTATCCGAATACCACAACCGGCTGGCGGCGGTATTTGAATTTTATGCGGATGGCCGCCCGGTAAAAGTCGTCGATGCGGCAGAGACGTATCCGTGCCCATACCGGAAAAATGAGCGCGTGCAGATCTGCTATGACCCGAATGACCCGAAACGCCATGAAGTCATAAAAAAGGATAAATGGAAGACGCTTTCAAAACGGTTCAACCGGCTTGGCATTTTGCTGCTGCTCGCAGGCTGCGGACTGTTTTTGTTTTATGCAGGTTCGGTAGGGAAAAGTCGCCCTTGACGGGGATCCGATTCTGTGTTATAGTTTTCCGGTATGAGATTCAGCCGATACTCAGAGACGTGGACACTCCGACCGGTTTCTTAGTATCAGGCGATTATATTTAGGAGGAGAACCATGATTTCAAAGGAAAAGAAAACAGCAATCATCAATGAGTACGCAAGAAAGCCGGGCGACACAGGTTCACCGGAGGTTCAGATCGCAGTTCTGACCGCAAGAATTCAGGAGCTCACCGAGCATCTGAAGAGCAATCCGAAGGATCATCACTCCAGAAGAGGACTTCTGAAGATGGTAGGTCAGAGAAGAGGACTTCTTGCATACCTGAAGAAGACCGATCTGGAAGGATATCGTACCCTGATTGCAAAACTTGGTATCAGAAAATAATTTACCAATAAGGGCGGGAATTTTTCCGCCCTTGTTCTGTATCAAAGCAAAAGAAGACTGATCTGCAGGAAATGTCCCGAGACCACTGAAAAGAAGATTTTGAGGAAAAGACGCGATGCAAAGTCTGTTTTTCAGTAGTTTCGGACTCTTGCAGATATCCGTTTCATTTTGCAGGTTATTTACACCAAAACGAAAAGGAGACTGATTATGTACAAGAGTTTTTCAATGGAATTAGCCGGCAGAACTCTGACCGTTGATGTCGGACGTGTCGGCGCACAGGCAAATGGCTGTGCATTTATGCATTACGGTGATACGACCGTGCTTTCTACCGCGACGGCTTCCGAGAAGCCGAGAGACGGCATCGATTTCTTCCCGCTCAGCGTAGAGTACGAGGAGAAGTTTTATTCCGTAGGAAAGATCCCGGGTGGCTTCAATAAGAGAGAGGGAAAGGCTTCTGAAAATGCAGTCCTGACTTCCCGTGTCATTGACCGTCCGATGCGTCCGCTGTTCCCGAAGGATTACCGCAACGACGTTACCTTAAATAATATGGTAATGTCCGTAGATCCGGAGTGCCGTCCGGAGCTGACCGCGATGCTCGGTGCAGCGATTTCCACGAGCATTTCCGATATCCCGTTTGACGGTCCGTGCGCGATGACGCAGATGGGTCTTGTAGACGGCGAGCTGATCGTGAACCCGTCTCAGGTACAGTGGGACAAGGGTGACCTGCAGCTGACCGTTGCGTCTACCAGAGAAAAGGTCATCATGATCGAGGCCGGCGCAAATGAAGTAAAAGAAGAAGTGATGATCGATGCCATTTACAAATGCCATGCGATCAATCTTGAGATCATCAAATTCATCGATCAGATCGTAGCAGAGGTCGGCAAGCCGAAGCACAGCTACGAGAGCTGCGCAGTTCCGGAGGAGCTGTTCGCAAAGATGAAAGAGATCGTGACACCGGAGGAGATGGAAGCAGCGGTATTTACCGATGTGAAGCAGGTGCGCGAGGAGAACATCCGTCAGGTGACTGCGAAGCTGGAAGAGGCATTTGCAGACAACGAGGAGTGGCTGGCGATCCTTCCGGAGGCTGTTTACCAGTACCAGAAGAAGACCGTCCGCAAGATGATCCTGAAGGATCACAAGCGTCCGGACGGACGTGCGATCGATCAGATCCGTCCGCTGGCTGCCGAGGTAGACATCATTCCGAGAGTACACGGCTCCGCAATGTTTACGAGAGGACAGACGCAGATCTGTACCGTTACGACGCTGGCTCCGCTTTCTGAGATGCAGAAGGTAGACGGACTCGATGAGAACATCACGAGCAAGCGTTATATGCACCATTACAATTTCCCGTCTTACTCCGTAGGAGAGACCAAGGTCAGCCGTGGTCCGGGACGCCGCGAGATCGGACATGGTGCGCTGGCTGAGAAGGCACTCGTTCCGGTACTCCCGAGCGAGGAGGAGTTCCCGTATGCGATCCGTACCGTCTCTGAGACGTTCGAGTCCAACGGTTCTACTTCTCAGGCAAGTATCTGCGCATCTACGATGTCTCTGATGGCAGCAGGTGTTCCGATCAAGAAGCCGGTAGCAGGTATCTCCTGTGGTCTGGTGACCGGTGAGACGGACGATGATTATATCGTACTGACTGATATTCAGGGACTTGAGGATTTCTTTGGCGATATGGACTTCAAGGTAGCTGGTACCTTCGATGGTATCACTGCGATCCAGATGGATATCAAGATCCACGGATTGACCCGCCCGATCGTAGAGGAAGCGATCGCACGGACCCGTGCAGCGAGAGAGTACATCCTGCGCGAGATCATGCTTCCGTGTATCGGAGAGCCGAGACCGACCGTCGGAGAGTATGCACCGAAGATCATCTCCATGCAGATCGACCCGCAGAAGATCGGTGATGTAGTCGGACAGCGCGGCAAGACGATCAATACGATCATCGAGCGCACCGGCGTGAAGATCGACATCACAGACGACGGCAATGTATCGATCTGTGGTACCGACCAGAAGATGATGGATAAGGCGAAGAAGCTGATCGAGATCATCGTGACCGACTTTGAGGCCGGCCAGATTCTCGAAGGTGACGTTGTCAGCATCAAGGAGTTCGGCGCATTCATCGAGTTCGCTCCGGGTAAAGAGGGAATGGTACACATTTCCAAGATCGCAAAGGAGCGCATCGACCGCGTTGAGGACGTCCTGACACTGGGCGATCACGTGAAGGTCGTTTGCCTTGGCAAGGATAAGATGGGCAGAATGAGCTTCAGCATCAAGGATGTAAAATAAATATCATAGATATGAGCCTGACAGTCGATGAGATCGTCAGATAGAAAGCGCCTCAGGTTCTCTGGGGCGCTTTCTGGATTTCCAGATGATTTTTCTTTTCGCGAGGGGCAGGAAGGAGTATATATTAGATGAAATATAGACTGGTAAAAGGATTGGTAGGAATTTCGGCGGTGATGCTGTTGGCGACCGGATGTGAGTCCGGAAAGAAAGCAGAGACAGAAGCGGTATCGCTGGAGATCGCAGATATGGCAGTGGTCGATGAGAGCGAATCGGAGTCCGAGAGCGAGACGGGATCGGAAGCTGAGACAGAGCTGCAGACAAAGGAGCTGGATCTGAGCGAGACCGAGACGGATAAAGCCGGGAAGAAAGACTCCGGTGCGCTGGTCGATGAGAGCGAGTCTGAGACAGAGGCCATGACTGCATCGGCACAGGCTGAGACGAAGAAAGGAAAGTCCCAGGCTAAGACGACGGAGAAGGAGACGGAGTCCGAGACGGTAAAGCAGACGGAGAAGACGACTGCCAAAAAGCAGTCCGGCGCGAACCAGAAGCAGACCGAAACGGCGGCCCAGACCGAAAAGATGTCGGAGGAGACGGCGGTACAGAGCCAGTCTGAGACGACCGCAGCGGCAAAGACCGGGACGAAGCAGACGGAGCAGTCGGAATCAGAACAGAAGGTGCAGACCGGGGAGAGAAAGGATTCTGCTGTGACGACGGCCACGACCGAGCGGGAGACGCTGGCTGGTGAGACGAAGGCTTCTGAGGCGATGACGGAGAGCGAGACAGAAGCAAAGTCTGAGAAACAGACCGAAGTGGGATCTGCGGGACAGTCGAAAACTGAGACGGAAGCAGAGACGGAAACGGAAGTGGTAACGGAGAACACAACCGGAGTGAAAAACAGTGCAGCGGCAGAGACCGAAAAGGGAAACAGTACGGACACGAAGAGCGAAACGGAGACCGAGCGGGAAACTGAGACGGAAGCGGTAATGGAGTCTGAGGTATCTGAGGCAGCCCCGCAGCTTCGGGTGATTAACGATCAGATCATCGTCCGCAGCGAGGCTTCCACGGAGAGTGAGAAGCTGGCGACCCTGACACCGGGAATGCTTGTGATCGCGATTCAGGAGGATGGTGAGTGGACACAGATCCGGTTCCAGTCGCCGGATGGATTTGAGGATGGCTATGTCAAGACGCAATATCTGAATGATCTGGATCAGCTGCGTGAAGTCAAAGAGAAGATCAATGTCCGCAAGGAGGCAGATAAAGAATCTGCAAAGCTCGGTGAGCTGAATGCAGACGATCTGGTGCTCGTCACAGGGACAGAGAAGAAAGACTGGTCTGCGATTCTGTATTCGACAGACGGCGAGAATACGACCGCTTATGTAATGACAGAGTTCCTGGAGCCGGTAGAAGTCGACACCCTTGAGAACAGTATCGTTGGCGAGGAGGAGCGCATCCTGCGCGAAGGACTGGAGCCGGAGAGCGAGACGGAGACAGAAGTAGAAACCGAGTCTGAGACCGAAACGGAAACCGAGACAGAATCAGAGAGTGAAACTGAAACGGAGGCAGTAACGGAAGCGAAATCTGAGAGTGAAAGCGAGACGGAGGTAGCAACCGAGTCTGAGACAGAAACTGAGACAAAGACCAAGACGGAAGCGGCGACAGAAGTTGGAACGGAATTAGAAACTAAGGGAGCAACGGAAGCTGCAACGGAATCGGAGACGACAACGGAGGCTGAAACCGAGACAGAAAACGTAACCGAATCAGCGACCGAAACCGAGACGGAGCAGGCAACCGAAGTGGCGACGGAAGAAGGAAGTGAGGCAGAGTCGGTAGCAGAATCCGAGTCCGAGACATCCGCCGGGTCACTTACGTTTGCATCTTCACAGGACGCTCAGTTCGCCCTCATGAAACAGCTCTTCCCGGAGGCATCGACGATCGGTGTCATTTATTCCGCAGATAACAAGGCGGCGAAGACCGAGCTGACAGAGTATGAGACACTGGCAAACGAGTATGGCTATGAGCTTGTGACGACAGAAGTGGCCTCTGCAGAAGATATTGATTTTGCAGCGTCAGAGCTGGTCGGTGAAGTAGACGGTGTATTCTGCATGGATGATGCGACATTAAACGATCTGATGCAGACGATCTGTGCCTATGCGGATGAGGTAGAGATTCCGGTATTTGGTGTAGAGAAGGGGCAGGTAGAGAGCGGCTGCCTGGCGGCCTATGATGGCACACTTTACTGGAATGCGACAGAGGCAGGCAAGCTTGGCAAGTCCGCGGATGCACTGTCCGGTAACGTAGTGACTGTGGACTGAGGAGATAGAAGAAGATGGAAGAAAAACAGAAAGAACAGATGACCGGATTTGAGTTCCGGAAAGAGGCAGAAGGGCTGCTGGAATTTATCGCCAAGAGTCCGACGGCCTTCCATACCGTGGCAAATGCAGCTGCCATGCTGGAGGCGGCAGGCTATTGCCGCCTGGCAGAGAGCGGGCGCTGGGCGCTTGCGGCGGGCAATCAATATTATGTGACAAGAAATGGCTCCTCCCTGATTGCGTTTTCGATTCCGAGAGCCGAGATCGGACCGTTCCGGCTGTTCTGCAGCCACAACGATTCTCCGACCTTTAAAGTGAAGGTAAATGCGGAGATGGAGGCCGGCAAATGTTATACAAAGCTGAATGTCGAGCAGTACGGCGGAGCTCTGCGGGCACCGTGGTTCGACCGCCCGCTTTCCCTTGCCGGCCGGGTGCTGGTACAAAATGGAAGCGCGATCGAAACCAGACTGGTCTGCGTCGACCGGGATCTGCTCATGATTCCGAGCGTTGCGATCCATATGAACCGGGATGCAAATGAGGGAGCGTCCTACAATGTACAGAACGATATGTGTCCGGTATTTGGGGACGCAGATGCAAAAGACGGGCTGAAGAAGCTCATTGCTCAGGAGGCAGGCGCAGAAGAGGAGCAGGTGCTTGACATGGATCTCTTTCTCTACAACCGTCAGCACGGTACGTTTGTCGGGCTGAATGAGGAGTATCTTGCAGCACCGCGTCTGGACGACCTACAGTGTATGTACGGTTCGCTGCGTGGATTTCTTGAGGCGGATGCGAAGTCCGGCATTCCGGTATACTGTGCGTTTGACAATGAGGAGACCGGCAGTGTCTCCCGTCAGGGTGCGGCCTCTACGTTTTTGCATGACGTACTCGTGCGGATCTGTGCGGCATTTGGCGGTACGCAGGAGGATTATCTGCGGGCAGTGGCCGGCAGCTTTCTGATTTCCGGTGACAATGCGCACGCTTTGCATCCGAATCATCCGGAAAAGGCAGACCCGGTGAACCGGCCACAGATGAATCAGGGCGTTGTCGTAAAATACAACGCAAACCAGAAATACACTTCCGATGCCAGAAGCAGTGCGGTACTGCGCATGCTCTGCGCCCGCGCAGGCGTACCGTGTCAGAGCTACACGAACCGCTCCGACATGGCAGGCGGCTCCACCCTCGGCAACATCTCCAATACGCAGGTATCGTTGCAGGCCGTCGACATCGGTATGCCACAGCTCGCCATGCATTCGTCTTACGAGATGGCCGGCACCAGAGACACCGCATACCTGGCCGCCCTCGCGAAAGAATTTTTCGAGGCGGAGCTGATCGTGACAGATGAGGAGATTCGGATTTCTTAATTTACATATAATAAAATTATAAATCGTATATCACAAGCGTAACAATAAAGTAACTGCTACTGGTGTAGTGATAGGACAAATTTTAGAAATACCAGAAATAAATACGGTTGCACAACGGAATGCAGTTATATCTGTATAAAAACGTTGCGGATTTTTGGAAGTAAAAAAGTGCTATAAATATGTAAAGAGGAAGGCAACGGTAAGCTGCCTTCCTCAAATTTCTTTAATGGGAACTTTTAGCGATTTCTCACACCGTCCCCAGCCCTTCCAGATCCGCATAAAATCCCGGATAGCTGATCTTCACGCAGTCGGCATCCTGGATCTCGGTCTCACCGTCTGCTGCAAGCGCAGCAACGGCAAAGCTCATCGCGATGCGGTGGTCGAGGTGCGGGTCGATCGTAGCGCCGTGCAGTGGCTTGCCGCCGTGGATCACCATTCCGTCGTCGGTCGGCTCGACCTCTGCGCCCATGCGCCGCAGGTTTTCCGTCATGACAGCGATGCGGTCAGACTCTTTGACTTTGAGCTCTGCAGCATCTTTTATAATGGTCGTCCCGTCTGCAAAGGCGGCGAGCACGGCGATGACCGGAAGCTCGTCGATCAGAGTCGGGATCAGATCGCCCTCGACGGTTGTGGCATGTAAAGAGGAGGAGCGGATCAGCAGATCGGCACATGGCTCTGCACCGTCCGTATTTTCATTTACGAGTGTGACATCGCCGCCCATGGCACGGACGACACGCAGCATCCCGTCGCGGGTCGGATTGATGCCGACATTTTTCAGGAGTACCTCAGAACCCGGTACGAGCAGTGCCGCAGCGATAAAGTAGGCGGCGGAAGAGATGTCGCCCGGTACGTTGATCTTCTGTCCGGTCAGCTTCGGATCCGGGAGGATCGTGGAGGTCGTGCCTTCACAGCGGATATCCGCACCGAAGTAGCGGAGCATCAGCTCGGAGTGATTGCGGGAGATCGCAGGCTCGGTCACGGAGGTCGGCGCATCTGCATACAGTCCGGCGAGCAGCACACAGGACTTGACCTGTGCGGAGGCGACTGGAGAGAGGTAATGGATGCCGTGCAGCGGGCTTCCTTTGATCTGAAGCGGTGCACAGCCATTTTCGTGAACAGAAGTGATGGAAGCGCCCATCTGTGAAAGCGGTGTCATGACGCGCTTCATCGGCCGCTTCTGGATCGAGGCGTCTCCGGTGATCACGGAATCAAACGGCTGTCCGGATAAAATACCGGAGAGCAGGCGGACGGTCGTGCCGCTGTTGCCTGCGTCGATGATGCCGGATGGCTTGGTGAGCCCATGCAGCCCTTTTCCGTGTACGACGACAGAGGTGCCGTTCTGTTCGACGGAGATGCCCATCTGCCGGAAGCAGCCGATCGTGGAAAGGCAATCTGCTCCGGTGAGAAAATTTTCCGCCTCGGTGATGCCTTCTGAGAGTGCACCGAACATCACACTGCGGTGCGAAATCGATTTATCGCCCGGAACTGCGAGTTCGCCGCGCAGCGGGCCACGTTTCTGAATAATCATGTAAACTCCTTCCTACCGTACCCATACCTGATAGCGGTGCTGACGGAGGACATCAGCTGCGCGCAGCGACGGCTCCTCCTCGTAGAATTCGATCTGGAGTACGCCTTCTTCGAATTCCCGGCTGTGTACGATGCCGATGTTCTTAATGCTGATGCCGTTGACTGCGAGTGTCGTGGCGATCGTGGCGATCGCTCCGGACTCGTCGATGATATCGCAGAACACCCGGTACGTTTTCTTGATGCTGCCAAGTGAGCGGGAAGAAAACGAATCGCGGTAATTCCGGGAGCGCGCGAACATCTGATTGATCGCGGCGCCGTTGCCTGCGTTCATCTCCTGGCGGGACTCTTCGAGCAGTGTGACAAAGGTATCCATGACTCTGGAAATATTGTCGTGGTTCTCGATGCAGATCTGTTCCCACATCTCCGGGGAAGATGATGCAATCCGTGTGATGTCCTTGAAGCCTCCGGCTGCGAGCATTTTCATCATTTCCTCTCTGGAATCCAGGTCGTGCACGGTGTTGACGAGTGCAGCGGCGATGAGATGCGGCAGATGGCTGATAGCTGCAGTCGCATAGTCATGCTCTTTGTAGTTTAAAATGACCGGAAGCGCGCCGAACTGCTGTACCGTCTGGCGATACCAGTCGATCTTCTCCTGTGCCGTATCCTTTGACGGCGTAATAATATAGTAAGCATTTTCAAATAAATGTGCCTGCGCGTGTGCGAAGCCGGATTTCTCAGATCCGGTCATCGGATGTCCGCCGATAAAGCGTCCGTCCAGCCCCATTTCAGATGCGGCGAGATGGATGTCTGTCTTGACACTGCCGACATCGGTGAGGATGCAGTCCGGGGAGACGATATCCTTCAGGACGCGCAGGGCGGAAATATTCGTCGCGACCGGTGCACATAAAAAAATGCAGCTGCATGTGGCAAACTGCGGGTCATCCACGGAAGAGCAGGCGACATCAACGGCCTTTGCCTTCAGGGCTTCCTCGAGCGTCGCGCGGGTGCGCGTATAGGCAAGGATCCGGCAGGATGGATCGGTGCGCTTTAACGCTTTTGCGAGCGAGCCGCCGATCAGTCCGAGGCCGATAAATCCATAAGTATTCTGTTTCATAATCAGTCGTTATCCTTTCCAGAGCAAACGGCTCTAACATGTGCCTTTATTTTACTATTCACTTCATGGTATGTCAACAAAATAATTTAGCGCTTTAAAGGATAAAATTGATCTAAAAATCTGAAAAAAGAAATAACTATAGACAGCGGGAGATAAATTGTGCTGAATTGTGTGTGAAAAATACACTTTTTATAGTGAAAGACTCCATGGTATTTGTTCTGACAAATAAAAACATTGTTAAATTTGAATGAAATGCTTGAAATTTTCGAAAAATTTTAGTAGAATATGGACATGTGGATTTGTTGTGACCACGGACTAACTAGTATTGGAGGAAAAAGCTATGAATGTTTACACAACAGACAAAATTCGTAACGTCGTAATCCTCGGACATGGCGGAGCAGGAAAGACAAGTCTTGTGGAGTCTATGGCATATCTGTCAGGTATTACGAGCAGATTGGGAAATGTAGCTGAGGGAAATACGATCAGCGATTATGATAAAGAGGAAATTAAGAGAAAGTTTTCAATCAGCACATCCATGGTGCCGATCATCTGGGGCGATACAAAGATCAATGTACTCGATACACCGGGCTACTTCGATTTCGTGGGAGAGGCAGAGGAAGCTGCCGCAGCTGCAGACGCAGCGATCATCGTAGTCAATGGTAAGAATGGTGTCGAGGTCGGAACGGAGAAGGCATGGGATCTGTGCGAGAAGTATAAGCTTCCGAGATTCTTCTATGTTTCGAATATGGACTACGACAGTGCCAGCTACCGTGAAGTTGTGGAGAAGCTGACGGAGCTGTACGGCAAGAAGATTGCACCGTTGTTCCTCCCGATCCGTGAAAATGAGAAGTTTGTCGGCTACGTCAATGTCGTAAAGATGGCAGCCAGAAGATACGTGAATAAGAACGAAAAGGTAGAGTGTGAGATTCCGGAGTATTCGAAGGAGTATCTGGAGCGCTACCGTGAGAATCTGCTCGAGGCAGTAGCAGAGACGAGCGAAGAGTTCATGGATCGCTATTTCAATGGTGAAGAGTTCTCTGAGGCAGAGATCGTGGCTGCGTTGCATGCAAATGTCAGCGACTGCTCGATCGTACCTGTGACGATGGGTGCCAGCCTGAATCTGCAGGGTATCGTGATCCTGCTCGATGACATTGTCAGCTACATGCCGTCTCCGGAGTCCAGAAAGATCGCCGGTGTCAATATGAAGACCAAGGAGATCTTTGAGGCGAACTACGATTTCGCAAAGCCGAAGTCCGCATTTATTTTCAAGACGATTGTAGATCCGTTTATCGGAAAATATTCGATGATCAAGATCGCATCCGGCGTTATCAAGAGCGATGATACCCTTTACAATGAGGCGAGAGACGAAGAAGACCGCATCAGCAAGCTCTATGTATTCGAGGGCAGCAAGCCGATTGAAGTAAAAGAGCTGCACGCAGGTGATATCGGAGCGATCGGTAAGCTCAACGCGGCGACCGGCGATACTCTTTCTACAAAGGCCAATCCGATAGCCTACGGAAAGATCGAGGTATCCACTCCGTATACATACAAGAGATACCGCGCAAAGGTAAAAGGCGAGGAAGATAAGGTCGCTCAGGCACTGGCAAAGATGGCGCAGGAAGATCTGACGATCAAGGTGGTCAATGACGGCGAGAACCGCCAGACACTCCTCTATGGTATGGGCGATCAGCATCTGGATATCATTGCGAGCCAGCTGCTCACGAAGTATAAAGTAGATATGACACTGGAGAAGCCAAAGGTAGCGTTCCGCGAGACGATCCGCAAGAGCTCCGACGTAGATTCCAAGTACAAGAAGCAGTCCGGCGGACATGGACAATACGGACATGTCAAGATGCGCTTCTCCCCGCTTGGTGATCTCGAGGTGCCGTATGAGTTCTCACAGGAAGTAGTCGGCGGTGCAGTTCCGAAGAACTACTTCCCGGCAGTAGAGAAGGGTATTCAGGATTCTGTAGTGAAGGGACCTCTGGCCGGATATCCGGTCGTTGGTGTAAAGGCCGTGGTTTACGATGGTTCTTATCATCCGGTAGACTCCTCTGAGATGGCATTCAAGACAGCAGCGAGCCAGGCATTCAAGAAGGGCTTCATGGAAGCCAGCCCGGTACTGCTTGAGCCGATCGCATCTTTGAAGGTCACGGTTCCGGATAAATTCACCGGTGACGTGATGGGAGATCTGAATAAGAGAAGAGGCCGTGTACTCGGCATGAATCCGGATCACAAGGGCAATACGATCGTCGAGGCAGACATCCCGATGTCTGAGCTGTACGGCTATTCGACGCAGCTTCGCTCCATGACCGGCGGCAGCGGTACTTATGAGTATGAGTTCGCACGCTACGAGCAGGCTCCGGCAGATGTACAGCAGAAAGAGATCGAGGCACGTCAGAAGGCAGCTGAGGAGTAAGAGGCAGCCCGACGGTGAGGTCTGAGATAGAAGATGTAAATGATATTCTAAGATAATAAAATGAAGGCAGGGGACTGCGGCAGGAATGTTGCAGTCCTCTGCTTTCTTTATGCAAGTAATGAGCTAAATCCCGTGCTTATATGAAATTAATTAGCGAAGTGAGTTGCTCATAGTTATAGGTTTAAGCAAGTCATATTTATGAAATAATAAAAGAACGAAAGATATATACTTGCCTATATATAATTGGTTAAATTTGAATTTTGATTAAATAAAAATCAAGGCTTCAAAAACATGATAGATTGCATCATATAGAAGCAAATGTTTGGTAGATATTATAGATACGCCAGCAAAATCTCCGCCAGCATCCGATGCCCCTGCTCAGTTAGATGCACTCCATCTGTCGTCATGTTCTGCACCCCATCCTTAGCCACTGCGGCATCAAACCGCTCCTGCACAGAAATGCAGGAAATTCTGGCAGTGGGAAATTCGGCTTGTATCTGTGCGGCCCGGGTGCGGAGCAGCTGGCAAAGTGCGTTCAGCCGGGGATGCCAGGTCACGAGTTCTTCCGGAACGGAAAAGAGAAACGGCTCGATCACGACGATCCGGCAGCATCCGGAGGCAATGAGTCCGCGCAGCAGCGTATCAAACGCATCCAATGCATCTGCGAGTACGGAAGCAGCAACCGCTTCAGCATTTCCATGTGCCATAATATCTCCGACATCATTGATCCCGCCGAGCAGAAAGACGGTATCAAAATGTTGCCCGCTCCACATCCGTTGCCATTTGCGACAGATACGGGGGAGCGTGAAGCCATCCACACCGCCATTGATGAGAGAAAAATCGTTGTAGTCGCCGGTCGGCATCCAACGTGAAAATCCCCTCTGCATTGGTGATGCCTGTAATTTGGAAGAGTTGCCTGTTTTGGATTGTGTTTGGCTTTGACGAGATACCGTGTTTACTGTCTGCATAGGGTTTTTAGAGAGCGCCTCCGCCATATATGTTACATATCCGGTTCCGAGATTATCTCTCGTAAAGCAGTGGTCGCAGTCGGTGATACTGTCGCCCAGAAATAAAATTTTTCGTGTATTCCTCGTATCCATCGTTTATTCTCCCTTCTTTAGAAATCCTACCCGATCTGCCTCAAAATGGCAACCACAAATAGAAATCCCGCAGGATAAAAAAAGGTACTTTTATTTTCGAAAATTCTGTGATACAATAGCAAGCAGAGCGATGCGGGCAGACAGCCCGTTTGCTGCGAATAACTGCATAAGGAGGATAGAACTATGAAGCATATTAAGACACTGAATACCAAGTCTCTGCAGAATACGCTGAAGAAGGGCGGATGTGGCGAGTGCCAGACATCCTGTCAGTCTGCATGTAAGACATCCTGTACCGTAGGAAATCAGACCTGCGAGCACAAATAAGAGAAGAAAGAAATGACTCACTGCCTGATATCGGATGTGGCCATCAGCCGCAGGCAAGACATGCCGGCGGCTGGCATGGGCAGCCCGATATCAGGTTTTTTCGTGAGTCCAGAAGAGAGGAGCTTTGCTGTGATCCATCAGTATAAAAATAATGGATACAACATCGTGCTGGACGTCAACAGTGGCTCTGTACATGTCGTGGATGAGCTCGTCTATGATGTGATCGCATTGTTAGAGGAAGGAAAATCCGAGCAGGAGACCGTAGAAGCCTTAAAGGACCGTTATCCGGAGGCGGAGCTTTTGGAAGCACTCGACGAGTGCCGGGAGCTGAAGGAAGCAGGGGTACTGTTTACCGAAGATATTTACGAGAAAGCTATTTTTGATTATAAAGCACGACCAACTGTTGTGAAGGCACTTTGCCTGCATATCGCACACGACTGCAATCTTGCCTGTAAGTACTGCTTCGCAGAAGAGGGTGAGTATCATGGCCGTCGCGCACTGATGAGCTATGAGGTCGGCAAGAAGGCGCTGGATTTCCTGATTGCGAATTCCGGAAGCCGCCACAATCTTGAGGTCGACTTTTTCGGCGGTGAGCCGCTGATGAACTGGCAGGTCGTAAAGGATCTGGTCGCATATGGCCGCAGCCAGGAGGAGCCGCATAATAAAAAATTCCGTTTTACACTGACGACGAACGGTGTACTGCTGAACGATGAAGTCATGGACTTCTGCAACCGCGAGATGGCAAACGTCGTGCTGAGTATCGACGGACGCCCGGAGGTGCACGATTACATGCGCCCGTTCCGCAACGGCAAGGGCAGCTACGATCTGGTGCTTCCGAAGTTCCAGAAGTTCGCGAAGAGCCGTCAGGGCAAGAGCTATTACGTCCGTGGTACCTTTACCCACAACAATCTCGATTTTTCCGAAGATGTTCTGCACCTTGCGGATGCGGGATTTGACCAGGTATCGGTGGAGCCGGTTGTCGGACCGGATACGGAAGAGTACTCCCTGAAGCAGGAAGATCTTCCGATCATCTTGGAGCAGTATGATAAGCTGGCTGCAGAGATGGTAAAGAGAGAAAAAGAGGGAAGAGGCTTTACCTTCTTCCATTTTATGATTGATCTGACCGGAGGCCCGTGCGTGTACAAGCGTTTAAGCGGCTGTGGTTCCGGTACGGAGTATCTGGCGGTAACGCCGTGGGGAGATTTTTATCCGTGCCACCAGTTTGTCGGTCAGGAGAAGTACCTCATGGGAAATGTAGACGAGGGCATCAAGCGTCAGGATATTGTGGACGAGTTCAAGTGCTGCAATGTCTACACAAAGGAAAAATGCCGGAACTGCTTTGCAAAGTTCTACTGCAGCGGCGGATGTGCGGCAAATTCCTACAATTTCCATGGTACGATTCAGGACGCTTACGATCTTGGCTGTGAGCTCCAGCGCAAGCGCGTGGAATGCGCGATCATGATCAAGGCTGCGCTGGCTGATCAGGAAGAGAACTGACTTGCATATCCGCCGGGGATTCCCCGGCTGCGATAAAATATTACGCAGCGGCGGATGGCAGGATGCTTCCGGACCGCTGCAGCAAAGAAGGAGAAGTGCCATGAACAAGAAAAAGGCAAAAATCAGTCTTGTCGTGCTGGCGCTGGTTACCGCTTTATTTGCATATACGGTAATCATCGGTATCGGCAAGACGGGGACAGGCGCGATGCGGAATATCATTCTGGGCCTGGACCTTTCCGGTGGCGTGAGCATTACTTATCAGGCTGTCGGAGATGAGGAGCCGTCTGCAGAGGACATGAGCGATACGGTCTACAAGCTGCAGCAGCGTGTACAGGGCTACAGTACAGAGGCTCAGGTATACCAGGAAGGCTCTGATCGGATCAACATCGAGATTCCGGGTGTCAGCGATGCCAATGCGATTCTCGAAGAGCTCGGCAAGCCGGGTTCTCTGGAGTTCCGTCTGACGGACGGTACGGTCGTACTGACCGGTAACCAGGTGGCAAATGCGACTGCAAAGCAGCAGCAGGACAACATGGGCAACCGTGAGTATGTCGTACAGCTGGAGCTGACCGAGGACGGTACAAAGGCATTTGCAGATGCGACGACCGCCAATGTCGGCAATGTCATCCAGATCGTATACGATGACAATGTCATCAGTGCACCGCGTGTCAATGAAGCGATCACCGGTGGTACGGCGATCATCTCCGGCATGGCGAGTGCAGAGGAGGCGCAGAACCTTGCTTCTTCGATCCGTATCGGTTCCCTTTCCCTTCAGCTGGAGGAGATCCGTTCCAACGTGGTCGGAGCACAGCTCGGTGAGGATGCGATCCGCACGAGCCTGATTGCAGGTGCGATCGGACTTGCAATTGTCATCATTTTCATGATCATTGTCTATGCACTGCCGGGTATCTGCGCAGGTATCGCACTGATCATCTATACACTGATGATGCTGCTCTGCCTGAATGCATTTGACCTGACGCTGACCCTGCCGGGTATCGCAGGTATCATCCTGTCGATCGGTATGGCGGTGGATGCGAATGTTATCATCTATGCGCGTATCCGTGAGGAAATCGCGGAAGGCGCATCGGTAAAGGGTGCGATCCGCACCGGATTTAAGAAAGCACTCTCTGCGATCATTGACGGTAATGTCACGACGCTGATCGCTGCATTTGTGCTGAACCTTCTCGGTACCGGAAGTGTCAAGGGCTTTGCACAGACACTGGCACTTGGTATCGTACTTTCCATGTTTACGGCGCTGGTTATTTCCAGACTGCTCATTACTTCTTTCTATGAGCTTGGCTTCAAGGATGAGAAGTATTATGGAAAGGCAAAGAAGAGAACCGTCATCAATTTTGTTGGAAAGTGGAAGGTCACTTTTGCGATTGCGGCTGTATGCATTCTCTCTGGCCCGGTTGCGATGCTGATCAATTCCAGCGCAGGAAACGGTGCGCTGAACCTGAGCATGGACTTCCGCGGTGGTACATCGACGAGCATTACATTTAACGAGGATCTGTCCATCAGTGATATTGATTCTGAAGTAAAGCCGCTGTTCCAGGATGTGACCGGAGATGCGGAGATTCAGTCTCAGAAGGTAGCCGGATCCAATGACGTTTACATCAAGACCCGTGTGCTGACACTGGATGAGAGAGAGGCGATCTCCAAGGCTATCCAGGATAAGTTTGGCATCGATGAGAAGGCAATTTCCTTCGAGACGATTTCTTCGACCGTCAGCAATGAGATGCGTCAGGACGCAGTAGTTGCAGTCATTGTCGCTGCGATCTGCATTCTGATCTATATCTGGTTCCGGTTCAAGGACATCCGCTTCGCAGGCAGTGCGGTGCTGGCACTGATGCATGATGTGCTCATCGTATTTGCGTGCTATGCAATCGTACGGATTTCTGTCGGCAGTACCTTTATTGCCTGCATGCTGACGATCGTGGGATATTCCATCAATGCGACGATTGTCATCTTTGACCGAATCCGTGAGAACCTCAAGGACATGAAGCAGGCATCTCTGGAAGATATCGTAAATACGAGTATCACAGAGACGCTGACGAGAAGTATTTATACATCCTTCACGACCTTTGTCATGGTAGCTGTGCTCTACATTCTCGGCGTGGCGACGATCAAGGAGTTCTCGCTTCCGCTGATCGTAGGTGTCGTAGCCGGAGGTTATTCTTCTGTCTGCATCACCGGCGCATTGTGGTATCTGCTGAAAAAGCACAGTGTCAAGAAGGCAAATTAAAGAATCTGTATTGCAATAGAATACAATAAAATGCAATAAAATGAATCCACCGCAGGGCGGAGACGGTCATGGAATATGGCGGTTCATCCGGATATCTGCGGTGGATTTTTTATTCCTGATTTTGTATAAAATTTAACGGCGGAAGTGTCCAATACCGTCCGGTATAGAAGAAGGGCAGTGCACAATATATACAAAGGGTGTTCACCTGGCAAAGAAAAGTGTCTTTCTGACGAGGAAAAACAGGGTATCCTCGGCGGAACTGCCAAAAAATGTAACAAAATTAGGTGCAAATGTGTCGAATATGGTTGCAATTTCTGTGAAAGCTGCTATAATTATCTCCATTATGTGGGGTTTATGTACGCCACATGCGGGCATGACTCAACAGAAAACACAATCAGAAAGGGAGAACATTATGGCAAAGATCTCAAAGAAAATGATGGCAACTGTTCTGACCGCTTCTATGGTAGCAGCACTTGGCAGCACAAGCGCATTCGCTGAAGAAGCAGCTTCCGATGAGGATTTCAGCGGCGTAGAGCTGAACTTCTGGACCGCACCGTACGGTGATGATGAGGAAGCATTCCTGAAGGAGCATCTTGCAGCATGGGAGGAGCGCACAGGCGCAACCGTTAACATCGAGATTACCCCGTGGGACAGCTACGAGGAGAAGATGATGACCGGTATCGCAGGTTCTGACGGACCGGACGTTGCTTACATGTACAACGAGATGATCTACAACTACATGTCAAACGGCCAGCTCGAGCCGCTCGATGACTACTTCACCGATGAGGAGAAGGACAACTACATTTACTGGAGCAACGGTACCGTTCAGGGTACACAGTACATGCTTCCGTATCTGGTAGGCGCTCCGCGTATCCTGTTTGCAAACATGGATCTGCTGAACGAGGCTGGATGGGATCACGTACCGACGACCTGGGATGAGCTGAAGCAGTGTGCAAAGGACGTTCAGGAGAAGACCGGTAAGATCGGATTTGACCAGTACTGGAAGGGATATTTCGGAGACCTCGATGAGATCTACTTCCCGTATCTGTGGCAGGCAGGCGGAGACATCGTGGATGCAGACGGCAACGTAACTCTGGATTCCGATGCAGCTCTGAAAGCAGCTGAGTTCGTATACAGCTTAAAGACCGAGGGTATCCTTCCGGAGTCTTGCGTTTCCAGAGATGCAGACGCAGTTGTTCAGGACTTCCGCAGCGGCGAGGTAGCAATGTTTGTTTCCTCTTCTGTAGGAGCAAAGAAGACCACAGAGGCTGGTATCAACTGGGATTACGTTCCGTACCTGACGGATGAGCAGGGTGGTACCTTCGTAGCAAATGACTCTCTCGTAATGCTGAGCAGCTGCGAGAACAAAGAGGCAGCAGCATCCCTGATGAAGGAGCTCACTTCTGCAACGATGATGCAGGATTTCCACGAGAACCTTTACAGCATGCCGCCAATCACGAAGGAAGAGACCTATGCAGACGATCCGAAGTTCGAGGAGATGTACAGCGGAGATGCTTCTTCACAGTTCCACGCACTTCCGATCATGAACAACAGCTCACAGATCATGTCTACTCTGTATGCAAACCTGCAGAGAATGATGATGGACGAGATTACTCCGGAAGAGGCACTTGCTGAGACCATGAGCTATGCAAACAGTCTTTAATTCTTACGGAGAATAAGAGTACTTAGACGGGATGATTGAAACTGCAGTGGCGCGGGAATATCGATTTCCGCGCCGCTTTAGATGTACCAGAAAATGTACCAGAATACAGCATCTCCCGTTACGCTATTAGAGAGTGAGGCATTTTCTATGACTAGAAAAATGAAAAACAACATCGCGGGATGGCTGTACGTGCTTCCGAGTTTTTTGCTTTTGATCACGTTCTTTATAATTCCGATTTGTAGATCTTTTTATTACAGCATGACGGACTACAGTGTTTTGTCCAGTCCGGTTTTCTGTGGATTTAAAAACTATATCAATGCATTCAAGGATTCCTTCGTACAGGCATCCCTGAAGAATACCTGCATCTATGTACTGGTTACGGTTCCGATGCAGACGATTCTCTCCATGGTCATTGCGGCAGTGATCGCAATGAAATTCCAGAACAAGTATGGCCGTTTCGTAAAGGCATGCCTGTTCATCCCGGTTATTTCTTCTTCCGTCCTTGTCGGAACACTGTTTACCCTTCTGTTCACGACGGATGGCGGTGTCGTAAATACCGTACTTTCCGTATTTGGAATCGGTCCGGTCAACTGGCTCGGACAGTCCAGCACCGCGCTGATCACGGTATGTATCGCGGCGATCTGGAAAAATGTCGGATATTTCCTTGTTATCTTCTATGCAGGACTGATGGATATCCCGACATCTCTGTATGAGGCCGCACAGGTCGACGGCGCAAGCAAGATTCAGCAGTTCTTTGCAATCACACTGCCGTGTCTGAAGCCGATCACCTACCTGGTCGTTACCCTTGGCATCATCTGGTCCTTCCAGTCCTTCGATATCGTCTATGCGATGACAAAGGGTGGTCCTGGCCAGTCTACGTATACACTTGTTTATACGATTTACAACGCTGCATTCCGTGAGTACCGCATGGGCTATGCGTGTGCAGTAGCAGTAATTCTGTTTATCTTGATTTTGGTTGTAAACAATATCCAGAGATTCTTCCTGGGTGACAAGAAGGAGGAGGCATAAACATGAATGACGTAAATAAGTCTCTTTCCCATCGGGTCTCTATGATTATTCTGGGTGCATTCCTCGGCCTGCTGGCGATTCTTGCCTGCTTCCCGTTTGTGTATATGCTCCTGCTTTCCTTTACAAATTCGACATCGCTTCGTTTCTCTTTGAGTGATGTGCATCTGAACTTTGTAAACTATAAGGATGTCTTTGAAAAGACGAAATTTATCTTCCCGCTGAAGAACAGCGTCATCGTCGCATTCTTCACCTGCCTGATCAACGCGCTGTTCTGCTCCATGGCGGCCTATGGTCTGGAGAAAAAGCGTTTTGCCGGCAGCAAGGGCGTATTTGCACTGTATATGGCGACGCTGGCAGTTCCGGGTCAGGTAACGATGATTCCGGTATTCCTGATGATGCGTGACCTGAACCTGATGAATACCTACTTCGCACTGATCTGTCCGTCGGTCGATGCATTCGGCGTGTTCCTGATCAAGCAGTTCATGAGCTCGGTTCCGGATGAGCTGATCGAGGCTGGTCAGATCGACGGAGCGGGAGAGATCTATACCTTTACAAAGATCGTTATCCCGCTGATCAAGCCGGCGCTCGTATCCCTGACGGTATTTACCTTCATCTCCGCGTGGAACGGATTCCTGTGGCCGTTGGTTATCTGCTCTGACAGTAAGATGCAGACACTTCCGGTAGCATTGTCTCTGTTGAAGGGTAAATTCGATACGAACTATGGTCTTGTCATGGCAGGTTCCACACTGACCTTCATCTTCCCGTTCCTGCTGTATGCATTCTTGCAGAAGCAGTTCGTAGAAGGTATCGCACTGAGCGGCGTAAAGGGCTGATTGGATTCTGTAATAATTGATTTTTCTGAAGTTGGGCAGCAGCTTTCGGACGGAGACGTGCCGGGGCTGCTGCTTTTTAAAACTAAAGGAGGAGCGAAATGAAAAATAAAATTGAAATTTTATACGACGGTGTGCAGCTGCAGCTGACGGATTCCCTGACGAAAGTGTTCTGGGATGAAAGGCCGAAGGCGATGGCAGAGGGAGATACCGTACAGGTGTTGCGCGGCGAGTGTGTGTCCTTCCAGCTGGCCTATTCGTTTGCCGGATGGCGGTTCGGGGAGGGACGGGTGCAGTCCTTCCGTTTTGCAAAGGTAAAGGTAGAATCTCCGGTATTGCCGTATCTTCAGGTACGGAAGGTCATGAATGTGCCGAGCCGGTATGCAGCACATAAGAAAAATGATGACAATTACCTGCGCCGGGAGCCGGGACTGTATCCGGATCTGCTCGAGGCGCTCGAGGAGGACTGTGTCGTTTTCCAGGAAGATCAGTGGAACAGCCTTTGGATCGATCTGGAGGCGCCGGCAGATGCGACGCCTGGAACGTATCCGGTGACGATTACATTTACCGATGCACAGGAGGCGGACGGGCAGGTACTGGCGCGCATCGAGACAGAGGTGACGATCCTTGCGCCGGTATTGCAGGAGCAGAAGCTGATCCGGACGGAGTGGTTCTATGTGGACTGTCTGGCAGACTACTACCATGTGCCGGTGTTCTCGGAGGAGCATTGGAAGATCATCGAGCATTTCGTGGCGACGGCAGCACATCGCGGCATCAATATGATCCTGACGCCGCAGTTTACGCCGCCACTCGACACCGCAGTCGGCAAGGAGCGCACGACGGTACAGCTTGTAAAGGTGGAAAAGACGGCAGATGGCTATGCCTTTGATTTTACTGATCTGGAGCGCTGGATTGTGATGTGCCAGAAAAATGGCATCCGTTATTTTGAGATGTCCCATCTCTTTTCCCAATGGGGTGCGGTCGCAGCGCCGAAGATCGTCGGAATGGTCGACGGAAAAGAGCAGGTATTGTTCGGCTGGGATACTCCGGCAGCGGGTGGAGAATATGAGAAATTTTTACATACCTACCTTCCACAGTTGAAACAGAAGCTTATGGAGCTTGGTGTTCTGGAAGAGGCATATTTCCACATTTCCGATGAGCCGAACCTGAATCAAATCGATTCCTATCGGGCGGCGAGTGAGATTGTTCATAAGGATTTGGAAGGCTGCAAGTTCCTGGAAGCGCTTTCGGACTATGAATTTTACCAGACCGGGCTTGTGAGCCGTCCGGTGTGTGGGTCAAACCATATCCAGCCGTTTCTCGAGAAGCAGACGCCGGGACTTTGGACTTATTACTGTACCGCGCAGGGCGTCGATGTGAGTAACCGCTTCATGGCGATGTCGCTTGGGCGTACCCGGATGATCGGCGTACAGCTGTATAAGTTCGGTATCGAGGGCATGCTGCACTGGGGCTACAATTTTTACAATGGCGTCGATTCTCTGTGTAAGATCGATCCGTACCGCGTGACGGATGCCTGTGGCGCTTATCCATCCGGCGATCCGTTCATCGTCTATCCGGGCGAGGGCGGCTATCCGGAGGAATCGATCCGCATGATGGCGCTCGAAGAGGCCATGACCGATGTGCGCGCTCTGCAGATGCTGGAGGGCTTCATCGGCAGAGAGCAGGTGCTTGCGCTGATCGAGGAAGGTTTAACACAGCCGCTGGAGTTCGACAAGTTCCCGGCGTGGCCGGAGGATGCGGCATATCTGACGAATCTGCGTGCAAAAGTGAATGCAAAGATCTGTGCATGTGCGGCGGAGAGAAGATAGATGAATGAAAAATGGTATGTAGCCGCGAAAAAAGCAGACTTTCCGGGGATCGCCGAGCGGTTCGGGATTGATCCGGTGACGGCGCGCATCATCCGCAACCGGGATGTGGTCGGCGATGACGCGATCCGCCAATATCTGTATGGGACACGGGAAGAACTCTGTGATCCGGCAGAGCTTCTGGGTGGAATGGAAGCAGCGTCTCTTTTGAAACAGAAAATTGAGGCGGGCAAGAAGATTCGGATCATTGGCGACTATGATATCGACGGTGTCAATTCGACCTATATTTTGTATCGGGCGCTGACGCGCTGTGGCGCGCAGGTGGACTATGAGATCCCGGATCGGATGAAGGATGGCTATGGATTGAACATCTCCCTGCTGAAGCTGGCACTCGAGGAAGGCATCGACACGGTCCTGACCTGTGACAACGGAATCTCGGCGATTGCGGAGATCGCTTATGCAAAAGAGAACGGGATGACGGTCATTGTGACGGATCATCATGAGCCGCTGTTTGAAGAGGCGCAGGAAGAGAATCCGCAGGATCCGGCGCGGCGCATCCCGTCTGCGGATGGGACACGCATCTTCCGCCTGCCGCCCGCCGATGTACTCGTCAATCCGAAGCAGCCGAACTGCCCGTATCCGTACAAAAAGCTGTGTGGGGCAGCCGTTGCGTGGAAGGTCGTCTGCCTGTTGTATCGCCTCTGTAGGATTGAGGAAGAAGCAGAGCAGTTTCTTCAGTTCGTCGGCTTTGCAACGGTCGGGGATGTCATGGAGCTGGACGGAGAGAACCGGATTCTTGTAAAAGAGGGATTGAAGCAGCTGCGGAACACGCAGAACTATGGCTGGCGTGCGCTGATTCAGGCGAACAATCTGGAGTTTGCTACTTTAAATTCCTACCATATCGGATTTGTGCTCGGCCCGTGCATCAATGCGAGCGGGCGATTGGATACGGCAAAGCGCTCTCTGCGCCTGCTGCTTGCAAAGGATGCAAAAGAAGCAGAAACACTGGCGGCGCAGCTCAAGCAGCTGAACGATGAGCGAAAAGAGCTGACGCAGGCGGCGGTTGATCTGGCCTGTGAGCAGATCGACGGGAGCGGAGAGGCGAATGACCGTGTGCTCGTCGTTTATCTGCCGGAGTGCCACGAGAGCATTGCCGGAATTGTGGCGGGGCGGATCCGGGAGCGGTACGGAAAGCCGACGTTTGTCGTGACCAATGCGGAGGCAGAGGACGAGGCAAAAGGATCCGGGCGGTCGATCGAAGCGTATTCGATGTTTGAAGAGATGGTGAAATGTCAGGATCTGTTCCGGAAATTCGGCGGACATCCGATGGCGGCCGGTTTTTCTCTGCCGCGCAGCCGGATCGATGAGATGCGCCGCCGCCTGAATGAGAACTGTACGATGACAGAAGAGGATATGGCAGAAAAAGTCATGGTCGATGTGCCGATGCCGATCCATTACATCCGGGAATCACTGGTCGAAGAACTTTCCGTGCTGGAGCCGTTTGGAAATGGCAATGAAAAGCCGCTGTTTGCAGAACGTCATCTGAAGCTCCTCTCGGCACGCATTCTCGGAAAAAATGCAAATGTCCTGAAACTTCAGGTGGCCAATGGCGCGGGCTGTACGATGGAAGCCCTCTACTTTGGCATTCCGGACAATATTCTGAACTATCTGACGGATAAGTATGGAAAAGAGGAAGTGCAGAAGCTCCTGTGGGGAAAGGCCAATCAGATCGAGATGGATCTGACCTATTATCCGTCGATCAATGAATATCAGGGGAGAAGGACGCTGCAGATCGTGATAAAAAATTTCAGGTAGATCATTTATATTTCATTTGATTTTTATGTGGCTATCGGCGAAATATACTGCGAAATTATTCCATTTATGATACAATAAAAATTATGAAATACAGTGACCGATACATATATCGCAAGAGAGAAATATAAGAGAACCATGGGAGGTTTCGTTTTATGAAATTACTGATTATACGACACGGAGATCCGGACTATGACAGGGATTCGCTGACGCCGAAGGGCTGGAAGGAAGTAGAATATCTTTCCGAGCGGATCGCAAAGCTGGACATCCGCGATTTTTACGTTTCTCCGTATGGACGTGCAAAGGATACGGCATCCCTCACCCTGAAAAAGATGGGACGTACCGCGACGGAGTGTGAGTGGTTGCGCGAATTTACCCCAAAGATCGTCCGCCCGGACCGGGGACCGGAGCCTGCTGCCATCTGCTGGGACTGGCTTCCGCAGGACTGGATGAAAGAAGAAGACTTCTTCCACTATGACCGCTGGATGAATCCAAAAGTCATGCAGGATGGACACGTCGGCGAAGAATACAAATGGGTCACAGACAGCCTCGATGAACTGCTGGCCCGCTATGGCTATGTGCGCGAAGGACACTACTACCATGTGGAAAAGTCCAATAACGATACGATCGCCTTTTTCTGCCACTTCGGGCTCGGCTGCGTCCTGATTTCCCATCTGATCGGTGTCTCTCCGATGGTGCTCTGGCACGGACTGTGCGCCGCACCGAGTTCTGTCGCAGTTCTCAACACAGAAGAGCGCCGTCAGGGTATCGCCAGCTTCCGCATGAGCGAGTACGGCGATATCTCCCACCTCTACGCCAATGATGAGCCACCTGCATTTGCGGCACGATTCTGCGAGCGCTATGAAAACGAAGAAGAGCGGCATGACTGATAAGATCATCGTATTGAGCATTTAATAAACGAGAAACTATATAGTACCGCGAGTGATTAATTACATATAAATGGGTGAGGCTGGATGTTGCTCTATAAGAAGTGGCATCCAGTCTTTTTCTTAGAAAGCAGTGAGTCCCATGTCGGCAAAATAACATATAAGAAATGAGAGGAAATAGATTCATTGCCGATAATGTGGTATACTAATTATAGTAAATGCGATACCTTTCAGTTGTCAGGATGGCAATGGGCGTGTGGGACGACTGATTATGTTCAAGGAATGCCTGAAATACAATATTGTTCCATTCATTATCGAAGATAATTTGAAAATGTTTTATTATCGTGGGTTGAAAGAATGGAACAATGAGAAAGGCTATCTGACAGATACTTGCCTGACGGCGCAAGATAGATATAAGGCGTATCTGGATTATTTTAGAATTGTATATTAAGAGAGAAAAAATAATGATGAGAATTATATGAAAGCGAGGCGATGTGCGTGCTAATGAATACACAGGAGTATCTCTCTGTTATTGAAAATATCAAAAGTGAAATCAGGTCTGCACAGTATCGTGCAGCGGTTCATGCGAACGCAGATATGCTGTTGCTTTATCATGATATAGGTCGTGTAATCAATGAACATAAATCATGGGGTAACAAATTTATTGATAATCTTTCCACTGATATTCGGATTACCTTTCCAGAAAGCAAGGGATATTCTGTTCGCAATCTAAAATACATGGCAAAATTCGCTGAGACTTATCCAGATAGGGAATTTGTGCAGACGGTGTCTGCACAAATTCCGTGGTCTCATAATATTGCAATTCTGGAAAAGGTCAAAAATCCGGAACAGCGCATATGGTATATTGAAAAGACGGCTGAAAATGGATGGTCTCACAATGTCCTGATTCATCAAATTGAAAGCGGATTGTATCAGCGGCAGGCTCTGGCAGATAAGGTCACAAATTTTGAGCACCGTCTACCATCTCCACAGAGTGAACTTGCGGTGCAGACCATGAAGGACCCATATGTATTTGATTTCATTCCTTTTAGGGAAGATATGCTCGAACGAGACATTGAGCAGGCGCTGGTTCGTGATGTCACAAAACTTCTTCTGGAACTCGGAACGGGATTTGCATTCTTGGGGAATCAATATCACCTGAATGTAGGCGGCGATGATTTTTATATTGATTTACTGTTTTATAACCTGAACCTTCGCTGCTATGTGGTTATCGAACTGAAAACCGGTGACTTCAAGCCAGAATATGCTGGTCAGCTGAACTTTTATCTGTCAGCGGTGGATGGTATTTTGAAGAAAGAGCAGGACAACCCGTCTATTGGTTTGCTTTTGTGCAAAAGCAAGAACAATGTGGTTGCAGAATATTCTCTCAAGGATATTTCAAAGCCGATTGGTGTGAGCGAATATAAAATAACCAGCAGGCTGCCGGATGATTTGGAAAAGCAGCTGCCGTCTGTTGAGGATATTCAGAAACGGATTAAATGAAGTTGAGAAGTTTTCAGGCAAAACGATACTATGGAGGGAGGATGTACAAATGAATACTGTTCTACCAAAGAGTGAAATGTCAGAAGAAGATGTTAAATTGCAGTATATCACTCCGGCGATTACTTCTAAATGGGATAGAGGTAAGATTACCATGGAGACACAGGTTACAGATGGTAAAATCAACTTGAAGGGGAATTTTGTATTCCGTGAAAAACCGAAGCGTGCAGATTATATTTTATATCTGAATGCAAACAATCCGATTGCCATTATTGAAGCAAAAGACAATAAGCACAGTATTTCTCATGGTTTGCAGCAGGCTATGGCCTATGCCAAGATGCTTGATCTTCCGTTTGCATATAGCTCGAATGGAGATGGTTTTGCAGAGCATGATTTTGTTACGGGGAAAGAACGCCAATTTAAACTGGATGAATTTCCAACGGAGGTAGAGCTGATTACCCGCTTTAAGGAAGAGTCTGGGATGACACCAACACAAGAAGCGATAATTGAACAGCCTTATTACAGTAGTCAAAATACATATCCACCTCGTTATTATCAAAGAATTGCCATTAACCGAACCGTAGATGCTATTGCAAAAGGACAGAATCGCCTGTTGCTTGTTATGGCCACCGGTACAGGAAAAACTTACACGGCGTTCCAGATCGTTTATCGTATGCTACAAAGCGGATTAAAGCGCAAGATTTTGTATCTTGCTGACCGTAATATTCTTGTGGATCAGTCTATTCAGCAGGACTTTGCTCCGTTAGAAAAAGTGATTCACAAGATCAATGTGTCTAAAGATGATAAAAACACTATTACTTCTCATGAGGTATATTTCTCTCTGTATCAACAACTGGTTGGTGACGATGATAAGGAGCATTTCAGCGAGCTTTTTACATCGGATTTTTTTGATCTCATTATTGTAGATGAATGTCATCGCGGATCTGCCAAGGAAGAGAGCCGTTGGCGCAGAATTTTAGAATATTTTAGTTCTGCCACTCAGATTGGTATGACTGCTACACCGAAGGAGACCAAGTATATTTCCAATCTAAGCTATTTTGGAGAACCTGTTTATATGTATAGCCTGAAAGAGGGCATTGAAGATGGTTTTCTTGCACCGTTTAAGGTTATCAATATTATGACAGATATTGGAGAAGGATGGAGACCACGTAAGGGACAGAGAGATATTTATGGCAATGAAATAGAAGATCGCATTTATACCAACAGCGATTATGATTACAATATTATCATTGAGGATCGCATTCAGCAGGTGGCAGCCGAAACCACCCGTTATCTGAAAAGTACAGATAGAATGGCAAAAACCATTGTGTTTTGTGCGACGGAAGATGCGGCTGAGCGTATGCGTCAGGCATTGGTCAATCTGAATTCCGATATGGTAAAAGAAAATCCGGATTATGTTGTACGTATTACTGGCAGTGATGATTATGGTAAAAAGAAATTGGACTATTTTATTTCTGTTTCTGCACCATATCCTGTTATTGCGACTACATCTAAACTCTTATCTACGGGTGCAGACTGCAAGATGACAAAGCTGATTGTTTTGGATGAAATGATTGGTTCTATGACAGAATTTAAACAAATTATCGGTCGTGGCACCAGACTGCGTGAAAAAGAAGGAAAAACACACTTTGTTGTTATGGATTTCCGCAATGTCACCAGATTGTTCGCTGATCCTGACTGGGACGGTCCAATTATGGTTGATCCTGGATTTATTTCGGGAGAACATGCAACGCCACCAACTCCGGGGCCAGATGTTCCATCTGATCCGATTGTTCCACCGGGGCCGAAAAGTCCAAAGCCCATTGTCAGTCGTGATGGCTGTAAGGTGGAGATTATTCACAAAACAGTATCGGTATATGATGCAAATGGGAAATTGCTTCGTCAGGAAAGTATTGTGGACTATACAAAAGAAAATATCCGTGGAGAATATGCCTCTTTGGATAATTTCATTCGCCAATGGTCGAAGGAAGAGAAGAAAGAGAAAATCAGGGAGATGTTACTGGAGCGTGGCATTGACCTTGAATTGATGAAATCAGAACAAGGTATGGAAGACGTAGATGATTTTGATTTTATCTGTCATGTAGCATTTGACAAGAAACCGTTGACTCGTAAAGAGCGGGCCAACAATGTGAAGAAAAAAGATTTTCTCAGCAAATATAGCGGTATTGCAAGAGAAGTGCTGGAAAGTCTTCTTGATAAGTATATGAACACTGGAATTTATGAAATTGAAAAAACAGAGATTTTAAAACTCGATCCGTTTCAGAAACTCGGAAAACCTGCAAAGATTGCCGGATATTTTGGAGGAAAGGCTGGCTATATGCAGGCTGTTAAGGAACTTGAGAATGCGATTTACGCAGATGAAGCTGTATAAGTTGCAAGAAAAAACAAAAAGATTAAGGTGGTATAGACCATGAGTAATTTATCAGGATTTGTAAAAAGACTTCGTGACATTATGCGAAATGATGCAGGTATCAATGGTGATGCCCAACGTATTGAACAGATTGCATGGATGCTTTTTTTGAAAGTGTATGATGCAAAAGAGCAAGATTGGGAATGGGATGACGAGGAGTATGTTTCTATTATTCCGGAAAAGTGTCGCTGGCAGAACTGGGCGGTTGATGATCATACAGGAACTGCTTTGACGGGTGATAAACTGTTAAACTTTGTGAATAATACACTGTTTCCTGTATTAAAAGGAAATGATATCAAGGATACTACCGGAAAAATAACCATTCCGGGTGTCAAAGTTGATTCATCAACCCCAATAAAGAAAGCCATCGTGCAAACTACTTTTGCTGATGCGAATCAGTATATGAAAGATGGAGTTTTACTTCGTCAGGTTATCAATATTATAGATGACCTTGACCTCGGAGATTATGAGGAAAGTCATGCTTTTGGCGAGATTTATGAGACTATTTTGAAGGAATTGCAAAGTGCCGGTTCTTCCGGAGAATTTTATAC
Source organism: Lachnospiraceae bacterium (assembly GCA_029006155.1). Lineage (GTDB taxonomy): Bacteria > Bacillota > Clostridia > Lachnospirales > Lachnospiraceae > Choladousia. Next base: position 62,439 of record JAQXGF010000027.1, read on the forward strand.
ACCTCGTGCAGTGACGGATTTTATGGCAAAGATGATTAATCCTCAGATTGGCGAACAGGTTGCAGATTTTGCCTGTGGCACCGGTGGTTTTCTTACAAGCTGGCTAAAAGAACTTTCTAAAAAAGTAAAGACGACGGAAGATCAGGAAGCTTATGATAATTCCATTTACGGCATTGAGAAAAAGCAGTTTCCTTATATGCTGTGTATCACTAATATGTTACTGCATGGTATGGATGTGCCGAAGATTTACCACGATAACTCTTTATTGAAAGATGTTCTTGATTATACTGTGGATGACCAGTTTGATGTTATTCTGATGAATCCGCCCTACGGTGGTAATGAGAAAACAGAAGTGAAAAATCACTTTCCGGCAGATCTGGCGAGCAGCGAGACAGCTGATCTGTTTATGTCTGTTATTATGTATCGACTGAAAAAGAACGGTCGTGCAGCGGTTATTTTGCCGGATGGATTTCTGTTCGGCACAGATAATGCCAAAGTTGCTATTAAGAAAAAACTGCTTTCAGAATTTAACCTGCACACTGTAATTCGCATGCCGCACAGCGTATTTGCCCCGTACACATCCATTACTACCAATATTTTGTTTTTCGACCATACAAAGCCGACAGAAGAAACATGGTTCTATCGTTTGGATATGCCGGAAGGATATAAGAACTTTTCTAAGACTAAAGCAATGGAACTTAAACATTTTGAGCCAGCTATTGAGTGGTGGAATAACAGAGAAGAAATCAATGTAGATGGCTTTGACAAGGCAAAGAAATATACGGCAGAAGAGATCATTGCGAGAAATTATAATATCGACCTTTGCGGATACCCTCACGAGGAAGAAGAGATTCTGCCACCCAAGGAACTGATTCAACAGTATCAGGAAAAGAGAGCAAGCCTGAATGCAGATATAGATCGTATTTTGGCTCAGATTACGGAAATATTGGGAATTGATTTGGAGGAAGAATAATGACTGGACAACAGTTAAAAAATTCAATATTACAGATGGCTGTTCAGGGGAAGCTTGTTCCGCAAGACCCAAATGACGAACCGGCTTCTGTATTACTTGAGAGAATAAGAAAAGAAAAAGAACAGCTTATCAAAGATGGGAAAATTAAGAAGGAAAAGAACCCTTCTTATATCTTCCGTGGTGCCGATAACCTGCCTTATGAGAAAGTCGGCAAGAATGAGCCTGTGTGCATTGCGGATGAGGTGCCGTTTGAGATTCCGGAGAGTTGGGAGTGGGTGAGAATAGGTACTGTTTTTACATTACAGGCTGGTAAAAATATTAAAGCATCTGATATTTTTGAATCAAACTTTGATGGATCATATTTATGTTATGGCGGGAATGGCGTAAGGGGTTATGTAAAATCATATAATCGCGAAGGTACTTATCCGATTATCGGTCGTCAAGGAGCATTATGTGGAAATATAAAATATGCAAAAGGGAAATTCTATGCTACAGAACATGCTGTTTGTGTCGAAACCTTTGCCAAAACTAATGTTAAGTGGGCATGTGCTTTTTTAGAAGCGCTTAACCTAAATCAGTATGCAACTGCAACTGCACAGCCAGGATTAGCGGTCGCAAATATAAACACAATTTTAATTCCACTCCCACCTAAGAATGAACAACAACGTATCGTTGATATACTGATTACATTGCAGCCATTTATTAAAACATACACGAAAAAAGAAGGAGAATTGCAGTCCTTAAATCAACAATTTTCTAATTTGCTAAAGAAATCTATCTTGCAAAACGCTGTCCAAGGAAAACTTGTTCCACAAAACCCATCAGATGAACCAGCTTCAGTCCTTCTGGAGCACATCCGTGCAGAGAAAGAGCGACTGATTCAAGAAGGAAAAATCAAGCGTGATAAGCATGAATCTGTTATTTATAGACGGGATAATTCTTATTATGAGAGGCTGGACGGAATTGAGCGTTGTATTGACGATGAAATACCGTTTGAAATACCAGAGAATTGGGAGTGGGTTCGCTTATATAACATTGCATCATTTCAAAATGGTGACCGTAGCAAAAATTATCCTAATAGAAACGAATATGTTTCAAATGGTGTTGCATGGATAAATACCGGTCACATTACTTCAGACGGTTTTTTAAATGTCAACACGATGAATTATATCACCGAAGAAAAATATAATTCATTGTCTAATGGTCATATACAGAAAGGCGATTTAGTTTACTGTTTAAGGGGGGCAACATTTGGAAAGGTGGCAAGAATAGAGCCATTCTCTAAAGGTGCTATTGCATCATCTCTAATGATTATTCGTCCATTTGATGTTGGCTTACGCGATTATATTTATTGGTACTTGCGTTCGCCGGTTGCCTATATTGAACTTCGTAAATATAGTAATGGTTCTGCTCAGCCAAATCTTGCGGCTAAAGATGTAGGAAAGTATCTTGTGCCTATACCTCCACTGGATGAGCAAATACGAATTGTAAATGAATCTGTCTATTTGCTGGAAATTATTAAAAATATATAAAAAAGATAAGGCATACACATCAAAAACTCGATATGTATGCCTTATCCATTACCAGTTTATGATCATATCTACGATTTCGCGCTGTTCAGTAGATGTTTTACGAAGATAAATACGGGTAGTTTCAATGCTTTCGTGACCCATAAGATAAGCAAGAAACGCTATATCATTGCAGCGTTCCAAGAAACTTTTTGCAAATCTGTGCCGGAATGAATGTGGATATACGACCGCAGGATTGATATTATATCTTACTGCTAATTTTTTCAGTTGTCCAGAAATGCCACGAGTAGTAATACGCTCGCCATACTTGTTCAAAAAAATGAAGCCGCTTTCTTGTTGCTTTTTAGCCAACCAAGAAAGAGCTTCTCTTTGCAATTCTTTAGGAATATAAATTCTACGCAGCTTTCCACCTTTGGAGTATAAGTCAAGATGTCCTAATTTAACATGTTCAGCCTTGATCTGAATTAACTCGCTAACTCTGGCTCCCGTTGCGGCAAGGAAACGAATTACGAAATACCAAAACATTTCATCATCCTTTTTAAGACAAGATTTAAAGTATTCATAATCCGCTTCACTAATCACATTTTCCAGATAGCTTTTCTGCTGTACCCGAACAAATGGTAATTTCAATTTTTCTTTTCCAATGGATTCTAGATAACAGTTCAGTGCTCGCAGTCTGAGATTTACGGTTTTGGGCTTATAATTTTCTATAAGCCATACCTTGTATTCTCGTAACTTTTTCTGTGTGACATCATCGTATTGTTGTCCGTATTGCTTAATGGCAAACATATACGATGAGATCGTGTTTTCCGAGAGATTGCTTTCTCTCAAGTGTCTTTCAAATTTTTCATTTTCTATCATGGTGAAAGACCTCCTTTCACCATGATTCTATCTAAAAATAATTATAATGTCATAACTTTGGGTAGAGATTCCCCTATCTTAAAAACAATGCGATATTGTTCTTTGAGTGGTGGAAACGGAATCAAAAGACTTTTTATTGCGTCCTGTGAAATATTTTTCATTGATTCAGATGTTCCGCTTGCAGCTGCACTTAACTGAGTTCTTACAAATGGAGATCTCATTATATATAATATATACCATTTGTTCACACTGTTAAAAAAACTAAGTCGAAGCACCTTATCTGAAAGCATCAATTTTTTAGAAATTTTTTCGACAATAACACATCCGCCAACTAAGGTCACTGTATTTGCGCGGCAAATAAGAAAATCACCTGGCTGAATTGCATAATCTCTTATCCATTGACTTGTTGAATAACAGGTTTTACTTTCTTCTTGATTGAAACTTCTCCCAGTAACAGCACTTATTTTTATAATGCCACATTCATTTTGTTCTGGGGGACGTTCATCACATTTAAAACTTTTGCCTGCATCAATAGAATGAATAAGGTTTCCTAATCTACACCAACACCAAGTTTCCGGAATCTCAAACTGTATTTCATGACCAATACAACGCTCAATTCCGTCCAGCCTCTCATAATAAGAATTATCCCGTCTGAAAATAACAGATTCGTGCTTGTCTCTCTTGATTTTACCTTCTTGAATCAGCCGTTCTTTTTCCACACGGATGCATTCCAGAAGGACAGATGCCGGTTCATCTGACGGATCTTGCGGAACAAGTTTACCCTGAATAGCTTCTTGTAAAATGGATTTTTTAAGCATCTCTGGAAACTTAACATTCAAATCATTCAGATATTGTTCTGTTTGTTTATATTTGTCTAAGAAAGGAACAATCTCTTTTATTTTGGTAACAATCTTGCGTTGTTCTTGTAACGGAGGCAGTGGAAAAAGTAAAGAATGTAAGGCATTTGAAGAAAGTCCTTGAATACCAATTCCTTTACCACCAATCCAACCTGCGTGTTTATAAAGGAAAAAGATATAGTAATGGTATTCTACACATACCTCGGAATAGGGACGTAATCTATGAATGTGATTTTGTATCCTAATATCTGCGTCATATGACCATATTGCAGCTCGTCCAATATCACCGCCTTCACAAACAAGTAAATCTCCCTTAGTAGCAGTACATTTTTGAATTTCTGCTTCAGAAAAATACATTTCTCTAAGATTATCAATTTCAAATCTATTCCAGTAAAGATTAGATGTTGTAATATACGTGAGTAATTCACCAGAACGATTAGAAGAATTTAAAGCTTTACCTGTATTGTGCTGAAAAAGTTCTCCTAACCGTACCCACTCCCAACTCTCCGGAATCTCAAACGGCACTTCATCGGCAATGCATACCGGCTCATTCTTGCTGACTTTCTCATAAGGCAGGTTATCGGCAGTAGCGGTGTATCTTCTTAATTATGGTATACGATACAAATGAAGCATGGCGGCATATTAAATAGTTTCGTCAGGAGATGAATGGATTTGCAAGATTGAATGTGGATTGTGCAGATCATCCCTAGATTTTTTGATAGAAATTTTCAGGCATAAAGAAAAGCCAGTTATTCGAAAATTTCGAATGACTGATGTAGACGGTAAAAATTATAATACAGAGGTTGCATATCTATAAATGCGCAAGTAATAGCCACTGCTGCTATGGTGAGTTCTATGAAAGATTTTTGCGGTTTACTGCAAAAATCTTTCGCAGAGCAGTTGCATCAGGGTAGAAAGCAGGACAGCTGGAATGAGTATGTGCTCTATGGTGAAATTTAGTCACCGCATCCTGTTCGATTTCAGAAGCGGAAGTTGGATGCATTACTGCTGAAAATATTATGTTTTATATGAAGTATAACGTTAAAATGTAAAAAAATATTTTACACTTCTATTGATAATTTCTCTGTTTATGCATATAATAGGCGTGAAGAAAGCGAGGGGGGATTGCAATGAAATTTGATGAATTATTTGAACAGAGAAGTCTGGTGGCTTCAAAGTTAAAAGCTTGTATTAGAGATATGGGTTATACAAAGGTTTCTTTTGCATCGAAGGCGGGTATTTCACGCCCGACACTAGATAAACTATTAAATGGAAACATAGACAATAAAAGCTCTTTTGATCGCCATTTGCAGAAAATATTAAAATTGCTTAATATGACGGTAGATGATTTGATATTGTATCATTCGGCCCCAACAAAGACTGCCACCGCGACCGTGTTTTCACAAAATGCACCAATGGATCATGAGATGAGTGATACGGCTAAGAAGCAATATAACTTGCTTCTTGATGTGATCGATTTATGTGCAATTTATTATTAAGTGTGATGATGCGCACAGTTTGGTAAATTTCGGCTTTGTATCGTCCGGAATGAAATGGAGAAGTGAATTATATGAGTGAATTAATTACTGCTCAAAATCTGGATCTTGTAATAAAAAAGAATCGTGAGATTAAGGAAGTAGTATCAGCACAGGCAATGAAGCTTCAGACAAATCCAGCAATTATGAAAGTGGCATCCGCTCCTCAACTTGCACTGTTAATCCTGCAGGGATTCGGACTGGTTCAAATGCCTATAGAGGACAGGTTTTGGAGTGGGGCAATATTTGTTAAGGATGGAAAGATTATTCCTGTTGTAAATACTGCCCTCCCAAGAGCAAATCAGTATTTTGCAGCATGGCATGAGATATATCATTTGATATTTGATAAAGTATCGTTTGATCATTTCATCGAGGTTGAGAATACGCTGGAAGAGAGAAAAGCAGAGTGTTTTGCTGCATGTATGCTTTTAAATGGCGTTGACAGATATTTTACGGAACTGCCAGAAATGGATTTTGTTTCGAAGATATTTTATTGTATGTCGACATTTCAGGCACCATACAAAGCTGTGTTAGTCTCACTATATGAATATGCCATTCAAAGTGAAAATGAGAAGCTTTGTAGAAGGATAAAAGAAGTGTTTGATCTTCAATTTGAGGATTTTCCAGACAGATTCAGAAAGTTGGGATTGGATGATAGTTTAGTAAGCCCTTCTTACGTGATCAATACATCCTTTTTACAAGAAAGAATAAAGAAAACGAGAGATTTAAATCCCGAACTTTATTATCACAAGGATAATGAAGCGTATTTGATGAACATTATGGCTGAAATAGCTATGATAACGAGGAGACGTGAATGATAGAAATAGTCAGAATCACAAAAATAAATGATAAAAGACATATCGCTATTTTGGACACTTCATCAATCTCGTTCATGCAGGGATTGGATATGAAAGGGGTGCAATCGGAGTCTGTACTGAAAGATTATGATTTGATTCTGATTCCAGAATGGGTATTAACGGAAATAAATGATGCTCCAGGAAGAGCCAATTATGTGCAAGAGCTGATAAAACAGGGATATCCAATATACTGCATTGAAGAGGGAACATATTCAGATTTGACAAATGGTGAAGAAGGTAACCTTTACCAGATAGTCCTTGCATCCACACGTCAGTTAGCAAGAATTAGAAGTTATTTGCGTCAGTATGTTGAAAGGACAGACCCACTAGATATGGATGCGTATAAAGACTGGATGAAAAAGTTATATGCTGAGTGGCCGATTTCTGAAGAGAGGCTATTAACGGGCAGAATGAGAAAGAAAAATGCCGGTGAAGTATCAATTACGATTTTAGCTGAGATTGTGTCGTGGTATTATCCTGAAACAAAAGCATTAACTGTATATTCTCAAGATGGTGATGCATATGAATTTCAGAGAAAAGCGGAGGCTGATTTAAGGCATGTATTTGCAACGAGAACGCCCGTGCCAGTTTCATACAAGAGCAATGATGCTATATTATGCCAGCTTGCAAGAGATGGGAAGATTAATATAGATAATTTGAGCGATTATAGAAAAGATGTACGTCGGATTACTTATAGTAAAGAGCAGGATGATCGTTCAATTATATTACAGAATTAGTAGATAATGAATTGTTTACTCAACTTGTCTCTGATAAAACGGTTCATATTATTTTCTAGAGAAAAATGTAAAAACAGTGACCGGAGTATGAATAGAATATGAACATTTTGAATTTATTCGGAAACATTCGGTAAAAATGTTGAAAATTGTAGAAATTTATACTATTCTAAAGACAGAATGCACGAAAAAAGGAGGGGAGATCATGGTTGGAAGAAAGATAACGGTCAGCAATCCTTCCGGACTTCACATCAAACCGGCGGGACAGCTGGTGAAGGCAGCAGAGCGATGCAGCTCCAGAGTAGAGATTATTTATGATTACAGCATCATCAATGCACGAAGCCTTTTGAATATTCTGTCCGCGGCGATTCCGCATGGAGCGGAGGTCGAGCTGCGCTGCACCGGCCCGGATGAGAAGGAAGATCTGGAGACGATGACAGAAGCCATGGGGCATCTTGAGTAGAACAGAGCCGGACACGTGCCGGAGTCTTATGAAAAAGCGTTTTCCGAAGCAGACGAAGAGCGAGCCGGAGGCGCTTTTTTTGTTATTTAACCAAATCAAGCAAGCCCCTTGCTTCAATTGCGTAAAGCAATAAGCAGTGGGCAGCTATGCTTGTGGACTGTGCGTGAGCATTCGCTCATACAGCAGCCCGGTCGCGAACCAGAGCGGTGCATAGTCCAGCCGGATCACACCGCCGATCTGAAACGGTGCATTGCTGTAGTCCCACGGACAGCAGTGGTGCTTTTTTAAGAAACTTCCGGAGAGGTATTCGACTCCGAAAATTCCCGTCATATAGATGAATCCGCGCAGAGGCATCCCACAGCCTTTCAGACGCCGTGAGAGCGGTCCGACCAGAGAGGCTGCGCCATAGATCGGAAACATGTGCAAAGAGGAGACCCCGGTCAGTTTCCAGTCGTGATGGAGCAGGGATTGCAGTCCTGTCCAGAGAATTTCCAGACACCATCCGGTCATTCCACATTTGATAAAATCAGATTTCATACATTTCCCTGAACCTTTCCAGCAATGAATGAGATAAATATTACAGGCAGAGCATAAAAGATGCTTCAAATAGCATCCCCAAAAGAGAGAAGTTTATTCGGTTAGATGAGAAAAAAATACCAGCAAAAAGAGTTGACAATTCCTACGTGTCTAGTATAGAATACAGAAAGATTAGCAAAAGCTAATTAAAATAAGACGTATCTAATTCACAAACACAACAACAGGAAGGACAGAGGAATGAACAAGAGATTACTTACGTTAGGCTGTACAGCAGCACTGACACTGGCGTGCTTCACAGCACCGACGGTACTGGCAGAGGAGAACACAGAGGCAGAGAGCTACATCACGGTGACGGACATGAACGGACGGGATGTTCAGGTGCCGACCGAGATCGACAGCGTCGTACTGACCGCGCTTCCGCTCCCGAGCATCTATGCATTGACGGGTGCACCGATCGAGAATCTGAAAGGGGTACATCCGGGTTCTACAAGTGCCATTGAGAATTCGGTTATGGCAGCGATGTATCCGGAACTGGTCGGGATCGCAGACAATTTTATTGAAGGAACAGAGATCAATGTCGAAGAGCTGTTAAAACTGGATCCGGACGTGGTAATTTACTGGGCAGAGTATGAGAATCAGTATGAAGCACTGACATCCGTTGGAATTCCGGCGGTCGGCGTAAAAGGTGTAGAGGGTGGAGATGTCATTGCGACCTTAAGCACCTGGCTGGATATTATGGGACAGATGTTCGGGACGACCGGAAATACCGAGGGCGTCATCGAATATGCGAACACCATAAAGCAGGAAGTGGCAGACAAACTTGCCGATGTAAAGGAAGAAGATAAGCCGAGGGTGCTTTATCTGTATAATCACAGCAAGGAGCAGATTTCTGCATGCGGTTCTAATTTCTATGGCAGCTACTGGATCGAGTCAGCCGGAGGCGTCAATGTGGGTGCGGAGCTGGATTCCTTTGGAGATGTCAATATGGAGCAGATCTATGAGTGGGATCCGGATATCATTATCCTGACGACCTTTACAGACACGATGCCGGATGACCTGTATAACAATACGATCGAAGGGCAGGACTGGTCCAACGTATCGGCGGTCAAGAATGGCAAAGTATACAAGGAGCCACTCGGTGTATACCGCTGGTTCCCGCCATCCGGAGATGCGCCGCTGATGTTTAAATGGATGGCGCAGACCCTGCACCCGGAACTGTTCGATTATAATATGGTGGACGAAATCACACAGTATTATGAGCAGTTTTACGATTACACGCTGACCGAAGAGCAGGCGCAGGGCATTCTGGATGCACAGCCGGAAGCGGCGAAAGGTTCTTCCTTTGGAAGCAGCGCGACAAGAAGCTAAAAAAGAGATACTGCACGAAACAGGATGAGACATAAAAGACTGGCACCGTAATTTCCGCAAGGCAGAGGCCGGATCGGCCTGCCAAAGCTGGAAACGGGTCAGTCTTTTTCTGTAAAGGAAAAGGAGCTTTTATGAAACAAAAGAAATTTCCGGTTATCATGGCGCTTGCCACGCTTATACTTCTTTTGCTTGTGCTTGCGGCTTTATGTATCGGGCGCTATTCCATTTCTGCTGCGGAGGTGCTTCGCTATCTCTTCCTTGGGATCGAAGAAAATTCGATGATAAAGACGGTGATGTGGAGTGTGCGGATTCCGCGGATTCTCATGGCACTGATCGTAGGTGCGGGATTGTCCGTCTCCGGCGTCAGCCTTCAGGCGATGTTTGGCAATCCGCTTGTCAATGCACATATTCTGGGCGTTTCCTACAGTGCCGGCTTTGGCGCGGCGCTTGGGATTCTGCTGTTTTCCCATTTTGCATATGTGGAAGTCCTGGCGCTGCTCTTCGGATTTGCCGGGATGGCGCTGACCTATTTCCTCAGTCAGAAAAAAGGAAATACAGGCACACTCATGCTCGTCCTCTCCGGCGTGGTCGTAGGAGCCGTGTTTGAGGCGCTGACCTCTTTTATCAAATATGTGGCAGACCCGGAGGAGAAACTTCCGGCGATCACTTACTGGCTGATGGGCAGTCTGTCCGGCTCTTCGATGACGGACGTATTCCGGGCGCTTCCGATGATCGGTGTTGCCATTTTTGTGCTCTGGCTGCTGCGCTGGCGGCTGAATGTCATCTCTCTCTCGGAAGATGAGGCGGCATCCCTTGGAATTAATCTGAAATGGACGCGGATCCTCATCATTTTGGCGACGACCGTAATCGCGGCGTCCACGGTAGCACTGTGCGGTGTCATTTCCTTTGTCGGGCTGGCGGTGCCGCATCTGACGAGAATGGTTGTGGGAAACGATCATAAGAAGCTGCTTCCATTGAGTATCCTTACCGGAGCCGGTTACATGGTTATCATAGACACTGCAGCGCGGAGTATTACGGCGGCTGAAATTCCACTGTCGATTCTGACCGCCCTGATCGGGGCGCCTGTCTTTGCCATGATGCTTCGCAGGACAGGAGGTGCATGGAATGCTTAAAGTGACAAACGCAGGGTTTGGATACGGAAACCGACCACTTTTATTTTCAAACGTCTCCTTTGAAGTAAAGGCAGGGGAGACACTGGCGATCCTTGGGCCAAACGGAATCGGAAAGACGACACTTCTGCGCTGTATCATGCGTTTTCTCGCGCTGAAAGAGGGAGAGATCGAGATCGATGGCGCAGAGGCAAAGCACATGGATCAGAAGCGCTTCTGGCGTGACATCAGCTATGTGCCGCAGGCAAAGCAGCTCGTTTTCGGCTATCCGGCGGTGGATATGGTCGTGATGGGACTCTCCCAGAATATTTCGATCGGAAGGACGCCAAAGCGCGAAGATTATGACCGTGCCTATGCACTTTTGGAGGAGTTTGGACTTGGGAGCATTGCAAACCAGTCCTGCAATACCTTAAGCGGCGGACAGCTGCAGATGGTACTGATCGCGAGGGCGCTGATCAAAGGGCCGGGGCTGCTGATTATGGATGAACCGGAGTCGAATCTGGACATGAAAAACCAGCTGATCGTTTTAAATACGATTGAACGGCTGGCGGCGTCCCATCTGGCGATCGTCATCAACACCCATTATCCGGAGCACGCATTGCGCTGTGCGCATAAGACACTTCTGATGGGGAAGGAAGGATACCTGTTCGGAGATACGCGGGATGTGATTACTGAGACACATATCCGGGATTATTTTGAGATTGACTCACAGATGATGCAGATAGAAAAGAACGGAAGACGGTATGACAGCATCATTCCGATCGACGTACGTTAGGAGAAAACGATGAAAAAAATAGCGATTTATGGAAAGGGCGGAATCGGAAAATCGACGACCGCTTCGAATCTCACAGCGGCTCTGGCATGTCAGGGCTATAAGGTCATGCAGATCGGATGCGATCCGAAAGCAGATTCCACAAAGAATCTGGTCGGAGGCAGACGGATCGCTACAGTACTCGACCAGATGAAGGCAAAAGGAGACGCCCTGACACTTGAAGACATCACATTTGAAGGATTTCACGGCTGTATCTGTACGGAGGCAGGCGGCCCGACACCGGGAATCGGTTGCGCCGGACGGGGGATTATCACCGCCTTTGAACAGCTGGAACAGCTGCAGGCATATGAGCATTATCAGCCGGATATTGTCATTTACGATGTATTGGGCGATGTCGTATGCGGTGGCTTTGCGATGCCACTTAGGGGTGGATATGCCGATGACGTGCTGGTGGTGACTTCCGGGGAGATGATGTCGCTCTACGCGGCGTCTAATATCAGTCAGGCGATCCGGAATTTTGGACGGCGTGGCTATGCGCGGATGTCCGGACTGATTCTGAATTCCCGCAATGTGACAAATGAACGGGAACTGGTATCACAGGCCGCAGAGGAGATGGGAACGAAAATCATAAAAGTGATGCCGCGTTCGGACACCGTCTGGAAGGCAGAGGAGCAGGGCAAGACGGTCGTGGAGGCATTTCCGGACAGCGAGATGGCAGCGGAATATATGGAGCTGGCCCGGATCGTGAGGGAGGTGTGTCAGATTGAAGCTGTGTAAATACGAACAGCTCCGGTACATCTGTCCGGGAAACGGTGGCTGGGGTATGGTGCGGATCGCGATGATGATCCCGGAATCTTACGAGCTCTTTATCAGTCCGGCGGCCTGCGGGCGCCATGGTGCGCTGGGAGCCGTGCAGCATGGGATCAAAGACCGGCTGTCTTACTATTTTGTGGACGAGAAAGATATCATTGAAGGATATGATGCGGCGGTGATGGACGCGGCAGGACAGTTGCTGGAACGTCTGGAAGCACGGGGAAAGAAGCCGCGGGTACTGATTTTGTTTGTGACCTGTATCGATGACCTGATCGGAACGGACAATGACGCAGTAGCCGAGGAGCTGGAACGCAGGTATCCGGAGACTTATTTTATTTTCTGCCATATGAATCCGATCACCGATGACCGGCCGGATTCCCCGATGGTATCGATCCATAAGAGCATTTATCAACTGTTGGGAAGGCTTTCGGATGGGACGGGGGATGCGGGGGTGAACTGTATCGGCAATCTCGAACAGCTCCATCCGTCCTGCGAATTTTACCGCATCGCAGAGCTGCTCGGACTTGGACCGGTTCGCCATATTCATGCATGTGAGACATTTGCCGGATTTCAGGAGATGGCAAAGAGCCGTTGCAGCGCCGTATTTTTTGCTACTGCAATGCCTGCAGCCAGACTGCTTGAGGCATCGTGCGATCAGCCTGCGATCCCGATGTATTACAGCTATGACCCGGAGCGGATTCAGGAAATATATTGCAGGTTTGCCGAAAAAACGGCAGAACTGACGGGGATGTCAGTGCCGGATGCGTTTTATGAGCTGTTAAAAAGCGGCCGGATGCGGCTTGCAAAAAAAGCGGAGCGGGTGCGAAAGAAGCTGGGGGGACGTCCGGTGGGCGTGGATGATTTTGCGTGTGCTGCGCCGTTTGAGCTAGCGAAGTTCCTGATGGATTGCGGAATCTGTGTGAAATACATCGGCTACCGGGAGGCTCCGGGCGCAGATGCTGACGTGGAAAGCCTGATCAAACGGCAGCCGGGGCTGAATATTATCTCCCTTCTGGATTATCACATGCCGGGTACCACTGGCAGGCTGAAAGAACCGGTGGATACGGATCTGATCTGCATCGGTGTAGACCTTGCATATGTCCTGCGCGCCCGCTATGTGGCGGATCTCTTTTTTGACGAGGGCAATTATGGATTTTACGGGCTGGAAGTGGTGCTGGACCGGCTGGAAATGGCAGCGGAGCAGGAAGCGGATCTGCAGGAGCTGATTGAAAAACGTGGATTGGTGGTGTGAGTATGGGAAGATTCAGTTTTTGCCTGCCGCCGTTTGCTCCGGATTATTCCGGGGTCTGCGGGGCGTTGTTCTCACTTGGTGGCATGATTGTCATACATGATGCGGCAGGCTGTACCGGAAATTATATCAATTACGATGAACCGCGCTGGTACGGCGGAGGCTCGATGGTCTACTGTTCCGGACTGCGGGAATTGGACGCAGTGCTCGGAAATGATGAAAAATTTATCCGGAATATCTGTGAGGCGGCAAAAGAAATGCATCCGAACTTTATTGCACTGGTCGGAAGTCCGGTGCCAATGGTAATCGGCACGGATCTTGCAGGAATGGCGGCATGGATAGAGGATGAGACCGGGATTCCGGCATTTGGATTTTTGACGACAGGGCTGGGTCTGTATCCGTCTGGCGCTTTTTTGGCGGGAAAGACGTTGCTGCAGCATGTCGGAACGGTGACAGAGAAGAAGACCGGGAACAAAGAAGGAATGAATATTCTAGGGGATCTCCCGCTTGATTTTGCCGGAACAGATTTTATGGAGCGGTTCCGGATGCAGGTGCGGGCACTTGACATTCCGGTTTGCGCGTCTTTATTTGATCAGGCGGATATGGGGCAGGCAGAGCAGGTATTTTCTGCCGGATGGAATACGGCGGTCAGCTATAGCGGTGCACTGCTTGGCGCATGGCTGTGGCGGACACAGCATATGCCGTGTATTACGGGATTCCCGATGAGTGATGTCACGGCAGAACGCTGGGATTCTTTCGCAAAAGAAGGACAACAACGTGGGGGGATCGTGGCCTGGGGCGCACAGCGGGAGCTGTGTGGCCGAAGGGACGGAATCCTCATTCTCGGAGACCAGATGACGGCAAACAGTCTGCGGGCGGAGATTTTTTATGCAACGGGAAAACGCAGCTGCGTGGGGCTTCCGTTTGGCGCACAGATGGAAAGCCTTGGAGCAGGGGATCTGATCTTAAAAAATGAGGAGCAGATACAAGAAGCGGTCAACCATCCGGAGATTACCGTTGTGATCGGTGATCCGCTGTACCGGCAGCTTTTGGATGAACCGGAGAAAAAACAGTTCCTTCCGGTGCTTCATTATGCAGTTTCCAGCAAGGTCGGACCGGGACTTTGCCCGGATGCCGGAAAAATATACGAAGAAATTTTGAATCAGCTGGCTTAAAATGAACTTCCAGAAACAGGATGCGGATCCTCGTCTCTGGAAGTTTGTTTTTTTGGAACGGGAAACAAAAAAATATACTGATGTTCCGGAAAGGCTGTGTTATAATAATTCGATAAGAAACAAAAGAAAGGCAATAATCTGGAGAGCAATAGAATGAAAGAAGAAAGAAAAACAGGCAATGATACGAGCCAGCAGGGATTCTCGGAACGGGAACTGCTGTTGACATCCATTTTGAATGATTCGACGCAGATGATACAGGTCAGTGATATGACGTACACGATGATGTACGCAAACCGGCCCGCACAGCTGTATACGAATCATGCGAATCAGCCGTACCGCGGCAGACATTGCTATGAATATATGATGGGATTTTCCGAGCAGTGTCCGTTCTGTCCAATGCGGGAAATGGGAGAGAGCAGCTGCCAGGAGACGGAGGTCGATAATGGAGAGCAGGTATTTGCAGTAAAGACGAAAATTATTGACTGGCAGGGGAAAAAGGCATTTATTGAATATGCCTGGGATATTACGAAGCTGCGCCGGTCCCAGCAGATTTTTGAATCACAGATGCATACGCTGATTCAGTCGGTTCCGGATGCGGAAGGGATTTTTCATCTGGACCTGACGGATGATGTGTGTCTGAGCATCAATGGTATGTCAAAGAGCGTAGAGACGATGGAACAGCGGCTGCCGGTGGATGACATGGTGCGGACCATCGGCGCGTTTGTGCCGGATGAAGAGGGAAAACAGGAGTTTTTCCGGGTGTTCTGCCGGAAGGCATTGATGCAGGCATATCAGAACGGAAAGGTACAGATCACAAAAGATACCGATTCCTTTTTTGACGACGGAAGTATCCGCAGTGCCAGAATTACTGCGCGGCTGCTCATGAATCCGACGACGGAGCATCTGGAATGCGTCATTTACGGGCTGGATGTGACAGAGGAAAAACGGGAGCGCCTGCTCTATGAGGCACAGATCCGGGAGCAGCTGGATATTTTTAACGTGCTGAGCAGAGATTATCTGAATATTTTTCTGTTGGATGAGGATGCAGATCAGGCAAAGATCCTGAAGCTGGACGGATATGTGACAAAAGGACTGGATAAAAGCCAGGATGTGCTGTATCCGTATTACGCGACCTGCCAGAAATATGTCATGGAGCGGGTACACCCGGACGACCAGCGCAAAATGCTGGAGGCGATGCGGCCGGAGACGGTAAAGAGGACACTTGCACAGAAGCCGGAATATGTAGGCTCCTATAAGACCAGAACGGACGGGGAAACGCATTATTATCAGTTTAAATATATTTATCTGAAAAACAGTAAAAAGAATATCATTGTCGGTTTCCAGAATATTGATGCGATTATCATGCAGGAGCAGGAACAGCAGCAGGCGCTGACGAAAGCACTTCGGGCGGCGGAAGCATCCAACCGTGCCAAGACTACCTTTTTAAACAGTATGTCGCATGATATCCGGACACCGCTGAATGCGATTCTTGGCTGTACGAAGCTGGCAGAAGCACATACCGGGGATCCGGAAGCCATCCAAAGCTACCTGTCCAAAATATCCGTCGCCGGAAATCACCTGCTGGCGCTGGTCAACGATGTGCTCGATATGAGCCATATCGAGAGCGGAAAGCTGAATCTGGAGAAAGCGCCGGTGCATCTCCCGACGGTCATACAGGATCTGGCGCTGATCGTGCAGGGAGATGTGCTGGATAAACAGCTTACCCTTGCGCTGGATGTCGGGGAGCTGCAAAATGAGGACATCATTACTGACAAGCTGAGACTGACACAGGTGCTGCTCAATATTCTGAGCAACGCCGTGAAGTTTACGGAGCCGGGTGGGCATATCTGGTTTTCGGTGCGTCAGCTTCATGAGACAAAAGAGCGAAAAGACAAAAAAGAGCGGGCCGCGTACGAATTCCGAATCAAGGATGACGGGATTGGAATGAGTAAAAAGTTTGAATCGCATGTCTTTGAGGCGTTTACCAGGGAGCAGACGTCTACGATCAGCGGCGTTCCGGGGAGCGGACTTGGCATGTCCATTGCAAAGAGCATTGTCGACCGTCTCGGCGGAACCATTTCCGTGAGCAGCGAGCCGGGGAAAGGGACCGAATTTGTCGTGGTCATGCGCTTCTCTACCTGCAAACGGGCGCAGATGGAGTCGCCAAAAGCGGAAGTGGTATCTGGCGATCCAAAGGACAGTGCGGTGACATTGCGCGGAAAACACCTGCTACTGGTCGATGATAATGAACTGAACCGGGAGATCGCGGTGGAAATTCTGGAGGAGGCCGGCTGTGTGGTGGATACGGCAGAAGATGGAACTTCTGCTGTGGAAAAGGTGCGCCTGGCACAAAAGGGGCAGTATGATCTGGTGTTGATGGATATCCAGATGCCGGTTATGGACGGATACGAGGCGACCCGGCGGATCCGTAGCCTGACAGAAGCACCGCTGGCGCAGATCCCGATTGTCGCCCTGACGGCAAATGCGTTTGAGGAGGACCGACAGAAAGCGCTTGCAGCCGGGATGAACGGACATATCGCCAAGCCGATTGACG
This sequence comes from Lachnospiraceae bacterium, assembly GCA_029006155.1. Taxonomy (GTDB): domain Bacteria; phylum Bacillota; class Clostridia; order Lachnospirales; family Lachnospiraceae; genus Choladousia. Next base: position 79,846 of record JAQXGF010000027.1, read on the forward strand.
CGGAAAAGCTGCTGGATACGTTGCAGTATCTGTTTCGCGGCTATTTGCAGTCGGATAAATGTGTGCTATAATCGTTTGCGGAGAAAAGAAAAAATGGAGAACGACAGATGAAGGATTTAATAGAACTGCGTCAGGAGATTGACGAGATCGATCAGCAGATTGTGGAGCTGTTTGAGAAGCGGATGGATGTGAGCGCCGGTGTGGCGCGTTACAAGATCGCAAATGGGAAAAAGGTATTTGATAAGGAACGGGAGCACGAAAAGCTGGCAAAATTAAAGTCAATGGCACACAATGATTTTAACCGGCACGGGGTTGAGGAGCTGTTTCAGCAGATCATGTCGATGAGCCGGAAGCTGCAGTATGAGCTGCTTGAGCAGAACGGCGCTTCGGGCCGCCTGCCATTTATCGAAGTGGACGACATTGACCGGGAGAATGTCCGGGTCGTCTATCAGGGAGTCGAGGGCGCGTACAGCCATGCGGCGATGCGGGCTTATTTTGGGGATGATGTAAACTGTTTTCATGTGCGGACATTCCGGGATGCGATGGAAGCGATCGCGGAGGGATCTGCAGACTATGCGGTGCTTCCGATTGAGAATTCGTCCGCGGGGATTGTCGCAGATAACTACGATCTGCTCGTGAATTTTGAAAATTATATTGTCGGGGAGCAGATTGTAAAGTGTGAGCATGCGCTGATCGGGCTGCCGGGGACGAAGCTGGAGGATATCAAGACGGTCTATTCCCACCCGCAGGCACTCGCCCAATGTGCAGAGTATCTGGAACGCCATCCGAAGTGGCGGCAGATTCCGTATGACAATACGGCGCTGGCAGTCAAGAAGGTCGCAGAAGATGGTGATCGCACACAGGCAGCGGTCGGCAGCAAGTTTGCGGCAGAGCTGTTCGGACTGGAAGTGCTGGCAGAGAATATCTATTTTAATAAGAAGAATTCGACACGGTTTATCATTGTGACGAACCAGAGAATCTTCCGGAAGGGTGCGAACAAGATCAGCATTTGTTTCGAGACGCCGCATTCGAGCGGTTCTCTGTACGATATGCTCTCGCACATTATTTACAACAATCTGAACATGAACAACATCGAGTCCCGGCCGATTCCGGGCAAGAACTGGGAGTATCGTTTCTTTGTGGATTTTGAAGGAAACCTGAATGACGGGGCGGTGAAAAATGCACTGCGCGGCATCCGTGAGGAAGCGATTAATATGAAAATACTTGGAAATTATTAAAACATCACTTTTAAAATACTGGCCAGATCTGCATGTATGTGTGATTGTGCCAGTTATTTATAAGACGATGGATCAGAAGATGAAGGCGAATATATGATAACAGGAGTAAAGGAATTAATTTTATACCGGAATTTTGAAGATGGCCAGATCCTTTCGGAGATGACCTGGATTCTGGAGCATCTGGAGAAAAAAGAGCGGATCAGCGAGGTGCGGGACCGCTTCTTTTCTTGCATGCACGATCTGGTCGAGCTGGCGGGGAAGTATGGCTTTGAGAACAATCTCTGGCACAACTATCTGACGTTTCTGCTCGTGAACAATGAAAATATTTTCAGCACGGCGTGTGAGATCCGGGGCGTGACAGAAGGAAGTCTGCTCAGCTTGGCGCGGCATGATTTCGCGATCTTCCGCGAACTGTTTGCCTGCGATTTTACGGAGCTGGAGCGCATGCTGCAGGCCGGGGTGTTCGAAGAGTTTTTACACTATCAGCGCACGGAGTCGACCGGAAAGCTGTTCAACCGCCGCATCCGTGACCGGATCTGTGAGCTGAGCGATCAGCTGGCCGGTGCGGAGACACTCGAGGCATTTACCGAGTATATGGTGACATTTTATAAAGAGTTTGGCGTGGGCAAGCTGGGATTGCACAAAGCATTCCGTGTGGCACATGTGGGAGAGGAAGTGCAGATCGAGCCGATCACGAATATCGCGCATGTAAAGCTGGAAGATCTCGTCGGCTATGAGATTCAGAAAAAGAAACTGATTGATAATACAGAGGCGTTTGTCGAAGGACGCAGCGCGAACAACTGTCTGCTCTTTGGCGATGCCGGTACCGGAAAGTCTTCGAGTATCAAGGCGATCCTGAACCGCTACTACGACCGTGGACTGCGCATCATCGAAGTCTACAAGCATCAGTTCCAGGATCTGAACGAAGTTATCGCGCAGATTAAGAACCGCAATTATAAATTTATCATTTATATGGACGATCTTTCCTTTGAGGAATTTGAGATCGAGTACAAGTATCTGAAAGCAGTGATCGAGGGCGGACTGGAGAAGAAGCCGGACAATATCCTGATCTATGCGACCTCGAACCGCCGCCATCTGATCAAGGAGAGCTTCCGGGATAATGAGGAGCTGCACGGCGACCTGCATTCGAACGACACGATTCAGGAGAAGCTCTCGCTCGTATCCAGATTTGGTGTCACGATCTACTTCGGCTCCCCGGATAAAAAGGAGTTCCAACAGATCGTCCGGACACTTGCTGAGCGCAACGGCATCGACATGCCGGAGGAGCAGTTGTTGCTCGAAGCCAACAAATGGGAGCTGAGCCACGGTGGACTCTCCGGAAGAACTGCGCAGCAGTTCGTCGACTACGTGTTAGGAACCGCTTAGCGCAGCAGCAAAATGCAAAGACAGACTGGAGCAAATTTATTTGCGTAAGGCTGTATTGGCATTTTGGGATGGGCAATGTCGTAAGGAGGGGCCCGCTTGCGGGAGGATTCCTTATGACCTGCGCGCCATCAGGCGCTACACGTAAGCGCCCACATTCAACCACCCCAAGAACAGGAGGAATCCCCATGGCACTTAAAACATTCGCGGCGATCAGCATCGGGTCCGCGGTGACAGAAATGAAAATTTTTGAATTTACCTCCAGAAAAGTGATGAAAGAGGTAGACTGGGTCAGCACGCGGCTCGGCCTCGGGCTGGACGCGTACACGATGGGCCGGATCAGCAGCCGGAATGTCGAGGAGCTCTGCCGGGTGCTCCGCGATTTTGTGCGTATCATGGATGGCTATAAAGTGGATGCGTACCGGGCCTGCGCGACGAGTGCATTCCGGGAATCCCGCAATATGCTGATCCTCCGGGATTATATCGAGAAACAGACCGGACTGACGATTGAAGTGCTCAGCAATTCTGAGCAGCGGTTTGTCGATTATCAGTCGATCGCTTCGGTGACGACAGAGTTTGAATCGATCATCCAGAATCCGGCAGCGATCGTGGACATCGGCGGCAGCAGCATGCAGATTTCCCTGTTCGATAAGGACAAGCTGATTACGACACAGAATATTCGGGTTGGCAGCATTACGACACGGGAGAAGCTGACACCGCTCGAAAAGAACAGCCGCCATTTCGAAAAAATGCTGCGGGAGATCGTCGACCATGAGCTGGCCGGCTTCAATAAGCTGTTCCAGAAGGACCGTCAGATCAAGAATCTGATCGTGGTCGGCGGAAATCTGCTCGAAGTCATTCGCCCGACGGAGAAGGGAAATAAAAAGTTTGCTTCGATTTCCGGGGACAATTTCCAGAAGCTCTATGAACGCATCACGCTCATGCGCCCGGAGGAACTTGCGACGGAGTTTTCGCTCCCGCAGGATGGAGCGGCAGAGAGCGCGACTGCAATGGTGCTCTGCAAGGTGCTGATGGAAAATTTCGGAGTGGATACGGTCTGGCTTCCGGGATTCAGCCTGAGCGACGGTCTGGCGTATCACTATGGCGTGAAGAACCGCTACATCCAGAATGGCCACAATTTTGAAGAGGACATTCTGGCGGCGGCGCGCACGATCTCCAAACGTTATAAATGCAGCCAGTCACATGTCAAAAATCTGGAGAGTAATGCCTTGCAGATTTTTGATAAAATGAAGAAGATTCATGGAATGGGCAGTCGGGAGCGCCTGCTTTTGCAGATCGCGGTGCTGCTGCACAACTGCGGCAAATTCATCAGTCTGGAAGACGTCTCAGAGTGTGCGTTTCATATTATTATGGCGACGGAAATCATCGGCCTGTCACACTCGGAGCGTGAGATGATCGCCTATACGGTGAAGTTTAATACGAGTCCGTTTCTGTACTACCGGGAATTTGCACAGGGAGCAGATATTTCGAAAGAGGAATATCTCACGGTCGCAAAAATGACAGCGATCCTGCGTCTGGCAAATGCGATGGACCGTACCCACAAACAGAAGTGCCAGAATGTCACGATGACACTCAAAGACCGGGAGCTGACGGTCACGGTGGCATCTCAGGATGATCTGGCGCTGGAGTTTGGCACATTCCGGGAGAAGGCAGAATTTTTTGAGGAAGTATTTAACGTACACCCGACGATCCGGCAGAAAAAGAGTATTTGACGAGAGGAGCGTAAGCGATGGCACTGACTGATTTTGAAAAACCGGAGTATTTTACAAACCGGGAGATTAGCTGGCTTTCTTTTAACAGCAGAGTGTTGTACGAGGCGCGGGACAAGAGCCTGCCGCTTCTGGAGCGCCTGAAATTTCTGAGCATTACCTCGTCCAATCTGGATGAGTTCTTTATGATCCGCGTGGCTTCTCTGAAGGATATGGTGCATGCGAAGTACAATAAGAAAGATATCGCGGGGATGACGCCGGAAGAGCAGCTTACCGCGATCAGCGCAGAGGCGCATGACCTCGTGCATTTGCAGTATTCGACGTATAACCGCTCGCTCCTTCCGGCTTTGAAGCAGATCGGCGTGGAGGTCGTGACGGAGCATGAGCGCATGACCGAAGCGCAGGCGCGCTACGCGGACCAGTATTTTGAGGAGACGATCTATCCGGTGCTCACGCCGATGGCGATGGATTCCTCCCGGCCGTTCCCGTTGATCCGCAACAAGACACTGAACATCGGTGCCCTGATCTCCAAAAAAGGAGAAAAGAGTAAGGCGGAGTTCGCGACGGTACAGGTGCCGTCGGTACTGCCACGGATCATCCGGCTTCCGGACGGACCGAATGGAGAAAAATGTGTGACATTGCTCGAAGAAGTCATTGAGCGCAACATTGACAAGCTGTTTTTGAACTACGATGTCGTCTGTGCGCACCCGTACCGGATCATGCGAAATGCGGATCTGACGATCGACGAGGACGATGCTGCAGATCTGTTAAAAGAGATCCAGAAGCAGTTGAAGAAGCGTCAGTGGGGCGAGGTCATCCGTCTGGAGATCGAAGATAAGATGGAACCGAAGCTCCTGAAGATTCTGAAGCAGGAGTTTGCAGTAAAAGAGGATGACATCTATAGGATCAGCGGACCGCTCGATCTGACCTTTTTGATGAAGCTGTACGGGATCGAGGGGATGGAGGCACACCGCTATGCGCCGTACCGTCCGCAGCCGGTTCCGGGGATGAATGACGAGGAAGATATTTTTACGCAGATTCGCAGAGGCGATATTCTGCTGCACCATCCGTATATGACCTTCGAGCCGGTGATTCAGTTCGTGAAGCAGGCGGCGACCGACCCGGATGTGCTGGCGATCAAGCAGACCTTATACCGGGTCAGCGGCAACTCTCCGATCGTTGCGGCGCTCGCACAGGCGGCGGAAAATGGCAAGCAGGTCTCCGTGCTCGTCGAGCTGAAAGCGCGTTTCGATGAGGAGAACAACATCAACTGGGCGAAGATGCTGGAAAAGGCAGGCTGCCATGTCATCTATGGCCTGCACGGACTCAAGACACACAGCAAGATCACACTGGTCGTGCGGCGCGAAGAGGACGGCATTCGCCGGTACGTGCATCTGGGCACCGGAAACTACAACGATTCGACGGCGAAGCTGTATACGGACTGTGGGATCCTGACCTGCCATGAGCCGATCGGCGAGGATGCGACGGCGGTGTTCAATATGCTTTCCGGCTATTCCGAGCCGAAGAGCTGGAACCGGCTGATCCTGGCTCCGCTGTGGCTGCGTGGAAGCTTTCTGCATATGATTCAGCGGGAGACGGAGCATGCCCGTGCGGGCGTTCCGGCGCGGATCGTAGCGAAGATGAATTCTCTGTGTGACAAGGAAATCATTGCGGCCCTTTATGAGGCATCCGCAGCCGGTGTGGAGATCGACCTGATTATCCGCGGTATCTGCTGCTTAAAGACCGGCATCCCGAAAGTCAGTGAGCACATCCGTGTGCGCTCTTTAGTCGGCAATTTTCTTGAGCATGCCCGGATTTTCTATTTCCGCAATGGCGGGGAAGAAGAATTTTATATGGGCAGTGCAGACTGGATGCCGCGCAATCTGGACAAGCGGGTAGAGATCACCTTCCCGGTCGAGGATCCGAGGCTGCAAGAAGAGGTTCGTCACATTTTGCAGATTCAGCTTGCAGACAATGTGAAAGCGCACATTCTGCAGCCGGACGGAAGCTATGAGAAGATCGATAAAAGGGGCAAGACACTTGTCTGCGCGCAGGAATATTTCTGCGAGGAAGCGATTCGAAGAGCAAAGACGGAGAGCGAGACGCTCCCGGAGCGGGTATTTATCCCGATGGAAGCGCCAGAGGAAGGATAAAAGCGGAGAAAGGAAGAATATTATGTACCGGGATCATACAAAGACAGTAAAAATCGGCGACCGGGTCATCGGGGGCGGAAATCCGGTGCTCATCCAGTCGATGACAAATACAAAGACGGAGGACGTGGCGGCGACGGTAGCGCAGATCCAGAAGCTGACGAAGGCGGGCTGCGATATCATCCGCTGTGCAGTTCCGACAAAGGAGGCAGCGGCTGCATTAGGTGAGATCAAGAAGCAGATCACGATTCCGCTCGTGGCAGATATTCATTTTGACTATCGGCTGGCGATCGCAGCGATGGAGGCAGGCGCAGATAAGATCCGGATCAATCCGGGCAATATCGGGAGTGAGGAACGCGTGCGCGCAGTCGTCGAGGTGGCAAAGGAACGGAATATTCCGATCCGGGTCGGTGTGAACAGCGGATCTTTGGAGAAGGAGATCGTAGCACGGGATCACGGCGTGACTGCAGAGGGCATCGTCGAGAGTGCGTTGCATCAGTGTGCGATCATCGAGGACATGGGCTATGATAATCTGGTCATCAGCATCAAGTCCTCTGATGTGCTGATGTGCGCCAGGGCGCATGAACTGCTCGCACAGAAGACGAATCATCCGCTGCATGTGGGCATCACAGAAGCAGGTACTCTGTATTCCGGAAATATCAAGTCCGCGATCGGGCTTGGCATCATCCTCTATCAGGGGATCGGCGATACGATCCGTGTCTCCCTGACCGGTGATCCGCTCGAGGAAGTGCGCTCGGCGAAGATGATTTTAAAGACGCTCGGACTGCGCAAGGGTGGCATTGAAGTCGTATCCTGTCCGACGTGCGGTCGGACACAGATCGACCTGATCGGCCTGGCGAATCAGGTACAGGAGATGGTCGAGGACATTCCGCTGGATATCAAGGTCGCTGTCATGGGATGCGTGGTCAACGGGCCGGGCGAGGCAAAGGAAGCAGACATCGGAATCGCCGGAGGAAAAGGCGAGGGCCTTTTGATCAAGAAAGGCGAGGTCGTCCGGAAAATGCCGGAGAGCGAGCTGCTGCCGACACTGAGGGAAGAACTTTTGAACTGGAACAAATAAGATTGGCGGCTGTCGTACAGAGGGTTGTACGGCAGCCCTGTCATGTGGACGTTCACACGGAATTCCACTTTGACGAATAAAAAGAACAGGAGTCGATAGATTGAAAAAGCCGTTTATGGAAGTATTTCCGACGCTGCAGCTGCGGGAGGAGCTCAAAAGCGTTCTGGAATTTGCCAGCATCGACCGGATCACGATGAACCGGGACCGGGATTTTATGCGTATATTTCTGGAGAGTGACAAGCTGATTGTGAAGTCCTGCATTTTTGAACTGGAGCAGGCGATCGTCAATCAGCTCTTTTCGGATGTCCGGATGACGGTCAAGGTCATCGAGCGCTTTCATCTTTCGCGGCAGTATACGCCCAAGAATCTGATGCCAATTTACGAGGAGAGCATTTTGCTGGAGCTGAAAGCGTACAATGCGCTGCTCTACAGCCTGATGCACGATTCGAAGAAGGTCTTTTCCTCGGAGGATACGCTCTGTCTGGAGGTGCCGGATACGGTCATCGCAGATGGAAAAGAGCAGGAGCTTCTACAGATTCTGGAGAAAATTTTCTGTGAGCGCTGCGGACTGAATTTTCATGTAAGTACAAAGCGGGTCGAACCGCCAAAGAGCAAGCGGCGGAAAAATGCGGAACTGGAGCTTGAGCAGGAAGTCGCGGCGATCACGAAGCATTACACGTCGGTCAAGGAGCACGAGCAGACGGCAGAGGCGGCGGGCGCAGAGACAGCGGCAGAGAAGAAGCCGGCAGCTGCCGCGAAAAAGCCTGCGGATGTATCCGGGGGCGCAAAGAAAGAGGAAGCACAGCCGAAGCGCAATACGTTCTTTGCAAACGATCGCTTTGCACCGAAAAAATCGGACAATCCGGATGTCATCTATGGCCGTGATTTTGACACCGAGCCGATGGAGATTGAGCAGATCACCGGCGAGATCGGCGGCGTGACGATCCGCGGGCAGGTATTGTCCTGCGACTTGAGAGAGCTTCGGATCGGTAAAACATTGATCTGTTTTAATATTACGGATTTTACCGACACGATTGCGGTCAAAATGTTTGTGAAAAATGAGCAGGTGGAGGAACTCTCTGGTGCGATCAAGGTGGGAGCGTTCTTTAAGCTGACCGGTGTGACGACGATCGACCGGTTTGACAGCCAGCTCACGATCGGAAATGTGACGGGGATCAAGAAGATTCCGGACTTCCGGGAAAAACGGATGGATACGTCTCCGGAAAAGCGGGTCGAGCTGCACTGCCATACGAAGATGAGCGACATGGATGGTGTCTCCGATGCGTCTGCGATCTTGAAGCGGGCGATGGAATGGGGCCATCCGGCACTGGCGATCACGGACCATGGAGCGGTGCAGGCGTTTACCGAGGCGAACCATACCGTGAGCCGCGATTCGGATTTTAAAGTCATCTATGGCATGGAGGCATATCTGGTCGACGACCTGAAAGAGATCGCAGTCAACACGAAGGGGCAGACGATCCACGATTCCTTTGTCGTATTTGACCTGGAGACGACCGGGTTTTCCCCGGAGAAAAATCAGATCATCGAGATCGGCGCGGTCAAGGTGGTCGACGGAAAGATCACAGAGAAATTCAGTACGTTTGTCAACCCGCAGGTGCCGATTCCATTCCGGATCGAGGAACTGACGAGCATCAACGATGAGATGGTCATGGATGCACCGGTCATTGCAGATATTTTGCCTGATTTCATGGCGTTTTGTGAGGGCTGTATCATGGTTGCGCACAATGCGTCCTTTGATATGAGTTTCATTGAGGAGAACTGCCGCAGGCTCGGTCTGCCGTGCGAGAAGACGGTCGTGGATACGGTGGCGATGGCGCGCGTCCTTTTGCAGCAGCTGAACCGGTTCAAACTGGATACGGTGGCGAAAGCGCTTGGCGTCTCTTTGGAAAACCATCACCGCGCCGTGGACGATGCGGGCTGTACGGCAGAGATTTTTGAAAAATTTGTACAGATGTTGGAAAAGCAGGGCATCGAGACGCTGGAAGAGCTGAATGCACTCGGACGTTCTTCGGAGTCCCAGATCCGGAAGCTTCCGACCTACCATGCGATCATTCTGGCGAAAAATGACATCGGAAGAGTCAATTTGTACCGGCTTGTCTCAGAATCGCATCTGAAATATTACAACCGGCGGCCGCGTGTACCGAAGAGCCTCTTACAGCAGTACCGGGAGGGACTGATCCTCGGATCGGCGTGCGAGGCGGGCGAGCTGTACCGGGCGCTTTTGCGCAATGCGGCGGAGCCGGAGATCGCAAGGCTCGTGAATTTCTATGATTATCTGGAGATCCAGCCGATCGGCAATAATATGTTCATGACGCGGGAAGACTATGAGGACCGCAAGACGGTCGAAGATCTGAAGAATCTGAACCGGCAGATCGTAGAGCTCGGAGAGCGTTACAAAAAGCCGGTCGTGGCGACCTGCGACGTACATTTTCTCGATCCGAAGGATGAGGTGTACCGCCGTATCATCATGGCCAGTAAGGGATTCAAGGACGCAGATGACCAGGCACCGCTTTACCTGCGCACGACCGAGGAGATGCTGGAAGAGTTTTCCTATCTGGGTGAGGAGAAGGCACACGAGGTCGTGATCACAAACACCGTGAAGATCGCAAACATGTGCGAAAAAATTTCTCCGGTGCGCCCGGATAAATGTCCGCCGGTTATCGAGCATTCGGATCAGATTTTGCGTAACCTCTGCTATGAGAAGGCGCACAGCATTTACGGCGATCCGCTTCCGGAGATCGTAGAGGAGCGGCTGGAGCGTGAGCTGAACTCCATCATTTCCAACGGGTTTGCGGTTATGTATATTATCGCACAGAAGCTTGTATGGAAATCGAATGCGGATGGCTACCTGGTCGGTTCGCGGGGATCGGTCGGTTCGTCATTTGTCGCGACGATGTCCGGTATCACGGAAGTCAATCCGTTGAGCCCGCATTACATCTGTCCGAACTGCCACTACAGCGATTTTGATTCGGAGGAAGTGAAGAAATTTGCGGGAATGGCGGGCTGTGACATGCCGGATAAGGTGTGTCCGAAGTGCGGAACACCGCTGAAAAAGGACGGGTTTGATATCCCGTTCGAGACGTTCCTTGGATTTAAGGGAAATAAGGAGCCGGATATCGACCTGAACTTCTCGGGTGACTACCAGAGTAAGGCGCACAAATATACTGAAGTTATTTTCGGTGCGGGGCAGACATTCCGCGCCGGGACGATCGGTACCCTGGCAGATAAGACGGCGTTTGGCTATGTGAAAAAGTATTATGAGGAGCGGGAGATCCGCAAGCGAAACTGCGAGATCGACCGGATCGTGCAGGGGTGCGTCGGCGTGCGGCGGACGACCGGACAGCATCCGGGCGGTATCATCGTCCTTCCGGTCGGCGAGGAGATCTACTCCTTTACGCCGGTGCAGCATCCGGCGAACGATATGACGACGGACACGATCACGACGCATTTCGATTATCACTCGATCGACCACAACCTGCTGAAGCTCGACATTCTCGGACACGATGATCCGACGATGATCCGTATGCTGGAGGATCTGACCGGCATCGATGCGAAGAAGATTCCGCTGGACGACCCGTCGGTCATGTCGCTGTTTGCGAAGACCGATGCGCTTGGCATTACGCCGGATGACATCGGTGGCTGTCCGCTCGGGTGCCTTGGCATCCCGGAGTTCGGTACGGAGTTCGCGATCCAGATGCTTCTGGATACGAAGCCGAAGTATTTTTCCGATCTCGTCCGGATCGCCGGGCTGGCACACGGCACGGATGTCTGGCTTGGCAATGCGCAGACGCTGATCGAAGAGGGAAAGGCGACGATTTCTACGGCGATCTGTACCCGTGACGATATCATGATCTACCTGATCGGAAAAGGGCTCGACAGTGAGCAGTCCTTTACGATCATGGAGAGTGTCCGGAAAGGAAAAGGGCTGAAGCCGGAGTGGGAAGAGGAGATGAAGGCGCACGGTGTGCCGGACTGGTACATCTGGTCGTGTAAAAAGATCAAGTACATGTTCCCGAAGGCGCATGCAGCGGCTTACGTCATGATGGCCTACCGGATCGCCTACTGCAAAATCTTTTATCCGCAGGCGTACTACGCGGCGTTTTTCAGCATCCGTGCGCCGGGATTCGACTATGAGCTGATGTGCCTGGGACAGGACAAGCTGCTGTACCATATGAAAGATTATGAGAAGCGGATGGATACGTTAAGTAAAAAGGAGCAGGATACGTACCGCGACATGAAGGTCGTGCGCGAGATGTATGCGCGTGGCTTTGAGTTTCTGCCGATCGACATCTATGAGTCCGGTGCGAACCGGTTCAAGATCAAGGACGGGAAGCTGCTGCCGTCGCTCTCGACGGTATCAGGACTGGGCGAAAAGGCGGCCGAGGCGGTCGTCGATGCGGTAAAAGACGGCCCGTTCCTCTCCAAAGACGACTTCCGCAACCGCACAAAAGTCAGCAAGACGGTCGTGGATCTGCTGTCCGACCTGAAGATTCTCGACGGGCTGCCGGAGTCGAACCAGCTGTCGCTGTTTGATTTTGCGGTGTAAAATAGAAAAGGAAATCAAAATCTATGAGCTTACTGAGTTGCTTTTATCCGGATGAATATCTGGATTCTGCCTATATCATAGACTTCGATGCCCTGTATCGTGCAGGGTATCGGGGCGTTATTTTTGACATTGACAATACGCTCGTCCCGCACGGGGCGCCGGCAGACGAGCGGGCAAAAGAACTGTTCCGCCATCTGAAGGAGATTGGTTTTGACTGTTGCCTGCTCTCCAATAATCAGCTGCCGCGGATCGAGCTGTTCAATCAGGATATCCACGTGAAATTTATCGAAAACGCACACAAGCCTTCCGTGAAGAATTACCGGAAGGCGATGCAGATGATGGGAACCGATGCGGAGAATACACTGTTTGTCGGTGACCAGCTTTTTACCGATGTATACGGCGCACACCGCACCGGCATCCACTCCATCCTCGTAAAGCCGATCCACCCGAAAGAGGAGATCCAGATCGTGCTGAAACGATATCTGGAGCGGATTGTGTTGCATTTTTATAAGAGAGATCGGAGAAAGAAGATAGACGGATAAAATCTGTGTGACATCATAATTGCCGGTTGCTCCTTCTGATATAATGTCAGGAGGTGACGGAAGGATAATGTTGCCCGCCAGTATACTGTGTAATCGCATGGTACGCTGGCGGGATTTCTTTTACTGAGTCAGGTTTATTCCTATAACGGGAACCTGCAGCAGGCTCAACAGCAGATAAGCTGCAGGGGTGACATAGCTGCCAGGCTTGTTGTTTCCGGGAATAAGTAGTGGATTACCTGTACCTATATCCTCCACGCGACTTCCCCTCCGCAAATCGTCGCATGTACCTTTCCATACAAGTTCCATCCGGTAAACGGTGTATTTTCAGCCTTGGACTGGTAATTGCCGCAGGTGAACGTCTCAGCCGGATGGAAAAGGACGAGATCAGCCGGGCAGCCCTCTGCGATGGTTCCGCCGTTCAGGTGGTAAAGCTTTGCCGGATTGAGTGACATTTTTTCCATGAGCTGCATGAGCGAGAGATGTCCCGGCCGTACGAGCTCGGTGATGCCAAGGGCCAGTGCAGTCTCCAGTCCGATGATGCCGCTTGGGGCAGCGAAGAAATCGTCTTTTTTCTTTTCTTCCGTGCTGTGTGGCGCATGGTCGGTCGCGATGCAGTCGATCGTGCCATCTTTCAGCCCTTCGATGATCGCGAGCCGGTCTGCCTCGGTGCGCAGTGGCGGATTCATTTTTGCGTAAGTACCGTATGTGTTTACCGCCTCTTCTGTCAGTGTAAAGTGATGCGGGGTCGCCTCGGCAAAGACCGGTGCACCGAGGGATTTTGCACAGCGGACGAGTGCGACGGAATGCGCGGAGCTGATATGCTGGATATCAATGGTCGCTCCGGTGTGAAGCGCCATCATGCAGTCACGTGCGACGAGTACATCTTCCGCGACGGCAGGAGCGGTGCGGTTCGTGCCACTCTTTTCGATGAAAAACGGATCTTCCTCGTGGAAGGAGAGCGGGACATTCAGCGCTTTTGCCTGCAACATCGCAGACTGTACAAGCGACTCATCGAGAAGCGGAACGCCATCATCTGTGAAACCACAGGCACCGGCCGCGCGCAGCGCATGAAAATCTGTCAGTTCCCGTCCCTTCATCCCACGGGAGATCGAGGCGCACTGCAGGACATGGATCTTTTCCTGCTTTGCGCGGGTGAGAATATCGGTCAGAGTTTCAGGTGTATCGACGACCGGCTTTGTGTTCGCCATGCAGATGACGGTTGTGTAGCCGCCTGCTGCAGCCGCCATCGCTCCGGTATGGAGATCTTCTTTATAAGTAAGACCCGGATCGCGGAAATGGACATGGATGTCGATCAGTCCGGGTGCGACGACGAGGGAAGAGGCATCCAGCACCGGTTCACCCGGCTTTGCGGTAAGGCTGTTTGCTGCGGCGATTGTCTCAATGAGGCCATCCTGAATGCGCAGATCTGCCAGCTGTTCCAGCTGATTGCCAGGCGATACGATAAGGCCGTTTTTGATAAGCATATGAAAATCCTCCTTTGCATGGGTAAATAGACCAACGTTACGTATTATTATAGCGTGACGGGGGATGCTATGCAATCGGAAGATTTACCACTTTTTTATACAGCGAAACCGCATGCGCTTTACTGCCGGGGAGATAAACGCGAGATTGGTCAGCAGAATTGTGGCGATCCAGGAAAGCGGAAAGGCATGGTACAGCAGAGGCAGAGAAGGATTTGCCCGAAAGACGGTGCAGATCCAGAGAATGCGAAACAGGCAGGTACCGATCATGGCGCTGATGGCCGGATACAGTGCATGACCTCTGCCGCGCAGGACGCCGGCCGGGATCTCGTACAGATTGCAGATCGGTTCAAAGAGCAGAATACACAAAATGCGAACGGAAGCGCTTTGCATCACGGCTGCTTCTGCGGTAAAGATGCCACAGAAAAAATGGCGAAACAGAACGATCGTGAAGATCAGAGCTGAGCTGAAGAGCGTCGACAGGACAAGGCAAAGCCGGAAAATGTGCCGACACCGTTCGTGATTTCCAGCGGCGTAGTTCTGGCTTGTGAAGGTGGTTGCCGTCTGCCCGAACGCGGTGATCACATAATAGGTGATGTATTCAAAATTCATGGCGATGGTGCTGCCGGCGATTGCCGCCGCACCAAATCCGTTGACAGATGCCTGCACAAAAATATTTGCGAAACAGAATACCGCTCCCTGTACGGCGGAAGGGATTCCGGTTTTCAGAATTTCACCCGCGATGCGCAGGGAAAACTGCGGGTGGCGTAAGGAAAGCGGAAATTGTCCGTCCTCTGCCAGCCGATGCAGGAGCATGGATGCGGAAAGCAAGTTGGAAATGCCGGTGGCGATGGCGACACCGGCGACGCCGGTATGAAACACGGTCACAAAGAGCAGGTTTAGCCCTACATTTACAAGCCCTGAAAGGACCAGTGCAAAAAATGGGTAGCGGCTGTCTCCGCGTGCCCGGAGCACAGCCGCACTGAAATCGTAGAGCAGTAAAAACGGATAGCCAAGCATATAAATGCGCAGATAAAGTTCGGCAGCATGGAGAATCGATTCCGGTGTCTGAATCAGCTGCAGCAGTGGTCTGGCGATGCATTGCCCCAGAAGTGCGCCTGCGATCCCGACCAGGAGAGCCACAAGAACAGCCGTCTGTACCGTTGCCGGCACGTCTTTTTTTTCGTTTCTTCTGATCTGATTTGCAATCTGTATATTTGCACCGATGGACAGTCCGGAAGAGACTGTGACGATGAGCGCAATGATTTCCGTGTTCGTTCCGACCGCGGCGAGTGCATCTGCGTGGTCAAAATAGCCGACGACCGCCGTGTCGGCAGCGTTAAATAATTGCTGAACCATGCTGCTGAGCGCAATGGGCAGCGTAAACAGCAGCAGCTTTCCGGTCAGGGGACCGTGCAGCATATCCAGATCTCTGGTTTTTAGAGTTAGCATAAATTCTTAGTTGCTCCTTTCTGAATGATTTCTTTGAACTTTTATGGCTCTTTTGCATAAAGCGCTTTTTCCCTGCTTCCATTGCAAATATCCGCTTTGCTTTGTCGGGGTTTGTAATCCGCTATGATTCTTGCATTATTATAGCGGATCGAGTAGAATATAAAAAACGAATATTATAGATAGATAAAATCGAAAAATAGAATGGATAGCGTATGGAAAATCATTTATTGAAATATCTTGCTTTTGTAAAAACAGTGGAAAAAGGCAGCTTTACCAGAGCTGCGCAGGAGCTTGCCTATGCCCAGTCCTCTGTCAGCAAAATGGTGGCAGATCTGGAGACGGAATGGGGCATGACATTGCTGGAGCGGAGCAAAAGTGGCGTCTGCCTGACTTCTGCGGGGGAGCAGATCATGCCGTTTCTGCGCAAAGTGCTGAAGGATTATTCGGAACTGGAGGGACAGATCTGCCGGATGAACGGAATTGAGACCGGCGAGGTCCGGATCGGGACCTTTTCCAGTGTGGCGATCAACTGGCTTCCGAATATCTTTTCGGCACTGCAAAAAGACTATCCCGGCATCGAGTTTGAAATGCTGCTGGGCGATTATGAGGAGGTGGAGCGCTGGATCAGGGAAGGACGGGTGGACTGCGGCTTTTTGCGTTTGCCGGCAGGGTCCGGATTTGACACCATCCTGCTTACAGAAGACGAGTATAAAGTCGTGCTCCCAAAAGGGCATCCGCTTGCAGCGCATGAAACGGTTTCAATAGAAGCGCTGAATGATCAGCCGTTTCTTTTGCTGGAACATGGAGGGAAGACGGAAGTCACTGCATTGCTGGAACGTTATCAGGTACATCCCGCCATCCGTTTTACCACATGGGAAGATTTTGCGATTCTGGCGATGGTAGAAAAAGGGCTGGGGATCGGCATTTTACCAGATATGATTCTGCGGCGGATTCCGTATAAGGTTGAGATACGTTCGCTGCAGGAGCCTTATTATCGTTCCATCGGTCTTGTCATGAAACATCAGGCACATTTGACACCGGCAGTAAAGAAATTTATCGAGTACCTGCCATTTCGGGAAAAAAACAGTTGAAAAAAGTCGCGGGATACGGTAGAATAGCATGGATATGACGTGTCGCAGGAGGATATGCTAATATCAGGAGAGGACACGGCAGAGAGTATGCAGGCTTCGCCTGTTCTAAGGAAAAGCAATGGGATTGAATTTAAGGAGGAATACAGCAAATGGTATCAGCAGGAGATTTCAGAAACGGTGTTACTTTGGAGATGGATGGAAATATTTATCAGATCATTGAGTTCCAGCATGTAAAACCGGGTAAGGGAGCTGCATTTGTAAGAACAAAGCTGAAAAATATCATCAACGGCGGTGTTGTAGAGAAGACTTTCCGTCCGACGGAGAAGTTCCCGACCGCAAGAATTGACCGCGTGGAGATGCAGTATCTGTACAATGACGGAGATCTGTACTACTTCATGAATACAGAGAACTACGATCAGATCGCTCTGAACAACGAGACCATCGGCGATGCGCTGAAGTTCGTTAAGGAGAACGAGATGGTAAAGGTATGTTCCCACAATGGCAACGTATTTGCAGTAGAGGCTCCGCTGTTTGTAGAGCTGGAAGTTACTGAGACCGAGCCGGGCTTCAAGGGTGATACCGCTACCGGAGCTACCAAGCCGGCAACCGTTGAGACGGGCGCAGTTGTATATGTACCGCTGTTCGTAGAGACTGGCGACAAGCTGAAGATCGATACCAGAACAGGTGAGTATCTGTCCAGAGTATAACCGAGTCAAGCTGCGAAGCAGCTATTCGGTTATGAGCAAGTAGCAAAGCGGATTGCGAATATCCGCTTGACTGAAATAACGGTAGAGCAGTGAAAAGGTCTTACTGAACCAGGAATATTGGGGTTCGGTAAGACTTTTTTTTAACCGAATCAAGCAAGTCCCCTGCTTCAATTGCGCGAAGCGATAAGCGGCGGTGTGAGACTTGCTTTTATGCAACATAATATTTGATATAGATTACATAAATAAAAATAAAATAAAGTTCTTGCAAATACAACCGACAGATGATATGATATTTTCAACATCACATAACGATAGTTAATGACGCATTTAAAAAATGAACCGTAAAATATGGAAAGGTGGTCGTGATTTGGAATATCAGGAGTTTGTAGAGCAGGTAAAGCAGAAGGTGGAAGAGCGGGCCGAAGCAGGGAGCAAAGTAAATGTCAGCCGGATTTTGAAAAACAATCTGGAGCCGGTCGATGGCCTGACGATTCTGCATCGGGGAGAAAATGTAGCACGCGCGATCTGGCTGAATCCACTGTATCAGAAGTATGAGTATGGAGTTCCGGTGGAGCGGATTGCGGAGGAGATTCTGGAATATCACAAAAAGGAACGGCAGGAAGGCATCTGTGATCTGTCCTTTTATACGGATTTTTCAAAAGTGCAGGATCACATCGCCTGTAAGCTGATTCATTACGGGATGAACCGGGCACTGCTGGAGGAAGTACCGCACCGCGCATTTCTGGATCTGGCAGTGGTCTATTATTATCGGGTGGAGGACGACCGTTTTGGCAATGCAAGTATTCTCGTGAAAAATGATCACATGCGGATCTGGCATACCGATCCGGAGACGTTGCATGCACTTGCCATGCGCAATACGCCTCGCCTGTTGCCGTACGAACTTACGGACATTCTGGAACTGATCCGGCAGATTTCCGAGGCGGACCTTGGAATGCTTCAGCAGGAGCTTCCGATGTATGTGCTGACGAATACGGAAAAAAGCTTTGGCGCTTCTGCAATCCTCTTTCCTGCAATTCTGCAGGCGGTCCGTGCACGATTGCAGTCCGATTATTATGTCCTGCCAAGCAGCATTCATGAGTGTATCATTATCCCATCGGATGAACAGCTGGATCCGGAGGCGTTGCATGAAATGGTAAAAGAGATTAACGAAGAGCACGTGGCGCCGGAAGAGCTGCTCGGCGATTCTGTCTACCGTTACAGTCAGAAGAAGCAGCGTCTGGAGATCGTATATTCGGCGGAGCAATGACACCTGGTCGGATAAAGAAAAGCAAATGCCCACATGGATAGCGGGTAAACAAAATTAAATAATTAAAATATATAAAAATTATCAGAAAACACTTTACATTTCAAAAAACTTGTGCTAGTATATATCAGTATCTCAAAAGCACTTGTAGCTCAGGGGATAGAGCAGTGGTTTCCGGTACCACGTGCCGGGGGTTCGAATCCCTCCAAGTGCGCTGATATAAAGGTGGAAGATCTAATGTTATGTTAGTCTTCCACCTTTTCCTTGTATCAGGATAGTGATATTCATCGGCAAAGCTGCGAAGCTATGTGCTCGCAGCAGTTCTGAGGAAAAGAAGAAAAGAAAAAGAGGAAGTTTGTGCATGACGCTTGGACAACGTTTAATCCCGATCTTAGATCCGGTTCTGACTGCATTCGTAACGGAAAATTGATTATGAATGTAAGGAGAATATGATGAACAATCCAATAAAAAACCTGACGAAGAAGGAATGGGGGCTGTGGCTTGGTTCACTGGCTGTCGTGATCGCCTCCAATCTGTTATCCGGTGAAGTTGATTTACTGACGCTGATTGCAGCGTGCATTGGTATCACGTCACTGATTTTTGCAGCAAAAGGGAACGTGTGGGCACAGATTCTGATGATTCTGTTCAGCATTTTGTATGGGATTATTTCATGGCGGTTTCGGTACTGGGGAGAGATGATTACTTATCTTGGGATGTCTCTTCCGATGGCAGTCTGGTCAATGATTACATGGCTGAAGCATCCGTCTGAAAATGGGGCGGAGGTCGAGATCCAGAAGCTGACAAAGAAGCACATTGCGGGACTTCTGTTTTTCGGAACCGTAACGACACTGGTTTTCTATTTCATATTACGTTTTCTGGATACGCCGAATATCGTATTCAGTACGATTTCGATTACCACAAGCTTTCTGGCTGCTTCCCTGACGATGCTGCGCACTTCTTATTATGCGCTGGGCTATGCGTCCAATGATATTGTGCTGATCGTCTTGTGGGTGTTGGCATCCGTAGAGAATCCGGCCTATATACCGGTGGCGGTCAATTTTATGATTTTCTTTTTTAATGACCTGTATGGATTTATCAGCTGGAAGAAGCGGGAAATGCAGACGGAAAAAATATTTTCGATGTAGACATGGGGAACACTCTGGACGTATAATCAGTTCAGAGTGTTCTTTTTTAGACCTGAAGTATCCATGCTTGTTCGGTCCGACAGGATGAGAAGGAATGATTCAAAAATAAGAACGGATCGAGGGGCATTGGTATGGATTATAATACATTTTTAAAAGAGAAAGAGCGGGTAAAAGCGCTGACGGTACAACAGCAAAAGGATTTTTATGAAAAAGTGCTGGAAGAAGAGCAGCAGGAGAGCAGTGTCCGGCTGCTGGCATACTTTGAATATGCGGCGCTGTTCTACTATGAAGGCGATTTTAGAAAAGCGCGGGAGATTCTGGAGCCGTTTGCGATCAGCTACCAGAGCTATGCCTATATCCCGGAGATGATCGCCATTTTTAATCTCATGGGGGTCGCTTCCCAGTGTGAGGGGGAATATGTGCTTTCCCGTTATTTTTACACACTTGCCATGCGAGTCGTAAAAGAGCAGGATGCACGGCACTATTATGCATATGAGTATAATAATATTTCACTGACTTATATCGCGGAGCAGAATTATGAGGTGGCACTTTAGTATATTGAGAAGGCGGAAGAATGGCTTCCTCAGTCTGACAAAAAAATGGGTTCGTATATTTATCTGAATAAATCCGATATTTACAATCATTTCAATCGGCTGGATGAAGCGGTGCAGGCATTTGAGACGAGCATCCGGGACTATGATGGGCTTACGTTTTTGCCGGATGATACACTGATCTGCGGCGTGGCGCTGTTTTATAAAGTGGGAGACAGGGAAAAATATACGAGCTATGTAAAACAGATACTTGATAAACTGAGCGATATGTACCCGTGTGAGTTTATCGATGCATGTCGGGTCGTGTTTGAATGCAGTCTGGATTCTGGAAACTATCCGCTGGCAGAGAAGATCGTTCACAAGATGGACAGCTATATGCTGACGCATCCGACCGAAAGCAAAGTGGGGGTGAAGATCGAGCAGCTGAAGTATATGTATGCAAAGACGATCAACGACCGTGATGCGATGCTGGAGGCGCTGGAAAAGAAAAATGAATACTATGAACAGATCGTCTCGACGCTGGAATATCAGCGCACCGTTTCGATGGATGAGTATCTGGAGACGCATAAACATCTGCAGGAGGCAGTGCAGAATGAGATGCAGGCGAACCGCGCCAAGACCCGGTTCCTGGCAAATATGTCTCATGATATCCGCACGCCGATGAATGCGATCGTAGGCATTACGAATCTCATGGAGCATGCACTGCATGATCCGGGGAAATTAGAAAATTATCTTTCAAAGATGAAGCTGTCCAGCCGGCATCTGCTCGGATTGATCAATGATCTGCTGGATATGAATAAAATCGAGAGCGGGACAACGCAGTTGCATATAGAGCCGATCCGGCTGGCCGAACAGGTGCAGCAGATTCAGGATCTTGTTCGCACACAAATCAATGCGAAGGGACAGCATTTTACGATTTTGACCCGCCATATCCGCCATGAGAACCTGCTTGCGGATGGTGTCCGTCTGCGACAGATCCTTTTAAATGTCCTGTCAAATTCGGTTAAATATACTCAGAAAAACGGAACGATTACCCTGGAACTCGAAGAATTTGACAGCACGGCCTCTGACAGGGCAGCATATCGCTTTACGATTACCGATACGGGAATGGGGATGGATGCGGATCTGGTAGCGCATATTTTTGAACCGTTCAAGCGGGGCGAGGATTCGGTCATCAATAAGATTCAGGGGACAGGGCTTGGGATGGCAATTACAAAGAGTATTGTCGATCTGATGGGTGGAACGATCCGGATCGACAGCGAGGTAGATCATGGGACCTGCGTGACGATTGAGCTGGAGTTTGCCGTCGATCAGAAGGAGGATGCGCATACTGAGCCGCTGAAGCTTTTGTTTCTTTCGAAGGATCGGGAATGGATGCAGGAGCTTGAGGCAGCTGCAAAGATAAGAGGCATGACTTTTTCCGGTGTGACCGGAGAGGAAGAAGCATGTAAAGTACTGCAGCGTTCGAAGATGGATGCAGTCCTGTTTTGTGGCGATTTTTGTCATACGGTGACAGCAGGGCGCCTGCGGGAAATCGCATCACCGGATGTGCTCTTTTTAGCTGTGGAAGATGGCGGACATGGTCAGATGGCCGGACGGCTGAGACAGCGGGGATTTCAGGGGAAAATTGACGGACCGTTTTTCTTTTCCAATGTAGAAAAAGAGGTCAATCGCATCCGCAGCAACAATGATGGAGAGACGATGGGAGCCGGGACATCGATCCTGAATGGAATGCGTTTTCTCTGTGCAGAGGACAATGAGCTGAATGCGGAGATTCTGGAAGCCTCTCTGGAAATCGCAGGTGCATCCTGCTATATATGTGCGGATGGAGCGGAGCTGGTGAAGCGGTTTCAGGCAGCGGCACCAGGAGATTACGATGCAATTTTGATGGATATCCAGATGCCGAACATGAACGGCTATGAGGCTTCCGAACGCATCAGGAACGGCGAAAATCCGCTCGGCAGGACGATTCCGATCATTGCGATGACAGCGAATGCATTTGTGGAGGATGTCAATAACAGTTTTGCAGCCGGTATGGATGCTCATATTTCCAAGCCGATCGATATGGCGGATCTGGAAAGCACGATGCGAAGGCTCAGACATATTTGACAAAAGCTTTAGGAAAGCTTAATAAAGCCTGCCTTTACTTTTGCGTCTGATTATGCTAAGATTAATTCGAATTTACGTGAAATTATATAAAATTCATAAATATTTCAGCACAGAAGGGAGATGCGGACCATGGATGATTTCCGTGAATGGCTTTCCGACAACCTCCGGTATATTTTACTGGGGCTGGCAGTGATTTTACTGCTCATCATTGCATTTTTTGCGATCAAACTGATCAGGGGGATTGGCGCTCCAAAGACGAGCGAGCCGGAGACGCAGGCAGTCACAGAGACTGCGACAGAGGCGACAAAGGACGATACGGAGAACAAGCTGGTAAAGGAGGCTGCGGACTCTGAGTTGCAAAAGCTGGTAGAGCAGTATTATACAGCAGTAGCGGCACAGGATTACGACACGTTACAGAGCATCAGCGAGAGCTTTACCGACGAGGATAAAAAGAAGGTCGAGAATGCGTCTGCGATTGAATCCTATAATAACATTGCAGTTTACTCAAAAAAAGGACTGACGGACGGTACTTACATTGTCTACGCGTACTGTGATGCGAAGATTACAGGCATTGAGACGATGGCACCGCGGCTCGAAGAGCTCTATGTGCTCACAAATGCGGACGGGAAGCTTGTCTTTGGCGATACAGACAGCAGTCAGGAGCTGCAGGATTATGTGCTGAAGATGCAGACGGATGCGGATATCCAGGCACTGGTGAAGGATGTCAATGGACTTCTGGATGCGGCGATGCAAAAAGATGCAGATCTTGCTTCCTATGTAGAGGCGCAAAAGAACAATCAGAATACGGACAGCACACAGACCGGTGACGGCGATACGAGCGGAGATACCGCGAATGGTGATACGACGACCATGCAGGCGACGACCGGCGTGAATGTGCGGGCGGAGGCATCCGCAGATGCAGCGATCAATGGTTCTCTCTATGCTGGTATGCAGGTTGAGGTGCTCGAGAATCTGGACAATGGCTGGTCTCATATCCGTTATACCGCAGACGGTACGACGATTGAGGGATATGCGATGACGCAGTATCTGGAAGCGGTGCAGAACTGAGAACGATCCGGCAGGTGACCGGTTTACAGGAAATGACAGATGGGTGGAATGTTTCTAAAGAGAGATATTCCACCCGTTTTGTGCCTTCTCATGGTTGTGAATCAGGCGGGGATGTGATAAGATACTTGCAATGCTGTTTCAAAAGCGGGTCAGTCGGCCATGCGATGGACCATCTTGCAGTTTTGTTGCGGTATCGCCAATAGTGGCTATAAAAAGCAGGAAGAAAAAACGGCAGAAAAGAGAGAAGAAAAACAGGAAGCAGAGGAAAGTATGACACAGGGATTACGGAAGGCGGCGGCCGATGGCGCAGTGCGGCTCAATAAATACATCAGCGATGCGGGCGTATGCTCAAGAAGAGAGGCGGACCGGCTGATCGAGACGGGAAAAGTAGAAATTGACGGAATAGTGGCAACACTCGGCAGCAGGGTAAATCCGGGGCAGCGGGTAAAGGTAAATGGGAAACTCATTTCCAGAGAGGAAGAGATGGTGTTGCTCGCGGTCAATAAGCCACGCGGTGTCGTCTGTACGACCGATACGCGGTGGGGCGATCAGACGATTTATGAACTTTTGAACTATCCGAAGCGGATTTTTTCGATCGGCAGGCTGGACAAGGATTCAGAAGGGTTGCTTCTGATGACGAACAACGGTGATATTCTGAATAAAATCATGCGCGCGGGCAATTATCATGAAAAGGAATATGTCGTCACAGTCGATAAAGAGGTCACACCGGAATTCCTGAAAAAGATGTCGGAGGGCATTTATCTGGAAGAACTGGATGTGAAGACGAGACCGTGCCAGGTAGAAAAGGCCGGCAGCAACAGTTTCCGTATCATACTGACACAGGGACTGAACCGGCAGATCCGCCGTATGTGCAAAGCCTGTCACTATCGGGTGACGAAGCTTCGGCGTGTCCGGATCATGAACATCGAGCTTGGCGATCTGCGTCCGGGCGCATATCGGAATGTGAGCCGCAAAGAATATGCGGTGCTGCGGGAGGCCCTGAAGAACTCAAGAGGGTGAATTGACCCGAAGGAAGTCTGAACGTGGATGCAAGCTTCGCAACAGGTGGCCGACCGGAATGTCGGCATAAAATGAGGATTGGGAAAATGGAAAAACAGATCGAACGGATGCGGGAGCTCTCTGCCACGCTGCAGGCGGCTTCGAAAGCCTATTATCAGGAAGATAAAGAGATTATGAGCAATCTGGAGTACGACCGGCTGTATGATGAGCTGGTCGCGCTGGAAAAGGAGACGGGGACCGTTCTGGCGGGCAGCCCGACGGTGACGGTCGGCTATGAGTCGCTGGAGCAGCTTCCGAAGGAGCGGCATGAGGAGCCGATGCTCTCTCTGGACAAGACAAAAGAAGTGGCGGCACTGGCAGAATTTGCCGGGGACCATGAAGTGCTGATGTCATGGAAGCTGGATGGACTGACCGTCGTGCTGACGTATCGCAACGGGGCGCTGGAAAAGGCAGTCACCCGTGGCAACGGAGAGGTCGGAGAAGTCATCACGAACAATGCGCGTGTGTTCCAGAACATCCCGCTGCAGATTTCCTATCAGGGTGAGCTGATCCTGCGCGGGGAGGCGGTCATCACGTACTCAGAATTT
Organism: Lachnospiraceae bacterium; assembly: GCA_029006155.1. Lineage (GTDB taxonomy): Bacteria > Bacillota > Clostridia > Lachnospirales > Lachnospiraceae > Choladousia. The sequence goes on from JAQXGF010000027.1 coordinate 105,012, forward strand.
GAAAAAATCAATGAGGAGATCGGTGAGGCAGACGGACAGTACAAGAATCCGCGCAATCTCTGCAGTGGCTCGGTCCGTCAGCTGAACAATGAGATCACGGCAAAGCGCCATGTGCGGTTCTATGCATTTGCACTTGTACATGCGGATGGTGTGGAGTTTGACAACCTGCGGAGCAATCAGTTCGAGTGGCTGCGTTCCCAGGGATTTGATGTCGTGGAATATTATCGGGTAAATGCCAGTCAGGTGGCACAGTGCGTAGCCCGGTTTGAGGAGAAGATCCAGCATTACGATGTGCCGTCAGATGGGCTGGTCGTGACATACAATGACATCGCCTATGGCCGGTCGCTTGGCCGGACGGCGAAATTTCCGCGGGATTCGATCGCATTTAAATGGCAGGATGAGACGCGGGAGACCGTTTTACGTGAGATCGAGTGGAGTCCGTCGCGGACCGGGCTGATCAATCCGGTCGCAATTTTTGATCCGGTGGAGCTCGAGGGGACGACCGTGAGCCGGGCAAGCGTCCACAATCTGAGCATTATGCGATCACTGCAGCTTGGGCTTGGAGATACGATCACTGTTTATAAGGCAAATATGATCATTCCGCAGATCGCGGAGAACCTGACGAAGAGCGGCAATATGCCCATTCCGGAGCACTGCCCGGCATGTGGCGGCAGGACGGAGATCCGAAAGGTCAATGAAGTCGAGACGCTCTACTGTACAAATGACCGCTGCAGCGCAAAGCGGATCAAGGCGTTTTCACTTTTCGTCAGCCGGGATGCGATGAATATCGAAGGGCTTTCGGAGGCGACACTGGAGAAGCTGATCGCACGGGGCTTCATTCACAATTTTGCAGATATCTATCATCTTGACCGGTATCGGGCAGAGATCGTGGAGATGGAAGGATTTGGCGAGAAGTCTTATGCGAATCTCATGGACAGCATTGAAAAATCGCGCACGACGCTGCTCTCAAGAGTCGTTTACGCACTCGGTATCCCGAATATCGGAGTGGCAAATGCGAAGCTGCTCTGCAAGTTCTTTGATTATGATTTTACAAGGCTTCGGGAGGCGGACGAGGAGGAGATCGCATCGATCGAGGGAATCGGTCCGGTCATTGCAGCGTCGGTGGCAGGCTACTTTGCAGATGCGGCCAATGCGGCGGCAGTGGACGAACTGCTCACAGAGCTGACAATTGAACGGCCGCAGGCAAATCCGCAGGCAGAGACGCTCACCGGAAAGACATTTGTGATCACCGGCAGTGTGGAGCACTTTGCAAACCGCAGTGAGCTGAAGGCTTACATTGAGGAGCGCGGAGGAAAGGTGACTGGATCCGTGACAAAGAAGACCGATTATCTGATTAATAATGATACGGCATCTGCTTCCTCGAAAAACAAGAAGGCGCGGGAGCTGGGGATTCCGGTGATTTCCGAGGAGGAATTTCTGGGGATGATATAGGGCCTGTTTTGCTTATTTGTAAAAAGATTCGATAGAGAAAAGAAAGAACAGAAAGAACAGGAGAAAAGTTATGCCAATTAAAGTACAGAGCGATTTACCTGCAAGAGAAATTCTGGAGCGGGAAAATATATTCGTCATGGATGAGAACCGTGCGGTGCATCAGGACATCCGTCCGATCCACATTGCGATTCTGAACCTGATGCCGCTGAAAGAGGATACGGAACTGCAGCTTTTGCGTTCTCTCTCCAACACGCCGCTGCAGGTCGATGTCACATTTGTAAAAGTGAGCTCACATGAGGCGAAGAATACGTCCACGAGCCATCTGAATAAATTTTATGTGGAATTTGACGACATCAAGGATCGCCGTTTCGATGGAATGATCATCACCGGAGCGCCGGTGGAGCTGATGGAATTCGAGGAGGTAGACTACTGGGAGGAGCTGACCCATATCATTGACTGGACAGAGACGAATGTGACGTCCACGATCTATCTTTGCTGGGCAGCGCAGGCAGGGCTTTACTATCATTATGGACTGCAGAAGAAGCTGCTGGATCACAAGATGTTCGGCCTGTTCCGGCATCGGGTGCTGAACCGGAAGATTCCGCTCGTGCGCGGCTTTGACGATGAATTTTATGCGCCACATTCCCGCCACACGGATGTGCCGATCGAGGAGATCCGCAAAGTGAAGGAACTCACGATTCTGGCGGAATCGGAGGAAGCGGGACTGTTTCTTGCGATGGCGGACAATGGCCGCAAGATTTTTGTCATGGGGCATCCGGAGTACGACCGCGTGACACTCGATGGAGAATATAAGCGGGATCTCGGAAAAGGACTTCCGATCGATCTTCCGAAAAATTATTATCCGGACGACAACCCGGACAACAAGCCGCTTCTGATGTGGAGATCCCATGCGAACAATCTGTATACGAATTGGCTCAATTATTACGTTTACCAGGTAACGCCGTATGACCTGGACGGGACACCGGATTTTTCGCGGATGTAAGATCACGTTTTGTTTTGCTATAAGAAAAAGTAATAGCAAGCCATCCTGTTTTGTGATAAGCCGATTTTCCCCAATTCAATTGACAAATGGAAAGGGAAGTGTTAAGATTCATACCAATCCGATAGGAATTTAGGAAAAGAAAACGAAAGAGAGGAAAATGATTATGAAAAAATTAGTTTCTTTTGGTTTAGCACTGGCACTGGCAGCATCCACACTTTCCATGACTGCATTTGCAGAAGAGGATAAGACGATCAAGGTAGCAGCATCCGCGACCCCGCATGCAGAGATTCTGGAGCAGGCAAAGCCGATTCTGGAAGAGCAGGGCTGGGATCTGGAAGTCACCGTGTTTGATGATTACGTACAGCCGAATCTGGTTGTTGAGAGCGGAGACTTCGATGCGAACTACTTCCAGCATATTCCGTATCTGGACAACTTCAATGAGGAGCAGGGTACGCATCTCGTAAATGCAGGCGGCATCCACTACGAGCCGTTCGGAATTTATCCGGGAACAAAGGCTTCTCTGGATGAGCTGGAGGATGGCGATGTGATCGCAGTTCCGAATGATACGACAAATGAGGCGAGAGCACTTCTGCTGCTCGAGGCAAACGGTGTGATCAAGCTGAAAGAGGATGCAGGACTGACCGCTACAGTAAAGGATATCGAAGAGAATCCGAAAAATGTTGAGATTCAGGAGCTTGAGGCAGCTCAGGTACCGCGTGTAAAGGATGAGGTAGCATTCGTAGTCCTGAATGGTAACTATGCACTGGAGGCAGGCTTCTCTGTAGCAAAGGATGCGATTGCATATGAGACTTCTGATTCTGAGGCTGCAAAGACCTATGTAAATGTCATCGCAGTAAAAGAGGGCAATGAGCACAGTGACAAGATCACCGCACTGGTTGATGTACTGAAGTCCGATGCGATCAAGCAGTATATCATCGACACCTACGACGGAGCAGTCATCCCGTTTGAGGATTCTGCAGACGAGGCAGAGAGCGAGACCGAGGCAGCTTCTGAGGAGGCAGCGACCGAGGCGGCAACAGAGGCAGTTACCGAGTAATCAAGACCCCATCCAAAGACTGGCACAGCAGCGGAACCCCAAAGCGTGCCGGTCTTTTTCTTACACTTTTTTATATTCGCTTGAAATCTGTCCGGAAAAAGGGTAAGATGAATAATGATGTAGAAATTCAAATCAAACAGGAGAAAAATGTTATGGAACCAATTATCCGAGTGGAACATCTGTGCAAAACGTTTGATGGCAGAGATAATACCGTACATGCGGCAAAGGATATTAGCTTTGACATCGAACGTGGAGATATTTTTGGAATTATTGGTCTGTCCGGCGCGGGCAAGAGTACGCTGGTGCGCTGCCTGAATCTGCTGGAAAAGCCGACCTCCGGCAAGGTGCTGGTGGACGGAAAAGACCTGATGACACTTTCCGGCAAGGAGCTGCGCCTGATGCGGCGTGATATCGGCATGATTTTCCAGCATTTCAATCTGCTCATGCAGAAGAGTGTGCTGGACAATGTCTGCTTCCCGCTGAAGATCAATGGGATCAAGGGGGAAAAGGCAAAAAAACGGGCCATGGAGCTTCTGGAGACGGTAGGGCTGTCAGAAAAAGCGCACGCCTATCCATCCCAGCTTTCCGGAGGGCAGAAGCAGCGTGTGGCGATTGCACGTGTGCTTGCAAACAATCCGAAGATCCTGCTCTGCGATGAGGCGACCTCGGCGCTGGATCCGCAGACGACGAAATCGATTCTGAGTCTGCTAAAGGAGATCAATGAAAAATACGGCATTACGATCGTCGTGATCACACATGAGATGAGCGTTGTGCAGGAGATCTGTCGTCATGTGGCGGTACTGGATCACGGAGAGCTCGCAGAGTCCGGCACGGTGCAGGAGCTGTTCCGCGCGCCGAAGACCGATGCGGCAAAGAAGCTGATCCTGACCGGTACGGAGCAGATCGAGCGGATGCACGGAGAGTATCTGATCCGTGTGACCTTCGGCGGCCAGTCTTCCTTTGAGCCGGTGATCGGCAATCTCGTGCTGGAGTACAAGACACCGGTCAATATTCTGTATGCAGATACGAAAAATATCGATGGAAATGCAGAGGGAGAGATGATTCTGCAGCTTCCGGAAGTAAAAGAGACGGCGGATCGTATGATCAAAGATCTGAAAGCGAAAAATCTGGGAGTGGAGGTGCTGGATCATTATGTGGGATAGTTCTATGACGATTATGCTGCTGGAAGGCACAAGGGATACGTTATACATGACACTGCTGGCGACGTTCTTTGGTTATGTGTTTGGGCTGCCGATGGGCATTGCGCTGATGGTGACGGCAAAGGATGGCATTCAGCCGAATTCCAAAGCGGGACAGAGGGTGTATGCAGTGATTTATAAGATTCTGGATGTGATCGTGAATATCACGCGAAGCATCCCGTTTCTGATTTTACTGATACTGGTCATTCCGCTGACGAAGCTGATCGTTGGCAAGAGCTATGGATCCGCGGCGACGATCGTTCCGCTGACGATTGCGGCGGCTCCGTTTATCGCGCGTATGGTGGAGTCCTCATTAAAGGAAGTAGACCGGGGCGTGATCGAGGCAGCGCAGTCGATGGGTGCGAGCACGGGAAGAATCATCTGGAGTGTGCTGCTTGTGGAGGCGCGTACCTCCCTGCTCGTCGGCGTGACGATTGCGATCGGTACGATCCTCGGGTATTCGGCGATGGCAGGAGCTGTCGGCGGAGGCGGACTCGGTGACATCGCGATCCGGTATGGTTACTATCGGTATCAGACCGATGTCATGCTGGTGACGATTGTGATTCTGGTGCTGCTGGTACAGATTTTGCAGAGCATTGGTATGATGCTCTCGAAGAAGTTGGACCGGAGACGCTAAGAAAGAGAAAGGAAGACGGAAAAGATGAAGACAGAAAGAGTAGCACGGGTACTTGCAGAGATGAAGAAGCTGGGACTTTCCCAGATGATTATTACGGATCCGACATCGATCAGCTATCTGGCGGTGCACTATGAGAATCCGATCGAGCGTTTTTGGGCGCTGTATCTGAGATCGGACGGAACGCATAAGCTGGTGGCGAACCGCCTGTTTACGTTAAATGATGTATCCGGAGTGGATATCCTCTGGTACACGGATTCGGAGGACGGGACGGCAGTGCTGAATCCGTACATTGATCATACGGCAGCGCTTGGTATCGATAAAGTCATGTCAGCGAAATTCCTGATCCGGCTGATGGAGCAGGATGCGGCACCGAAGTATGTAAATGGTTCCGACTGTGTGGACAACATCCGTTCGAGAAAGGATGCCGAGGAGCAGGAGAAGATGCGCGAGGCATCCCGGATCAACGATGCGGCGATGGCAAAATTTAAAGAACTGGTACACGAGGGAATGACAGAACTGCAGATCGCAGACCAGATGGAAGCGATTTATAAGTCGCTCGGTGCAGAAGGTTACTCTTTTGATCCGCTGGTCGGCTTTGGCGGCAATGCGGCAAATGGCCATCATGAGCCGGATGCGACCGTTCTGAAAAAAGGAGACTGTGTGCTCTTTGATGTGGGATGTAAAAAGGATGGCTACTGCTCTGATATGACGCGTACCTTTTTCTTTGGCGAAGTGAGCGAGGAGCACCGGAAAGTCTATGAGACGGTATTGCGTGCGCAGGAAGCGGCAGAGCGTGCAATTCATCCGGGTGTGAAGCTCTCCGAGATCGACCGGGTAGCCCGTGGCATCATCGAGGAGGCCGGATATGGCCCGTATTTTACGCACCGGCTTGGTCATTTCATCGGTGCGGAAGTACATGAAAAGGGGGATGTGTCCGAGGCGAGCGAGATCATCGCACAGCCGGGTATGACTTTTTCCATCGAACCGGGCATCTATCTGCCAGGTGATGTGGGCGTACGGATCGAAGATCTGGTGCTCGTGACGGAGGATGGTGTAGAGATCCTGAACCACTATCCGAAGGAGCTGCAGATTATAAAATAAAGCTTTTACAGATAAGAAAATAAAATAAAATGCTGCCATCAGTCATCGATTGGTGGCAGTTTTTATATTGCAGAAGTGGCTTATATTTCCTTACTTCAAATACCAGATCGCGAGCTGGGTGCGATCACGCAGATTTAACTTATTTAAAATGGTGCTCAGATAATTGCGCACCGTTCCTTCGCCGAAGCAGAGCGCTTCGGCGATTTCCTTATTCGAAAGACCGTCGGCGACAAGCCGGATGATATCAGCTTCTTTTTCTGAGAGGTCGAATTTCCGGAAGTCGGCGGTCTCTTTTTTCTGCAGCAGATCCGGAAGCTTCTGGACGATCTCATCGCCGAAGACCGTCTGCCCGTCGTAGACGGCCCGGATCGCCGGGATGATGTGTGCGTAGTCCTGCTTGAGCAGATAACCTTTTGTGCCGATACGGAGGGCTTTCACGATGTATTCGTCATCCGAAAATGTCGTGAGCAGCAGAATACGGGCTGAAGGATGTTGTTTCAGGATCTGCTGTGCCGCATCCAATCCGCTCATATCCTTCATCCGGATGTCAAGCAGGAGCAGATCGGGCAGATGCGTATCATAAAGCGTGATCGCTTCAGCGCCGGAGCAGCCGGTCGCGATGACGTGAAGCTCCGGGTCGGCTTCTAAAATGATTTTCAGTGCGGTGGTGACGAGCAGGTCGTCATCGACGAGGATCAGGTTCATGGAAGCTCCTTTCTCAGCACTTGGGGATCGTGATATGGATCCGGTAGCCGTGCTCACTTTGAATTTGCAGATGTCCGTTTAATGCATCAACACGGGCGCGCATATTTGCAAGACCAATGCCATCGGTATCGGATGACGGCGTTTTACATCCCACACCGTTATCCTCCACAATGAATTGGTAAAACCCGGGATGCTCAATTGCGGTGATGGACGCTTTCGTCGCGTGGCTGTACCGGGAGATGTTGACGAGTGCTTCCCGCGCGATAGAGATCAGGCTGTACCGGAGCTCCCGCGGGACATCCGGCTGCATGGAATACTGCAGTGAGACCGGACAGTAGGTGAAGTCCCGGATCAGCAGTTCCAGTGATTCCCGCAGGTCTACGGAGCTGTCGTGCAGGTCGTGGACACTCTGGCGGATACTGTTCATCGCCTGATCCAGCGTGTCATTTAAAAGGGAAAGCGGTGCAGCGAGGGCAGGTTCCGGATGGATGGTGCGCAGGGCACCGACCATCAGGATGGCGCGCGTCAGCATGTGCCCGACGTTGTCATGGATCTCCCGGGCGATCCGGTTGCGTTCCCGCAAAGTAGCAGTATAAATTTCTGCATTCTGTTTTTCCAGCAAAGAGCGGTTGCGCTCCTCTAAGAGCAGCCGCAGCTCCGTGTCGTCGTCTCGTGTCCGGCGATACTGCAAAAGCAGAGCAGAGGCGGTACGGGTGCGCAGACAGAGCAGAACTGCGAGCGCACAGCCAAACAGCAGGAAAAAGATCTGCGAAAAGGAGTGGGACAGCAGCAGTTTTCCGGACAGCATTGCAAAGCATCCAACTGTGGCATACAGCAGAAACGGTTGGTGTCCGGCAGCAGTATCGAAAGCTGTCCGGCTTTTTTTTCTGCAGGAATCATATCGAAGAAGCTCAGAAAAGAGATCGTAGGCCGGGAGCATCAGAAACCGGGCAGAGCCGGGAAAGCAAAGCATAGCGAGAAAGTAGAGAAGACAAAAACCGGTCTGTCGCTTTTCCTCTGTGATGCAGCAGCTAAAGGAACCATAGCAGATGGCTGCAAAAAAATTCAGGACAAAGACCGCATCAGCCGGGATGGTGAACAGCGGGAACAGGCCATATAATAAAAGGAATGTTTTGTCTACCACGATACTCATAATCCCCTCCCGAACGATTGTCCCATGTATGGACATTTGACTTCATCCTAACACATCCGTTTCCGGAAAGCAATGTGCCGTACAAAGAACAGGAGAAAAGTGACATTTGTCATCGGAAATGCTGACATCCGGCACTTAAAAAGCGTGTGCACAGAGCGTATAATGACAATAGAATCCAAAAGAGCAACAGGGGGAAACATATGGAACGAAACATGGTAAAAATAGAAAATCTGGTAAAACGCTACGGCAATCTGGTAGCGCTGGATCATCTGAACCTGGAAGTAAAGGAGGGAGAAATTCTCGGACTGCTCGGACCAAACGGCTCCGGAAAAACGACGGCGATCAATTGTCTTCTGGCGCTTTTAAAATATGACAAGGGGACGATCACGATATTTGGCGAGGAGATGCGTCCCACCAGCTATGAGCTGAAGCGGGAGATCGGTGTGGTGCCGCAGAATATCGCGGTATTTGAAAAAATGACCGTGCAGGAGAATATCGATTATTTCTGTGGGCTGTATGTGCCGGAGAAACAAAAGCGGCGGGAACTGACAGAGGAGGCGATTGCCTTTGCGGGACTTGACGAGTATCGAAAGATGCTGCCGAAAAAGCTCTCGGGCGGTCTGTTGCGACGGTTGAATATCGCCTGTGGAATCGTACATAAGCCGAAGCTGATTCTGATGGATGAACCGACCGTAGCCGTCGACCCGCAGAGCCGAAACCGGATTCTGGAGGGGATTCAGGAACTGAACCGGCAGGGCTCCACGATCATTTATACCTCCCATTATATGGAAGAGGTCGAGCAGATCTGTACACGCATTGTCATCATGGATCACGGGCGCAGCATTGCTTCCGGTACGACGGAAGAGCTGAAACGGATGATCCGGACGGCAGAGACGATTCATATAGAAGGAATTGTGCTAAAAGAGAACCAGCTGCAGCATATCCGGGAACTGCCGCATGTATTCTATGCAGAATACGATCAAAACCAGTGCCAGCTGACCGTGAAATGTACGAGCGCAGAGCATAATCTGGTGCGGCTGCTGAATTATCTGCAGGAGCAGCAGGTAGTATTCCATCAGGTATACTCGCAGCTCCCGACATTGAATGATGTCTTTCTGGAGATCACCGGAAAAGAGCTGCGGGATTAAGGAGGAAGTATGGGCTGGCTTTATCGATTTCATTTAAAAAGAGCCTTGCGGGATCGTGGCGATATGTTCTGGTCGCTCATTTTTCCGCTCGTGCTGGCGACCTTATTTTATGCATCGTTCGGTTCCGGTAAGGATCTGGAGCAGCTGAATGCGATTCCGACCGGGCTGGTAAAAATGACCGACGCAGATGCGGGCTTTGATACGTTTCTGGATTCCTTAGATGGCGGGCTTTTAGAGCTGACGGTGATGAAGGAGGACGAAGCAGAGGCAGCGCTGCGCAATGGGACAATCCACGGGTATTTTGTTTCCACGACGGAACCATCCCTGACAGTGGCAGGTACGGATCTGGAGGAAAGCATTTTAGGAGCACTGCTGGATGGCTATCTGCAGAACGCAAAGCTGCTCCGGCAGATCGCAGAAAAAAATCCACTGCAGCTTCCGGCTGCGATTGCAGAAGTATCAAAGAGTGGAAGTTGGGTGAAAGCGACGACCGTATCGGGCAATGAAACGAATCATAATCTGAGTTATTTCTTTGCCTTGATTGGAATGGCATGCCTCTTCGGAGCATTCCTGGGGATGAATGCGGCACAGAGCCTTCGTGCAGACCAGACTGCGCTGGCGTTGCGGCGGAGCACAGCACCGATGAGGCGGAGTCGGATCGTGCTTGGAGAGATGCTCGCGGTATTTACGATTCAGTTTGGCAATGTCTGTGTATTGCTGCTATATCTGCATTTTGTGCTGCATATATCATTTGGAGATCGCTGGTGGCTGTTGCTGCCGATCTGTCTTCTCGGAAGCATCACGGGAGTGGCCTGGGGGGTATTCCTTGGGAGCCTGCGCCTGGCATCTGGGCTGCGGGAAGGACTGCTTGTGGGAAGTTCCCTGCTGATGAGCTTTCTGGCGGGGCTGATGTTCGGCAATATGAAAGACGTAGTCGCGCATTATGCGCCAGTTCTGAATAAAATCAATCCGGCGGCGCTTATTTCCGATGCTTTTTACAGCATATCGGTCTATGAGAATCCGGCGCGGTATCTGGGAAATCTGCTGTTGCTAGCGCTGATCACGGCAGTGCTGACGGCAGTAAGCTTCGTACAGCTTGGGAGGGATCGCTATGACAGTCTTTAAAGGATATCTGCGCATTGTGCGCGCAAATCTCGGACAGCTTTTGATGTATGTCGGCATTTTTCTGGCGATCTGTGTCGCCATCCAACGCTCGAATCCGGATGGCGTGACGGGGGGCTTTACGCAGAAAAAACTCAACGTTGCAGTGATTGACCGGGATGGCGGAAGCCTTGGCGCCCTGCTTGAGCATTATATGGAGCAGGAGCATGACAGAATCCAGATCGCGGACGATCCACAGGTATTGCAAGAAGAGCTGTATTACCGCAATGTGGAATACATTCTGATTATCCCAAAAGGAGCGCAGGAACGGGTGCTCGCAGGGGAGACGGATGGCGTCGTGCAGTGTGTGACCGCGCCAGGTTCGACGGCAGGCTATTATGTGGACGCACAGATCGGGCAGCTACTTGGCCACGTGCATCTCCTTCTGGCAGGGGGCTTTTCGATAGAAGAAGCCTGTGAGCAGGCCGATGCGTTAAGCCAGGAAAAAGGAACCGTGAATCTGGTGGATTTGAATGGAAATGGCGGAGTACGCACCGGTTACAATTTCTTCTACTCCTATCTGCCATACGCACTGTTTGGTTCGATCATCATGACGCTTGGCATTGTGATTATGGAATTCAAGAAAAAAGAGATCCGGCGCAGGATGCAGAGTTCGCCGGTTCCGTTTGTCCGGCAAAATCTGGCGGCCACAGCTGCATTGCTTGTTGTCTGCACCGGAATATGGATATTTTATCTGTTGCTGCAGGCGGTGCTCTATCAGGGTGGAATTTTCAGAAGCGGACATGCGTTGATTTACATGCTCAACAGCTTTGCTTGTATGCTGGTCGCATTGTCGCTCGGATATTTTACCGGGATGATCTCGCAAAATGCAGTGGCACTGAACGGCATCAACAATGTGCTGTCGCTCGGTCTGTGCTTTTTAGGCGGGGTATTCGTCCCGCTGGAGATGCTCGGAAATGGAATCGTAACGATCGCACAATTCCTGCCGACTTACTGGTACTCCCGGATCAACGGGATTTTAAGAGATTACGGGGAACCGAGCAGCGAGCTGTGGCGCATTATATGGACAGGGCTTCTGATCCAGCTGGTGTTTGCACTGGCATGCTCTGGTGTGACACTGATGTTGCGCAGAGAACAGCTGCAGGAGCGGGGATAAGGCATCGACTGTGCCATGAGCATGCTCACTTGACAGCGTTCTGGATATATGTTATCTTCATACCGGATTTAGCCGGATACCTTAGAGGGTGTCTGGAATATTCATAAAAATCAGGCAGGAGTGATACATATGGCAGAGAAAAAAGCAACCAGTGAGCACCATCTGCGGCTCACCTCACAGGAGCATTATTCAGATGCATTTCTGACGAGTGCGTTTCTGGCACTTTCGGGAGGACTGCAGGACGCATATACGTATAATACAAGAGACGAAGTGTTTTCCAATGCTCAGACAGGCAACGTCGTGCTCATGAGCCAGCATCTCATGCTCGGAGAATGGAGTGATTGCGTGCGCTATCTTGTCCCGGTGCTCGCCTTTGCACTTGGGGTATTTATAGCAGAGCGGATCAGCCACCGCTATAAATATGCACAGAAAATACACTGGCGGCAGCTCATTCTGGCGCTTGAGATCGGGATCTTGTTTATCGTTGGCTTCATTCCACAGCAGTTCAATATGGCAGCGACTGTGCTCGTCTCCTTAGCCTGCGCAATGCAGGTTCAGACCTTCCGCAAGGTCGGCGGCTTCTCCTATGCGAGCACGATGTGCATCGGCAATCTCAGAAGCGGTACAGACGCACTTTCCGTCTACTTCCGCGAGCACAAGCCAGGCCAGCTGCGTCAGGCCATGTACTACTTTGGCGTCATCCTCATGTTTGCGATCGGCGCCGGAATCGGTGGCAACCTTTCCGTCTGGTACGGCATCCGTGTGATCTGGGTATCGTGCATTCTGCTGGCGGTGAGCTATCTGCTGATGGAGATGGATAAGTGGAAATAGAATTTTCGCTTTTACTTGACCATCCTTCCTGCCTTGTGTAAACTAGAGACAGAAAAACCAACCAGTCAGGGAGGAGTGTTTATTATGGGAGAATACATCATCAGCTGTTGCTCCACGGCAGATCTTACTGAGGCACATTTTCGGGAGCGCGACATACATTATATCTGTTTCCATTATGAACTGGACGGAAAGCAGTACCTGGACGACCTTGGAAAGTCAATACCGTTTCCGGAGTTTTATGCGGCGATGGCAAATGGCGCGATGACGAAGACTTCGCAGATTAACGCGGAGGAGTTTGAGGAATATTTTGAGCCGTTTTTGAAGGAGGGCAAGGATATTTTGCATGTCTGCCTGTCCTCTGGCATTTCCGGTGTGATCAATTCGGCGATGATCGCAAAGGCAAGTCTGGAGGAAAAGTATCCGGAACGCAAGATCTGCGTAGTCGATTCTCTGGCGGCTTCATCCGGTTACGGGCTTTTGATGGATAAGGTCGCAGACCAGAGGGATGCGGGACTGTCCCTTGGTGAGCTGGAACAGTGGATTGTGGCACACCGGCTGGAGGTCAATCACTGGTTCTTCTCGACGGATCTGACCTTCTATATCCGCGGAGGACGTATTTCCAAGACGGCAGGATTTGTCGGTGGCCTTCTGAATATCTGCCCGCTTCTGAATGTCAATGATGAAGGCAAGCTGATCCCCCGTAGCAAGATCCGCACGAAGCGCAAGGTGATCGCGGCAATCGTCGAGCGGATGAAGGAAAATGCGGCAAATGGGGCAGACTATGCAGAGAAATGCTATATTTCCCAGTCGGCATGCCTGGAGGATGCGAAAGCGGTGGCTGCGCAGGTAGAAGCATATTTCCCGCATCTGAAGGGAAAGGTCGAGATCAATGACATCGGTACGACGATCGGCAGCCATACCGGCCCGGGGACAGTCGCGTTGTTCTTCTGGGGGAAGAAGCGGGAGCGGTAAGCATGCAATAAGAGAGGAAGCGAAATGGACGAAGAGACAAAGAAGGAAAAAACAGGCATGGAAAGACATCCAGAAGGCCGTTTTCTGAAATATATACAAAATGCCTGCCATGCGCTGGAACTTGTGGCTGCGTTGCTGGTGCTGGTCGGAATCGTGCTGGCGCTGGTGAGTCTGCTGCGGGATCTCTCCTTGTTTCGGGCTCTGGCCTCTGAGACGGATGCATTTGCGGAATATCTGGAGAAGATCTTTACGATCGTCATCGGCATTGAGTTTTTACAGATGCTTTGCCGTCCGGATTCGGAGTATGTGCTGGAGATCCTCATTTTTCTGGTCGCACGGCATATGATCGTGGGGCATACGACACCGTATGAAGACTTTGTGTCGGTCATCAGTGTCATTTTACTCTGCATTGTCCGGCGCTACCTGCGTATTATGAAGCAGCAGGGCAATCAGTCGTTTTTGCTCTGGCGCAGGAAAGACGATGCATCCGGAAGAATGTGAACAAAGTATGAAATCCGATTTGGATGACTTGCAATCTGTTCTATTAGTGCTATAATGACCATAGTGCATAGGGAACTTACAAAGAGCTCTGAACTACACGGAGCTCTTTTCATTATGTACGGGCCAAGGGCTGTTTCCAGAAAAACTGAAAGACCTGAAGACCAGACCAGGATCGTGATACCACGACCGGGTCAAATACCTGAGGTATTTGACTCTCGCGGCAGTCGCCAGATATGCCATCAGGCGTGGCTATCAGGCTCGTTGCTCGCGGAAATAAGGAAAAACAGGAGGAACAGATTATGATTACAACATTGAAAGCGCAGAAGAGAGATACAGCAGTAAAGGCAAAGAAGTTAAGACGGGATGGATTTACGACCGGTGTTCTGTACGGGCGCGAGATGGAAGAGTCCATGCCGCTTCAGTTTGATACAAAAGATGCGATGCGGTTTATCGGCAAGAATGCAAAGGGTGCACAGGTCATTCTGGATCTGGGAGATAAAAAGGTCAGCGCGATTGTAAAAGATATTGATTATAACAGCATGCAGCGTCAGATTATGTCTCTGGATTTCCAGGCTCTGGTAAAGGGCGAGAAGATTTCCACCAGTGTTCCGGTCAAGCTTGAAAATGTGGAGATCGTACAGGGTATTGTAGAGCAGGAGCTTTCCGAGATTCATTACAAGGCAGAGCCGGATCAGCTGCTGGATACAATTGTGATTGACTTTAAGGAGATTTCTCCGGAGGTACGGGACATGCATGTCAAGGATCTGCATCTGGAGGAGAAAGGCATCCATCTGATCACACCGGCAGATGACACGATCTTCCATGTAGCGGACTATGCGAAGGCAGAAGAGACGGACGATGCAGAGGGAGAAGCTGCAGCAGAATAAAAAAGACGGCAGACAGAATAGAGAAAAGTGAGGGCTTCCTGTGATCTGGAGAAGGTTACAGGAAGCTTTTTTATTTAAAATTTTATTTGGGTGAGAGAATCTGGAACATCTGGTGTTATTGTGATTAGAGACAGCAAAGAACATTACCGAAATAAAAATCGCATATAAAACATATAAAATAAGAAAGAAATGCGAATGTAAAAGGAAATGGGAAATAATTGTGAAATGAGAAAAAACGGGGTTGACATCCGAAAGAATGGTAGATATACTGAAATGGTTTCTGGTTAGATTTGAAAAAAAGATAGAAAAAATAAAGGATTTAAAAGACCATATGTGGGAAGAAAAAGAAAATGCCGGGCTGATGCAAAGTGAAGCGACGAGACGGATACGAAAAAGGAGAAGACGTAAGACGGCGATACAGACCGTCTGGCTTTTGAGTATTGCAGTCATGCTGGGTGGACTGGTCTATGGAAATCTGAGCGGGAGTCATCTGCCGCGTACCACCTGTATCATCGGAATACTGGGACTGGTTCTGCTCGTTACTTATTTTATATGGAATGTGCGCACGCTGCGGGAGCTTTCGGTCAGTAAGGCAGAGGCAGAGCAGGAGCTGGAGCGCAGTTCTACACTGATTCGGTGTGTCACGGAACTGTCCTCGAATCAGGATGTGGATGCGGCGATCAACCGGCTTCTGGAAATCATCGATATTTATTTTAAGGGTGACCGCACTTACATTTTTGAGATTGATGAAGAGCGTCAGATTGTCCACAACAGTTATGAGTATGCGGCAGAGGGCGTCTCAAAGGAGATTGACAATCTGGATGAAGTGCCAATACAGATCATCGCATCCTGGATTGAGAAGTTCCATAAGCAGGGAAGCTTTTATATCTCCAATCTGGATCAGGAAAAGGACCGGGAGGATGAACGGGCTTATGAATGTCTGAAAGCGCAGAACATCGACAGTCTGATCGCAGTGCCGCTTATAAAGGAGAAAGAAATCATAGGGTTCCTTGGCGTCGATAACCCAAGAGAGCATTATCGTGACTTTCCGTTTTTGTCGTCCGTGCAGTTCTTTATTATGAACCGTCTGGATACGAAGATGCAGCAGGAGGAGCTGCAGTTTCTTTCCTACCGGGATGCACTGACGAACCTCTACAATCGCAACCGCTATATCAGTGTGCTGGAGAGTTACCAGCAGCGAGAGGGGGAGGGGATTCCAAGGATCGGTGTCGCCTACATGGATCTGAACGGTCTGAAAAAGATCAACGATGAGCAGGGGCATGAGGCCGGTGATTCCTTTATCCGTCGGGCTGCCCAGCAGATCGTGGCTGTATTCCCGGAGCATACCTACCGGATCGGCGGAGATGAATTTGTCGTCATCTATCCGGATGTGGAGGAGCGGCAGTTTGCGTATCTTATCACGCAGCTGCAGCGCAATGCAAAGGAGCATCAGGTCAGTCTCTCCTATGGCATCGTGTGGGAGGAAACCTGCATGAACCTCGAAGTGCTGCTCAAGCAGGCAGACCATAAAATGTATGAGGACAAAAAGCGCTATTATTCCAATGAGCAGTATGACCGCCGCCATCGGAGTGGAAAATCGGATAAAGCCTGAGCATTTTTAGCTCTGCAGAAAAGACAGTCGTCGGATGACGGCTGTTTTTGTGTTACAGAACTTTTTTTGTATGGAAAAAAATACTTGCCATCTCATCCGGTATCGGTTACTATATCAGTGTTGTAATACGGTAGCAAGGTAAAGCAAAAGCGAGTTAAAGTATCGGAACAGAAACAGGAAATAAAAGAAAAGGACGGGAAGCTATGACAAACACAGCGGCAGAGAAAAACAGATATGTGATGGCAGGGGAAGCGATAGCAGCCGGAGCAGTGGCACACGGATCTGTACAGGGAAGCAAAAAGACGGTTAAAAAACAAAGGCAGGGTGCACGGAGCAACCGGATGCTCTCCGGTATCTGTTTTCTGCTGATCATTGGATTCTGGTGCGCGGCTTCGTATGGAAAATGGGTCGATGAGATGTTCCTTCCGAGCCCGACAGCGGTACTGGAAAAGCTTTTGAGCATGGCAAAGGACGGCTCTTTGTGGGCGAACTGCCAGGAGTCGACGGTGCGCGTGCTGGTCGGCTGGTTCTGGTCTGCGGTCATCGCACTTCCGGTCGGTATGCTGATGGCAAATTCGAAAAAGTTCTGTGCGTTTGTTCAGCCGATCATCGAATTCGCACGGTATCTGCCGGTCGTAGCGCTCGTTCCGCTGACCCTTCTGTATCTGGGGATCGGGGAATCCCAGAAGTACACGATTATTTTCCTCGGCACGTTCTTCCAGCTGGTGCTGATGGTATGTGATACGGTATCCGGTGTGGACCGGAATATGATCAATGCGGCGCGGACACTTGGAGCAGGGAGATTGCAGATTTATAAGGAAGTTATTTTTCCGGCGGCACTTCCGGGTCTGATGGATGATTTCCGGCTGACGATCGGCTGGGCGTGGACGTATCTGGTCGTCGCGGAGATGGTGGCAGCGAGCAATGGACTCGGCTATATGATCCTCCGCTCTCAGCGGTATCTGGCGACGGATACGATCTTTGCAGGACTGATCCTCATCGGGCTGATCGGACTTGTGACGGACTGGATTTTCCGGATTCTGACCCGGATCGTAGCGCCGTGGCAGGATCGACTCGGTGATGCAAAATAAACAGAAGGAGACAGATATGAGCAGAAAAACAAAACTTCAGGTAAAAAATCTGTCCAGAATTTATGAAGGAAACAACGGGCCGGTGGTGGCACTTCAGGATGTTAATCTGGAGGTCGAGGAGTCGGAATTTGTCATGATCGTCGGTCCGTCCGGATGCGGAAAGACGACGCTGATCAATATCATCGGAGGGCTGGATGAAGCGACTTCCGGTGAGGTGCTGCTGGATGGAACGCCGGTAAGTGCACCTGGGGCAGACCGCGGGATGGTCTTTCAGGGATACAGCCTGTTTCCATGGCTGAATGTCCAGAAAAATGTCGAATTTGGGCTGAAGATGAAAGGAATCCCGGCGGCGGAGCGTGCCGAACAGGCGCAGAAGTATATTGAGCTGGTCGGCCTGAAGGGCTTTGAGACGGCATTGCCGAAGCAACTGTCCGGTGGCATGAAGCAGCGCGTGGCGATCGCACGAACACTGGCAAATGAGCCGCAGGTGCTTCTGATGGACGAGCCGTTTGGTGCACTGGATGCCCAGACACGTGTCGTGATGCAGGAACTGCTGGCAGATATCAGCCGACGGACCGGGACGACCATACTCTTTATCACACACGATATCGATGAGGCGGTGTTGCTCGGAGAGCGCGTCTATGTGATGAGCCGCAGGCCGGGAACGGTGCGGGATGTCATAACGGTAGATATTCCGGGGGAGCGCAGCCATAATTCCCTGGTTCTTCCGGAGTTTCTGGAGACAAAGAAGCAGATCATGGATATGCTCTGGCAGGAGAGCCAGGACGCAGCACTGGGACGGTAGGACAGCATATCTGCAGGACGGATGGCGATCGCAATCGACTCCGTTATCTGCAAAAGAAAGAGGAGGAAATGAATGATGAAAAAATGGAAATGGATGGCAGCAACGATACCGGCAGCGCTTCTGGCGGGATCACTCACAGCGATGGCAGCCGAGACAAAAGATGTGACGATGGCATTCTGCACGTGGACCGGATATTCTCCGATGTTCATTGCAAAGGAACAGGGATATTTTGAGGATGCAGGACTGAACGTGGACATCCAGGTCATTGAGGATGAATCGACCTATGCGGCGCTGATCACGCAGGGCAGTATTCAATTCCTGGCGACGGCACAGGATCCGAATATCAAGATGTTTGCAAATGGCGCAAAGAGCCGCTATGTGCTTGCGATGGACGCGTCTGAAGGCGCAGACGGATTGGTCGCATCTGCGGATATTCAGTCATTGGATGATCTGAAGGGAAAGAAGCTGGCACTGGATAAATCAGCTTCCTCCTACTATTTCTTCCTCACGGCACTGGAGCAGGGCAGCAGCCTGACAGAAGATGATATCGAGGTCATCGAGATGGGCGATACGACGCAGGCAGGACTGGCCTTTATGAGCGGATCCGTCGATGCGGCGATCATGTGGGAGCCGGAGCTCTCTGAGGCGCTGGACAGTGTGGATGGTGCGCATGCACTTGTGACGAGTGCAGATTATCCGGATACGATTCTCGACAGTCTGGTCGTCAATACCGCTTATGCAGAGGAGAATCCGGATGTCGTAGCGGCAGTGTCGGATGCATGGTATCAGGCAGTCGACTTTCTGAATGCAAATCCGGATCAGGCGTATGAGATGATGGCAAGCGGTTTTGAGGAAGTGACGGCAGAAGATGTGGCGAGCGATGTCCAGGGGCTGAAATTCTTTGGCAAGGCAGAAAATGAGCAGCTCGATGATGAGGCGAACGACGACTCCATTTACGCGATCAGCCAGAAGATGGCCGATTTCTGGATGGAAAAAGGAGAGTGCCAGACGGACGATCTGACGGACTTCTTTGAACTGGTAAAATAAGCGCGCGGCAAAAGAAGAGAAAAAATGAGGCTTCGAAGTAAGAGAACTGCTTCGAAGCCTTTTTACGGTAAGATCTTATAGAAAAACCGGCCTATGCAGGATTATTCTGCAGCGGTCACAGATGTGATATGCGGATTTACGCCCTCGTACCAGTACAGGAAGCCTTCCAGATCGATCTTGTCGCCGATCTTCAGCTCCTTGACTGCTTTGTACACGTCGGTCGTGTTATCGCACAGATAAGACTCAACGGTGAAGGTATAGGTCTCGCCGTTTAAGGAAACGTTGAAGTAAAGGTCGTCTCCATCAGAGCCGGATCCATCGTAGTTGTAAAGGAATGCGACGTCGTTGCCAGACTCATCCTGACCGGCAGCTTCTACCGTCATACCTTTGAAGGAAACGAACTGGTTCTGGTAATCGATCAGCTCATCTTTGCCGAGCAGGTCGGTGACATCCTTGACCGGAGCGATGTACTCGCCGTCTTCGATCTCGAACGTCGCGTCTGCGATCTCGATCTCGCCGGACCATTCAGCCTTGTAGCCAGTGACTTTGATCTTGGTACCCGGAACGAGCTTTGCATAGTCGTCCTCGGAGCAGGCAGCGTTGTATATAAAATAAGCGCCGTCCTTATCCTGGGTATAGAGGGTAGCCTTGTCCTCCCACCAGGACTGCTTTGCCTGTACATAAGCCTCGATGACTACCTCGTCATCAACAGCTGCAGCCATGTACTCGTCGTAGGTCATAACGCCCTCGGACTTTACATCTTCCGACTCTGCCTCAAAAGCAGCCTCGGTAGCAGCTTCCGTAGCGGCCTCTGTAGTCTCTTCTGCCATAGCCGTGCAGGAAAATGCGAATGCCATGGAAAGTGTCAGTGCCAGTGCAATGTTCTTTTTCATAATACCTCTCCTTTTTGTTTATGAAGTTTGATTTGCAAAGATCATTATAACCTAATTTCCGAATAATTCAATTGCCTATCGCCGTTTTTGGCGTCTTTTTTTCCACATTTGTGTAAATACATAGAGAAGAATCAGGATCCAGGTGACCGCCAGTCCGCCAAGCAGGGCGACCGCAGTCTTCGGGAGCGGGCCAAGGTCTGCTTTGCCGCTGGAGGATGTCTCGATCTGATCCAGATGGTAGAGCGAGGTGACGTCGTGGTACATAGATTGGATAAAGTCGTCATTGACCTCCTTTTTTCTCCGGACGGATTTGGCGACCGTCTCGATGAGCTGACCGGCAGCATCGCGCAAAGAAGCGGAACCATTGAATACCGGGGTGACAAAGGTGTCATCAATGTGAGACAGGAGAAGCTCTGCCGCCTTGATTTTTACCTCATAATGCGCCGAAGTATCCTCGCCGCTGCGGGAGAGATAGTCCTGGTAGTCGGCGTCCTCCTGCGCTTTTTTGGTGACCGGGATGTAGCCTTCCGTCTCGGAGTAGGCAATCTGCACATCGTTGGTCAGAAGATACTGCGTGAACAGCCAGGAGGCAAGCACCTCCTGTGAGTCGGACTTATTAAAAATGCAGATGGATGGTCCTTGGCTGATCATCTGCGGGTGATCCGGATCGAACTGCGGAACGGTCATCACTTCGGTATCAAAAGAAGTGACCGCGTCTGCACTGATGTCCGAGAGCGGAGCGTCCTCACCCATCCACGTTGCACCGGCCGTCGAGTCCACTGCGAAGATACACTGCCCGGCGTTTAAGAAGTTGGCCGGATAACCGGAGATCTTGAAGGTCGAAAAAGCACCGCTTTTGACATGGGTCGCGATCTCTGAAAGCAGTTCGGTCGTCGTATCGTTGAACAGCCCGACGGTACCGTCATCCGAAGAATAGCCGGCATGTTTCTGCTTCAGCATCTGGATCATCATATTGTCGGTCGATTTGTAAATAAACGGGATCAGGACATCCTGGCCATTGACGGCGTAGGTACCGTCTGCGTTTTGTTTCATTGCAGCTTCTGAGACTTCCCAGATGAAATCCCATGTCAGTGTATCGGGAAGCGTATAGCCGAGCTTTTCCACATAAGTCTTATTGACGTAGCAGGCTTCGGTGGAGCGCATGAACGGAACCGCGTAAGTATGGCCGGAAAACGTGCATTCCTCCAGATATTTATCGATCATGTCTGCTTCGGACGGGCCGTCGTAAGCGAGCTCAGAGCCACCAAATCCGTATTTTTCATTGGAAAAAAGCGTATCGAGCGGGACGACGGTCCCTTCGCCGCTTAAATAGGTGGCAATATGGTCCGGATAGGTGATGCAGACGTTTGGCGTCGTGTCCGTCGCAATGTTGGTGATGACGTCATTGTAAATTTTTCCGTAATCGGTGTACAGACGCAGGTCGACCTGAATGTTTGGATAAAGCGCCTCAAAATCTGAGATGGCTTTTTTGTAAATATCGGTCTGCGTTTTATTCGTGTCATTTTTGGCCCAGAACGTGATCTCGTAGGACCTGGAAGTATCGAATGTGTCCGGAATTGCAAGGCTTTTTGCCTCCTTTGCCCCGTGACAGCTCGAAAGCAGCAGAAGTGAGGATGCAGCGGCAGTAAGCGACAGGGCTTTCCATAATTTTTTCATCCCTTGATCCCTCCTCTGGAGACGCCCGCCATGACCTTATTCCGGAAGACCAGAAACAGGACGATGAGCGGAGCGGAAATCACGACAACAGCCGCCATCATAGCTGGAATGTTTTCCCGGCCAAAGCCGTTTTCCCGGATCTCCTGAATGCCGTTCGAGACGAGATAGTAGTTCGGATCGTCGGTGATCAGACGCGGCCAGACGTAGGAGTTCCAGCACTCGATGACCTTCAGGATCGTGACGGTGATCAGGGTCGGACGGCAGATCGGCATGAGCACGCGCAGCAGGTATTTCAGATCCGAGGTACCGTCGACCTTTGCGGCGCGGTAGAGCTCATCCGGCACCTGCTCGAAATTTTCCTTCAGAAGATAAATGTAAAAGACGGAGGTGATCGAAGGCAGGATCAGGCCGGAAAAGGTGTTGCGCATATTCAGGTTCGTGATCGTGACGAAATTTGTGATGATGACAAGCTCATTCGGGATCATCATCAGGGAGAGAAAGAGCGTAAAAGTCAGATTCTTCCCGGTGAATTTCAGACGTGCAAAGGCAAATGCCGCGAGTGTGATGACAAGGAGCATCGCAGCGGTCGTCACGACCGTAAAAAATACCGTGTTGGCGAGATAGCGGCCGAGCGGGACAGCAGTAAAAGCGTCCTGATAGTTCTGCAGGGTGGGGTGTAAAGTGAAAAAGGAGGGCGTATGTTCTGCGTTGTAGCTGCCATAGCTTTTCACAGAGGTGAGCAGCATCCAGTAAAAAGGAAACAGGACGATGACGGCCCATAAGAACAGCAGAACGTAGACGAGGATGTTTCGCAGCACCCCCTGCTGCCTTTCGGCGCGTATGGTCTTTTGGTAATCAGTTGTTTGCTTTTCCATAGTATACCTTTCTCCTGCTGACCAGAAGGTTGATGCAGGTGATTGTCAGTACGATGATAAAGAGCAGGATCGCCGCAGCCGATGCATAGGACGGGTAGCCGCCGCCTTCGCCGTAGAGCATATCATAGACATAGCCGACGATCGTATTCATCCCGGCGGCGTTTAGATTTGTGCCGAACAGTGCGACTGCATCGCTGTATGCCTTGAACGCGCCGATAAAACCGGTGATGACCAGGTAAAAGATCATCGGGGAGATCATCGGAAGCGTAATGCGCATGAAAATGCGAAAACGTGATGTACCATCGACACGGGCTGCATTGTAGTAGCTCTGATCGACCGAGGCAAGTGCACCGGTCAGGATCAGGATCTTGAATGGCATGACGACCCAGATCGTGTAAAAGCACAGGACGAACATTTTTGCCCAGTACGGCCCGTCGATGAAATCCACCGGCCCTGCGCCAAACCACGCAAGCATGAGGTTGATCAGTCCGTCGGTGTAGGGCGTTTTCTTGAACAGGATCATAAAGACCAGTCCGACTGCCAGTGTGTTCGTGACATAGGGCAGAAAGTAGATGGTCTGAAAGGCCCGGCGCAGTGGTTTGATGGAACTTAAGGCTGCCGAGATCAGCAGAGCCAGCAATGTGGAGAGCGGCACGGTGATGATCACGAGCAGAAACGTATTTTTGATGGCCTGCAGGAAGTACGGATCGTGCAGGACGTAAGAGTAGTTGTACCAGCCGATGCCGTAGTAAGTCTGGGATGCAGAATTGTACCCTTCCTCGAACGAGTAGATGAACACGTCGATGAGCGGGTAAACGAGAAAGAATCCCAGAAACAGAATTGCCGGCAGCAGGTACAGCCATGCTTTGAAGCTTTTCTTTTCCATAGTAAGATGACTCCTTTATTCTGCTTTCGGAAAACGGATCCGCTTGCCGGATTCTTTTTCAAACAGGAATACTTTTGACGGCTTTAAGGAAAAACGAATCGTCTTCGCGGTCGTATCGATCGGTGTCTCCGCGGTGATGATCGAACGGATCGAGGCATTTTCACTGTTTACATGGTTTGATACGACGCTGATGTCGCGCCCCATGACTTCGACGCCTTCGAACGTACAGCATAAGGGGCCATCCGGGGTCGGGATAAAGCCCTCCGGACGGATGCCGACGAGGACCTCCTGATCCGGAACGTCCGGGACGGTGAGCACGGCATTTTCTCCGATGAGCAGCTGCTCCGAACATACTTTGCCGGAGAATACGTTGATTGGAGGGGTGCCGAGAAACTTTGCGACGAAAAGATTCGCCGGATCGTCATAGACGTCCTGCGGCTTCCCGATCTGCTGCACGACACCTTTGCACATCACGACGATCAGGTCGGAGATGCTCATCGCTTCATCCTGGTCGTGCGTGACGAAGACGGTCGTGATCTTTGTCTCCTGCTGGATACGCCGGATCTCTTCGCGGGTCTGCAGCCGCAGCCGGGCATCCAGGTTCGAGAGCGGTTCGTCTAAGAGGAGGACGCGCGGCATTTTTACGAGTGCACGGGCGATCGCCACACGCTGCTGCTGTCCGCCGGAGAGCTCTGCAGGCCGGCGCTCCATCAGTTCCTCGATCTGTACGAGACGGGCGGCAGTCTTTGCGCGCTCGTTCATGGCAGACTTGGTCAGCTTGTCTTTTCCTTTTAAATTCTGCAGTGGAAATAAAATATTCTGGCGCACCGTCAGATGCGGATAGAGGGCATAGTTCTGAAAGACCATGCCGACGCCGCGCCGCTCCGGCGGAAGTGCTGTGACATCCTCGTCGCCGAACAGGATGCGGCCGTCCGTAGGGGAGAGCAGTCCGCAGAGCAGATTTAAGGTGGTACTCTTGCCGCATCCGGACGGGCCGAGCAGCCCGATCAGCTTGCCATCCGGGATTTCGAAGTTGAAGTGATCGACAGCCACGACCTCAGACGGCTCTTTTTTGCTCCGTCCGGGGAAGGTCTTGGTCAGATCCTGCAATACAATTTTCATAATTTTTCTTTTCTCCTTATACTGAAAAGAAACCGGGCATTGCTGCACCGGAAGGATTCAGGTATTTTCTGGATTATTATAGCGGATTTTTGTGCGGGTCACAAGCCATATCTATAAAAAGAGCTGCAGCAGCCGTGTCCGGTCGAGTACGAAGATCGACACATCCATGAACAGATGTGCGAGCAGTGTGCTTAAGATCACGCCGTTGGAGGTGAGCAGAAAGCCGGTGTGAAATCCATACCAGCAGACAAAGGCGGAATAACCGCCCATCAGCGCGAGCAGGGGCAGATTGATGAGTACGCCCTGAACCGTGGAGCAGAAATCACGCCAGGTAAAGTCAAAGTAAATGAAACGTCCGACCGCAAGCGTGATGAAATACAAAATCAGTGCGTCATAGTTGTCATCCAGATAAATGAATTTGATATACAGAAGAATGAGTACGATGTAAAATGAGGACACAAGCCGGATGGATGCTTTCTGATCCGGTGTGATACAGCGCAGTGGGACAAGCGCCCGGTCGAGCCAGCCGTTTAAGATGACGGAGCAGGCGAGAAAGACCAGCAGAATGAAGTCCTGGTATTTCTGCCAGTATATGGACACCCCTGGAATTTTTTCGTCAATGATGTAATAGAGCGAGAGAAACATCAGGATCGAGGTACTGCAAAAGACCATCTCAAAAAATCGCTCGATCAGGTTGTACTCCCGTTTGCGATGACGGCTGTGGATCTGCCGAATCGTCCGCGGCGAGTAGTCGGCGGCATTCAGCTTCTGATGCACCTGGATTTTGGCAGTGATCAGAACGATGGCGAGCACGACGATGAGACCGAGAAACGACAGCAGCAGAAACGGAGCCGCACTCTTCGGATCGAAGTAGTGAGAGATGTAGTAAGATTTCATGGAAATTCCTTCTTTCGATGACTGGTTATCTGTATATCAAGGCATATCGCACATGTATTCTAACAAATAACCAGTCGAATGTCCATGCTTACATCATATACTTGTGAATGGTCGCTTTCGTGCTTCCCTTTCCCGCGATCATCTCGCGGAACATCCCCTCGATTTTTTCACCGAGTCCTGCTTTGTAAAGGTCGATGAAAAATACTTTTTCATTTGAGAGAATCGGGTGAAGCTGATCGGTCAGGCTGGATGGATCTCCAAATACGACAGAAGAGAGTGCTGCCTGGATTTCCGGCACCATCGGATCCGGAGCGAGCTCATAGGTATTTCCCATGTCGTCGATGCCGAGCATATAGCGCAGCCAACCGGCGATGCCGAGCGGGATCGCGGTCAGGCGTTCGGCGCTGCCATATTTTTTCACGTACGCCTTGATCGTCTCACCGAAGCGGACACCAACGCCCTGTGAAGTATCGGTGGCAAGTCGCAGGTTTGTATCGCCGAGATACTCGTTCGGGAAGCGGTCGGTAAAAAGCTCATCGGTAAATGCCTTCGGGGAGAGGATTTTCGGATCCTCGACCATCGGCAGTCCCTCATCATAAGCGACCATACGCGCCATTTTCATCATATCCGGATCGGTATTGAGCATTTTGGCATAGAGCTCCTCGCCGAGTACGACACCGACCGGGCCGGTCGCGGAATGCACCGGATTGAGGCAGGCCGTGACCTTCATGCGCTCTGAGAGATTGACGGTCGCGCGGTCAGCCAGATAGACGCCGAAGCCTTTTTCCAGCTCCGGACGGCCGTTCGGAAAGCGATCCTCGATGACGAGATACTGTGGCTGCTCTGCGTTGATGAACGGTGCGATGTAGGTGCGCTTTGAGGTGATGACCGGTGCCATATCCTCGACGCCGAGCGCTTCCAGATCAGCGGCGATCGCATCGCTTGGGCGTGGTGTGATCTTATCGATCATCGTCCACGGGAAGGAGACCTGCGTCTCATCGCCAAGCCATGTAAGGAAGTCCTCGGTGACGTACCCCTTTTTCTGCCACTCATCCGCCATCGTGAGGACGGAATGGCGCAGCAAATCGCCATTGTGCGAGCAGTTATCCATGGAGACGAGTGCAATCGGAGTGCGGCTGTCCTGATAGCGGACATAGAGCATCGCAGTCAATACAGCCATCGCGCTGGTCGCCTTCTCCGGTCCGTTGTCGATATCTGATTGAATAAATGGAAAATAGATACCGTCGGATCCGGCGAGTGCATAGCCCTTTTCCGTGATCGTAAAGGAGACGAGCTGCAGATCTTTGCTGCGGAACACTTCCTTCAGGCGTGCCCAGTGTGCCGGATCGGAGGACTGTGCCTTTACCGCCTCCGCCATCGAGCCGAGTACTTTGTACGTTCTGGTGCCGTCCGCATGGAGAATGACGCTCAGTCCGAGATTGTCATAGGGGGTGTAAATTTTATCTACGACATCATAGTCGAATGTCTCGATGCAGGTCAGGCCACGGTCGAGTACCCCGGCTTCCAGCAGTCCGTCGGCGATACCGCCGATGAAGATACGGAAAATGTTTCCGATGCCGAAGTGTGCCCAGCGCGGTGCCTGCTTTGCTTTTTCTGAAACAGCGGCAACATCATAGCCCGGCAGTAAAATTCCGGCCTTCTGAAATGCGGCAGTGTCTTTGATTCCTTCCAGTGTCAGTTTCATATTGTTTTTACCTCCTCCTAGCGTAAAAATAATTTTGTAAAACCACTTGACATTATTATAACACGTTTTGGATCTGAGTACAATAAAAATTATGAAAACTGTTTGCCGTATTGCCAGATGAAAAAAAAGAGATGCCTCTAACTTTTACCGTTGAGGCATCTCTATTACGATAGATGCTGATACAAGCCAAACCATCGCTGCGTATTACGCTACACCATGGATGGGTGAAAGAAACTTCAGCACTGCGGTACCAGGCGGAACGCAAAGGTAAATGCTGTCTCGTCCAGCCGGTATTTTTCGAGCAGTTCCGGGCCACAGCTGTTGGAGCCGATGCCGTTCTGGCGATAATCGATGCAGAGAACCGTGTGGCCGGACTCTTCCAGTTCATAATTATGGGCCTTTTTCGTCAGTTCTTCTTCGGTGTAGACGGAGGCGTTGAATGAGAACGGAACGGCGCTCGCGGCGGTCAGTGACACATCTGTGCTGCCGAGTGTCACGTAGTCACAATCGTAATGGCTTCCATTTTCCTGCGGGCGCAGATAATCCTCATGCATCGCACGGACATCAGAAGAGAAGCAGCCGTGATAGCCGGCGCGCCGCTTGTCGATGTAGCTCTCGAACGGTCCGATGCCAAAGTAGTCGACCCGTGTCAGTTCCTTTGGAAGGAAGAGCCGGATACCAAAGCGCGGCAGCATCGGGAAGATCGGATCGCGGGTCACAGCAAGAGAGACATCGATGGCACCATCGGCGGTGATGGTGAATACGGCCTGCATATTCAGGATCCGCTGGATGTAGCAGGCGGACAGAGAGAGCGTCGTGTGGATTTGTACGTTCTGAGCATGCTCATCCATCTGTACGTCGGTCTGGTAGCTTCTCGTCATCGTACGGTTAAACTGAGCCGTCTGCCATTCATTTTTGATGTTACGGTCATTGTCGGTCGGAGCACGCCAGATATTGTACTCCATCGGACGGTCGAGCAGGGACTGATTTTTGTATACCATCTTTGTAAAGACGCCGATGAGCTTGTCGTAGGTGTAGCAGAACTCCGGCGAGGAGATGGTAAGGTAGTGGTCATCCTGCGTGATGCTCAGTGCCTTTGCAACCGTTGCGGATGTCTTTGGCGCTGCGAGCAATGCGAGTGTTTTCTGATTGCGGCTATCCTCCGATGCAAGGGGCAGCTCATCAAAGCCGAGCAGATGTCCGGATGGAACGAGTGGCAGCGCTGCGGATTGAAGGTAGGAGAGCTTCAGGAAGCCTTTTCCGGTAGTAATCTCTGGCAGCGGCAGCGAGATTTCTTTTTCTGCATGCGGTGCAAGGTCAAGCACCTCCGGATCATCGATCGTGCCGGAGGTGAGCAGCGCACCATCTACCGTCACCTCATAAGAGAGTGTGAGCAGATCCTTCAGATTGGTGAAATCCATGTAGTTGTGCAGCACTGCCTTTCCGGTAGATGCGTCAAAGGAAACGACGCGAACCGGGCGGAAGACATTTTTAAATTCCATCAGGCCGGTGTGCGGGGTACGGTCCGGGTAAACGAGACCATCCATACAGAAATTGCCATCATGCGGATATTCTCCATGGTCGCCGCCGTAGGCATATTTTTCTTTTCCGTGAATGGTCTTGCCCAGATCGATGGCGTGGTCGCACCACTCCCAGACAAAGCCGCCGCAGGCACCGTCGTACGCCTGAATGACTTCAAAATAGTCCTCAAGGTCGCCCGGGCCGTTGCCCATCGCATGGCAGTATTCGCACATGACAAACGGCTTGGAACCGTCAGTTTCAAAATAAGCGTGGATGTCCGGGATCGTCGGGTACATCCGGCTGAACAGATCCAGATTGCTGAAATCGTATTTGCGCTTGTCCGAGACATGCCGCGCACTTTCGTAATGGGTCAGGCGCGTGTCGTCGAATGCTTTGGTCCATTTTAATGCTTCTTCGAAGGTACAGCCGTAAGCGCACTCATTTCCCATTGACCAGATGACGACGCTCGGACGGTTCTTGTCACGCTCCACCAGGCGCTGGGTCCGGTCAAGGGTCGTCTCATTGTAGATGGGATTGTCTGCGATCGCGATGTTCCAGCTCTTTGAGCGGTGCAGCCAGCTCGTGTCCGGATCGTAGATGTCAGACGTACCGTGGCTCTCATTGTCTGCCTCGTCGATGATGTAGAAGCCGAAGCGATCGTAGAGCTGGTAAAAATGTGGCGGGTTCGGATAATGGCTCGTCCGGATCGCATTCATATTGTGCTCTTTCATCAGGATCAGATCCTTCATCAGCTGCGGGATACTGATCGTAAAGCCGGTGACTGGATCGCTGTCGTGCCGGTTCGTCCCGTGGAATTTGACCTTTACACCATTGATATAGAGCACGCCATCTGTCGCATGGATTTCCCGGATGCCGACCTGCTCGTAGATCGACTCGCCGGCGCAGGTGAGCGTGAGCTGATACAGATACGGATCTTCGGCATTCCAGAGATGTGCGTCGGAGATGTCGAACGTCAGTGTATCCGTCGCAGTCTGAGTCGCCAGAACGGTTCCGGATGCGTCTTTGAGTACAGCCTCTACCGGAAGCGAAGCATGGCGGTAGGTAAAATCGATGTGGATCGTACCATTTTTATAGTCATCGGATGGCAGTGCTTTCAGAAAATAGTCGCAAATGCCTTCTTCCGGACGGGTCAGCAGATAGACGTCACGGAAAATACCGCTCATCCGGAATTTGTCCTGATCCTCGAAATAGCTGCCGTCACACCATTTGACGACGAGTACGGCGAGCGTATTTTCTCCGTCACGGATCAGATCGGTGACATCAAATTCACTCGTGGAGTGGGATACCTGACTGTAGCCGACAAAACTGCCGTTCAGCCATACATAGAAGCAGGAATCGACGCCCTCGAAGTTCAGATAAGCGCGTGGCGCAGCTGCATTTTTTTCATAATAGAACGTATGTACATAGGCACCGCACGGGTTGATCACCGGGACATACGGCGGATCCATCGGGAATGGATAGCAGTCGTTTGTATACTGGTGCAGGTCGCAGCCGTAGTTTTGCCATACCCCCGGTACCGGCACCTCCTGAAAGCCGGCGGTATCATAGCCTTCCCGGTAAAATTCGTCCTTCAGGTCGTAGATGTTTTCATAATACCGAAATCTCCAGGTGCCGGAGAGCAGCAAAAAGCGGTCCGATGTCTCGCGCTCCTCTGCGGGCAGCTCCCTCGGTGTGGAAGTGGGGATATAGTAAGCACGGTTCGGGAGCGTATTTTTATGAAGCACGCTCAGGTTCTCAAAGTAATTTGGAACGATCATAATGTCCTCCTTTTATTCTGTCTGAACATTCTGCCCGGAGCATTTTTTAACCAAATCAAGCAAGCCACCTGCTTCCATTGCGTGGAGCAATAAGCAGTGGAATTCTTTATGATCCTGCAAGTAGCGAAGTCAGCCCCACAGCAGAAGCCCCGCAGCAGAGGCCCCGCAGCAAAGCTGCAGGGATGAGCTGCAGGGATGAGCTGCAGAGATGAGCAGCAGGGATGGATTGTGAATATCCGCTTCGATACATGCTCGGGCAGGTAGTTCTATCATATAGCAGCTTTTTCGAAACGGCAAGTCTGTTTCTGAGAAAAGATGTGATGATATCGACAAGACAGCGATCAGGTTCGCAAAGTGGATGGGTCACACATGTTCGGGTGTGGGCATATTCTGTAGAGAAAGAATCATTTCAGAGGATGGAGTTGTTATGCCTGAACTGAGAGCTTCAGACTGCGGCTGTACTCCGGCTTTTTCCGGGGGAGAGGTAGCTGCAATCTATCATCATTTATATGAAGCAAATGCCCCGCTTGCGATGGGCTATGTACCGTTTCAGCACTGGGAACAGCCGATCGAGCGTGCCAGAGCGCTGCAGTACGGGACAATTTTCCGTGAACTTCATAAACCATTTTGCGGGAAAGGAGGGCGCAGAGTATGAACCGGACTTCCTGTATGAATCAAAATCCACAGATGTACCATGCACGGAATTGTCGGACTTCGAATCCGGCAATGGGGAGACCTGTGCAGGAGAGTGGATGCGGGATGGATCATTGTGGCGGAAATCCACAGACATCGAGAACTGCCAGGGCAAATGAATGCGGGAATCCGACGGTGCAAAAGTCTGCACAGCCGGGCGAATGCAAAATGGAAGGGAGGATGGAGAACCGAGATCTCTCGTCCGAGATTCCGACTGGCAGTCGGAGTCAGCTGTTGAATTATATCAATGAAGTGAGCTTTGCCGCTTATGATGCGCTGCTTTTCCTTGATACGCATCCAGACGATGCAGATGCGCTGGCATATTTTCGCAAATACAGCCGGATGCGCAATGCGGCATTGAAAGAGTACGAGCGGCTTTACGGCCCGCTGACCTTAGATACCGCGAGCGATTCCATCCGCGACTCTTTTGTCTGGAACCAGCAGCCGTGGCCGTGGGAAGGAGGTGCCTGCTAGATGTGGAATTATGAGAAGCGTCTGGAATATCCAGTTAATATCACGACACCGAATGCAAAAATTGCACAGATCATTCTCAGTCAATATGGCGGACCGGACTACAAGTTCTTATAAGTACCTCAAAAAAGCCTTATTTTATGCGGACTTCAAAGTTTTCTCGAAAGTGCAATAAAAGCAATTATGTGCCAGATGAGCTAGAACAGTACAAGAAAAATGTCAATGTGTTGCTTTCTCGATCCCACACAATTTTCTCTACAATCGACCGCATAAAGCACCCTTTCGTCTCATAATCGACCGCATCGCTTCGGATGATATCATACACGGTGCGGATCTTTTCCAGCATCTCAGCCTTGTGCTCTGTCGGGTCCGGAGCAGGAGAGTCAGACTCTGCAGCTTCCAGTTCCTGAATCAGACCGGCGATCCGCGCGGCTTCTGCCGTCAGGCGCTCCCGATTTTCTTTATATTCTTCCAGCGAATCAATTCCAGCTTCATATGCTTCCCTGATGCGGGCTTTCCGCTGATCGATCTTTGCTAATTCCTTCTCATATAAAGCCTTTTCGTCCGGCAGCTCCGGCTCATCCGACTCAGAGGTGCGGTAGGCAAAAGAGAAGTCTGCACCATCGAGCAGCTGCTCGAAATATTTCAATACGCCATCGATGAGCTGCCGTTCATTGATGCTGTTCGTCCCCGGATGCATTCCCTTCGCATATTTCCAGCAGGAAAAGAACGGATACTGTGATGACCGGTTGTAGCCGAGTGACGCGCCGCAGGTAGAGCATTTGACAAGCCCGGACAGCCAGTGTGCGCATCCGGCCAGTTCCCGACGGTTCTTTGGTCGGTAGGTCGCATCCAGCCGGTCATTGGCCGCCTGAAAGAGCTCTGGACTGATGAACGTCTCATGCGTGCCATCCCGCTCGATGTCATTCCAGATGACCTTGCCTATGTAGAAGCGGTTCCGGAGTATAATATTGATATTCCTGTTTTCAAACCGGTTGCCGCGCTTGGTGAGCAGCTTCCGCTTGTTCAGCTGCCGTGCAATTCCGGTGGGATCCTTATGATGGTTTACGTACTGGTCGAAGATATATTTGACGATCTCGGCCTCTTCCGGAACGACGACAAAAGGCTGCCCGTGGCCAACGGCCGCGTAGCCGAGAGAGGGCGTCGCCTGATACCCGCCGCGCATGGCTTTTTCTGTCATGCCACGTATGACCTCGCCGGACAAGTTGATCGAATAGTATTCGTCCATCCACTCAATGATCCGTTCGATCAGGCTGCCAAACGGGCCATCGATCAGTGGCTCTGTGATGCTCACGACATCGATGCCGTGCTGCTTCTTGAGCATGGACTTGTAGACGATCGATTCTTCCTGATTCCGGGCGAACCGGCTGAACTTCCAGACGAGGATCAGAGAGAAAGGCGGCTCATCCGCCTTCGCGATGCTGATCATCTTTTGAAACTCCGGCCTCTTATCCGCCTTCCGGCCAGAAATGCCGTTCTCTACGAAGATATACTCCGGAGAGATAAAAATATTGTGAGCCTTCGCATAGTCTAGGAGCAACCGCTTCTGGGCGTCTGGCGAGAGCTCTTCCTGCTTGTCAGTGCTCACCTGACACGGATATATAACGCGCCATAACGCATTGTATTATCCATTAAGACCACCCCCTTTGAAAAGATATGTAAAATGGGTATAAAAAATACACCCTATACAAATCAAAGAAGGATGTGGTATAATCTTCTTGCTTAGGGAAGATTTTACACAGCCATCTTTGATGCTGTACAGAATCTGCATGGCCGTCCGGTGTTGGTAGCACCGGGCGGTTTTTGCGTTATAAAGTTATAAAACAAGTTACTGACGCAGCGGAGCTCCAGCATTATCTTTGAAACCGCCAAGGGCGACTTTGACTGTATCGTAGATCCAGCCAATGCCGAAAAGGTTGAAAGTGAATAAAGCGATGATTCCACGCATAATTCTTCCAACATAGAAGTAGTGAGCGCCCATCCATCCAAGAAAGATGCAGAGGAGCAGTGCAGTTGTTTTGCTTTTGTCGCTTGTGGTTGTTACATAGTTTGCCATAGTAGTAATCTCCTTTATTTTAAAATTTTAATGCTTTAAGTTTTTTGTCTCAGCGCAGCCGCAGATAATGCTTTAACTGGCTGAGAAGATAGGTATTCCATTTTGAAACGTCAAAAAAGCTTTCAGTGATCATTTCTGACACTATTGTGCTGAAAACATTTGGCGGAATTATTAGATCTTTCAGCAGATATTGGCTGTATATACTATTTAAGATATTCCGCAGGTGCATATTTTGATGTTCGGCAACATAAAAAGCATCACTGGGTGCCAATACGTGATGATTCTTTTCCGATTCATACATCTCTTTTGCGGCTGTGGAAAAAGATTGATATTGAAGAAAAAAACTCAGCTGCTGAAAAGAATATACATAGTTTACATCAAAATATTTTACAATCAGAAATTCACGTAGAGCGTTATCTGAATCACCGGTAGCTTCGTACAATTCGTGCAAAACGAGATGGTAATGTCGATTGTATTTATCGCCATCTACTTTTTCGTTGTATAAGAATATTAAAATCTTTTCGCAATCGTCAGTGTAACATAGTGAAGCCTTCGCACGTTCATATTCTTCAAGTGTTACTCCGTATTTGGTATATCTGTGAAAACGAATATAATCTTTATGCTGTTCTAAGAAATCACGTCCTTTAAGGGATAAAGAATAGCGAGGAGGTTCATTCTTGAAAAAAGAGAATAAATCTTCCATGTCTACATCAGACAGGACTTGGCTTATTAACTCTTCTTTTTTTCCAGATACTTTCAAACCGTAAGACCGGAGTATTTGTTGAAGATCAGAAACTTTTAAGGTAGTAAGAAGCTGCGAAAGGGAAGAGAGCTCCAGAAAGCCTTCGTCAATTAACTGCTGATGTAACAGTCTGGGATTTGTTAAGCCGCATTCTCGCTCATAGTATAAAGAATATTGGGCTGGGATTGGCTCTACATTTCCGTATGCCTTCAACATCAGAGTAATTGCATAGTCCCTATATGGAAATTTTAGATCTGCAGGAGAAGCAATAGCTGCAGATTCAGATACATTTTCATCTTGCAACGAAACCTTTATGTTCAGAGAACTTTGCGGCTTTAGCACACCTAATATCTTTTGTAATACAGACAATGCATTCACCTCTCAAATAGATAATATAGTTCCATTATTTTCCAACATATCATGTGGTATATCTGCACAAGCTATTCCCATGAAAATATTACTGGAAAAAATAATGCTTGAAAAAAATTTGTCTATCCGCCAGGTAGCGATCGCGACCGGAGTGCCGAAGAGCACTGTCGCGGACATCGCTGCCGAACGAAAAAGTCCGCGACTGGACACGATGGAGCAGCTCGCCAAAGGTCTGGATGTAAGGATGTCCGACCTGTACGACTCTCCATACAAATGATGATGCAGATAATCAGCAATAATAGCTGATATGTCCGAATGTTTCATACCAAAGGTCAAGGATATCTTTATTTCGTGCTTCGATCGTTTGCATAATAGTGCGAAGCTGCCTTGAAGGGATCTTTGATTTATTATGACATAGCAGACAACCGCCATTCCGGGTGATCCATATCTTAGTGGCAGTAGGTGACGGAACTCCTTCACATACATGCACATGTACTGGCTCCAGTGGATCATTTTCATTTACCCAGAAATATACAATGTATCCGCCGATTTTAAAAACCCGAGGCATTGTCCATCCCTCCTTCAAATCCGCCCTCGCGGGCTAGTTGCATGATAATGTGCGCAACAGAAGAGATGTAATCTTGAAAATATTTAATTTCCTCTTCTGAGAAGCCATTTACTTTTTCCCATTTGTAATCAGGAAGCCAGCAGGTAGCAGAATGAAAACCTTCGAAAACCGGTTTTTCAATACATACCTTGACCTGTTCGCGTCCGTCTTTTTCAATCGCTTCTGAATGCACAATCTCCGTGTTGTCATTGAGTGTCATAAATGGATACATCATAAGCAATCATCCTTTCATTTAGTTATTCGGATATATTGATAATGCAGCTGGCCGGGCAGGCCAGCTTTTGTTTCCTTATAGGCCGAGCTCCTTCAGCAGCTCTTCCTGAGAGATATAAGGCTGATATTCCGGATCCCCAGCTTTATAAGCTTCGATAGCGGCCAGCTCATCTGGCTCAGGCTCCACTTCTTCCATTTCCAAATCAAATTCCCTCTCTCTATGATATTTTTTCAAATTGCAGATTGAAGAGCTGGATAAGCATAGCTGTGCTCATACATATATTCTGGTGCACAGTCAATTTCTTCATTCATCCAAGTGATAGCTCCATGAACAATTTTGAAATTGTTAAAGACAGCAGGATCATTTAAAGGAGTAAATACTTCGCCTTTTAAAACGGTAGCATCGAAGACTCTTTGCTCTCCAGAAGAAAAAGTAAGAAGTAACATTTTATCACCAGTGATTTTTGCATCCTGTATCTTCAGTAGCTCGTTTGGAGAACCTGCATATAAAATTCCATTTACCTCAAACATATGACACCTCCCCTCGATGAATTCAAGTCACCCGTTTCATCACAGCAAGCGCCGGTATGAAGAAAACGATATAATTATCGCATTCAACACAGATTCCGTATTTGCTGCGGTAGCAGTTGAGCGCATCTTGTAAAAATTCTTCTGTTACATTTAGGTATTCTGCCATTTCGGAAGCATTCCGGCAGCCATGTTCGTATGCGCGGATAATTCCGATCAGTCCAATCTGGTGATTATAAGCCCATAACCGCGCCCGGAGCTCCTGCTTCCGGTTTGTAACTTCGTTCTGGTCAAGAATATTCCCGGACGTTGTATAATAATGACCGAGTTCTTCAGCAAGGACACAGGCTTTTTCTGTATGCGTAGAAATATTTTTGCGGATCGCGATCCGTTTATTTATCAAAAGTCCGTCAGACGTTTGGAGTGGTTGCTCCTTTACGAGAAGTCCTTCTTGGTCTGCAGCAGTGAGTAGATCTTCATAAGTCAAGGTGTGTCCTCCACTGATACTCAATTAGAAAGAAAAATATTGACAAATTTCTTTTTATATTTGATAATAAATATGAGCCACTGAAAGCATAGATATGCCGTAGGTGGTGTTTTATTTTAAATCGGTTTCATTTAGGCAGACTGTTTATAATCAACAACTGCAATTTCCGTAAGCATTCCCTTGACTTTTTGGACAATATCCTCGATCCTTTCGAGTGTTTCACCATTTAAATATTCCTCGCCACATTGAGCACATTTTTCACATGGAACATTTTTAATGATAATATAGCACCCGTGATAGTCGGTCATATATGTTGTTGTAGAAGCTTCAACATTGCCTTTACAGTAAAAACAAGTCATTATGCATTCTCCCTTCTGGTTTTGAAATCAGATTCCCATTTATCAATGCTAGGAAAGTATGCTGTTATAAGAAACAATTCAGATTCATGGTGTCCAATGACAACATGGAGATATTTATTTTCGACGCTCATCCCAAATATTAAACAACTGGGATAAGGGTAATCGTCAGGATACTGTTCGATAATTTCTCCGTTCATAATGCAGGACATTACATCTTTTAAGAATATGCCACGCTGTTCAAGACGTTTGGCTGCGTGGAGTGTGATACGGATATTCTTGGGTATACACAGTTTGCGTAATTCGGATATATCTAATGCCATGTCATTCCTCCCATTTACTGTCATCGTTCATAAGATCAATATCATGCTGTCGACCTTCCGCTGTTGTTTCAATATCAGTACGGTCATGCGCAGCAGCAACTTCGTATACCTCATCATCTAGCTGTTGCTTTGTCAGGAGGCTTTTAGAATAGGTAAGGACTTTATCCTGATTGCGGGAGGAGAGCTGCAAATATATTTCATTAAGCTCTTTTTGCTTTCCATGAAAACGAAGAATATTTTTTGTAAATTTTTGATATATTTCATTAGATGCTTCTTTACCAGAAAAATATGGATCTATTTGCTCCCAGCCCATAAGATAAGCTGGAGTAGTGTCGAGTATTTTAGCGAATTCCATTACTTTGCTTTGAACAATATCATTCGTTCCATTTTCAATTTTTGCAATAGTTGTTTTACTTTTATATCCGAGTCGTGCAGCGAGTTCTTCCTGTGTCATCCCAAGTTCTTCGCGTCTTGCTTTTATTCTTTTTCCTATTTCTGGCATATCGTACCTCCTTATTCGCTACAATTGGAATATAACACGAAAATGATTTAAAATCAATATTTTTTGAAAAAAATCGAAAAAGAAGTTGACTTTTAATCTACACAATGCTATCATACTTTTAGATGATTTAAAATCATCAAAAAAGAAAGGAAGTGGAAAAATGACAGACTCGATAGCTTTAAAAGAGTTGATTAAATCCAGAGGGTTAAAACTTAAATATGTGGCAAACCATCTTGGACTTACCAGCTATGGATTTTCCTTAAAGTTAAATAACAGACAGGAATTTAAAACAAGCGAGATAGTAGCATTGTGTGAATTGCTCGAAATAAAAAGTCTGAAAGAAAAGGAGGCTCTTTTTTTTAAAAACAAAGATGATTTAAAATCAACTACATAGGAGGTTATATGTACGATTTATTAAAGAGAACAATTACTTCAATGGAAGTAGCAGAGATGGTAGGAAAAGAGCATAGCAAATTACTTAGAGACATCAGAAATTATGTGGCGCAGTTAGCCGAAGCCAAAATTGGATTGGGCGATTTCTTCACAGAAGCTACATATAAAGATGCAAATAATCAGGAACGTCCGTGCTTTCAGATCACCAAGAAAGGTTGTGAATTTATTGCTCATAAGCTGACAGGACAGAAAGGGACTGAGTTCACTGCAAGGTACATAAATCGTTTCCATGAAATGGAAGATGAAAAACTTCCGTGTCCGCTGAATCCGATTATTGCGTCCAGTGTTGCAGAACTCGGACGAGTGACAGAGCGAATTATGGCAAAGCAGGGGTCTGCACCATATAAGATTGCTGAGGCGTTTAAAAGGGAATGTGAGCAGTTTGGTATTTCACTTCCGGAGGATTTCGTGAAAGTTCCAGAGTATGAGCAGATGAAATTGCATTTGGAAAATATGCCATGATACGCACCAGATGTGAGATCGCGCAGGCGAGCAAGCGGGACAAAGAGATGAGCGAGTCGCAGAAAGCTGGATAAGGGGGTGAGGACATGAGTGAGAATAATTCGCAGAGAGATACAGTTGCTGGTTTAAACGATTATGCGCTAAAGGTATTGGGGTGTGATAAAGAAAAGATTCTAGACGCTGTAAAAGCATGCGTAGCAGCAATGGGGGAATTGACAATTGAAGAAAGCAAGATTGCACGTAAATATCTGGGCAACGTTATGGAAGAAATGTATAAACGCAGCCCAGACACAATAATAAGTACTATTCCATATGCTTTATAACTTCGTTCTTATTGACTATCAGATTATAGGCATAATTATAAGCTTGAACATATTGCTGTGACAGTGACAATACATCAGAAGCAATGGCGTTTTCGCCTTCATATAATTTGTCAGTTTGTGCAGAAGCGGTTATGTAAGCAAGTGCAATATTATGAGCGGCTTGTTCTGGATTAATGGTATGAACGGCAGAAAGTTCGCAGTCGCTTAATCCGAAATTTTTAGACATGTATGAAATTCTCCTTTCTTTCGTACTCAGGCATGCCAGTGCCCTGTACCATACAGAATAGGAGAATGGGATCACAAAGTCAATGAGAACATAGCCAAGCAGCAAAGAATAGCCTAAAAGAGGGGTGGTGGAATGTCAAATATTAATATCGTGAGCATGCTCAAAGTAAACGGTGAATGGGTGGAGCAAAGCACCCTGCCGAAGCCGGTCGCAGCGGCGATGATCGCAGATACGATCGTAAGGGCCGCAAAGCAGATCGGATTTGAAGAGACAGGCAAGAAGGATAGAAAGAAGTCGGCCTGAGAGGAGGTGGTACTGAGTGAAGATTAAGAAGCTGTTGCTGCAGCACGGTGCGGCGGCAGTGATCACAACCGTGG
The DNA here is from genome assembly GCA_029006155.1 of Lachnospiraceae bacterium. Lineage (GTDB taxonomy): Bacteria > Bacillota > Clostridia > Lachnospirales > Lachnospiraceae > Choladousia. Next base: position 145,075 of record JAQXGF010000027.1, read on the forward strand.
CGTATCAGGTGCTGGCTGGATGCGACTTCGCAGAAGCGGTGGCGCTGGTGAGCACGTACATATTCATTTTGCTTGCGATCGTGCAGGCAGATATCCGGTCTATAAGATTACCGGGGAAGGGAATTGCACCCTGACGATCAACGGGCATCCTGTCACAGCGAACGTTGCGCAGAACCTGACGATTGATACAGATAAAATGGTGGCATATCGGGAAGACGGGACACTGCAGAACACATCTGTGACAGGAGACTACGAAGACATGTACCTTTGGCCGGGACAAAATGCAATTACACTGACGGAAGGGTTCACACTGACTGTGATCCCGAACTGGAGGCGGCTATGATACAGATCTATGACGCAGACAATACGGAATACGGCAAAAATGGAGATGAGGTGCTGCTTCCATCTCGAGCGTATGTGCATGCGATCCTAAACGGAGCATGGGAGGCCGTGATCGAGCATCCGATTGACCACGAAGGCTGCTGGAAGCATATTGTGGATGGTGCGGTCGTAAAGATGCCGAGCTTCAACGGCCAGCAGCTCTTCCGGATCAAGAAGAGCTATAAGGCAGACTCCGGGATAGAGGCAGAGCTGGATCCGATCTTTTATGATGCTGCAGACGATTGCTTTCTTGTCGATATCCGGCCAACGGGAAAGAACGGCCAACAGGCGCTGGATCTGATGATGGCGCCAAACGCAAAGTATAAGGGGACGTCCGATATCTCAGACGTTTCGACCGCATATTATATGCACAAAAACCTGATCGAAGCACTCAACGGGGAGGAGAATGCATTCACGCAGCGCTGGGGCGGTGAGATCCTTTATGACAATTTTCATGTGACCGTCAATAAGCGTGTCGGTGGTGACTATGGCGTATCGATCCGGTACGGAAAGAATATCGAGCAGGATGGCCTGACAGAAGAGGTCGACATCCGCGATGTGGTGACCCGCATTTACCCGAAATCTTACAATGGACATTTGCTATCTGGCACTGGATATGTAGATTCTCCGCTGATCAATAATTATCCGGTCGTCAAGACGAGGACGATTACATTTGAGGATGTGAAGCTGCGGGAGGATGCGTCTGACGGGGATGAGGAAGAGGGTGTCACGATATGCGACACCCAGGACGAGCTGGACGCAGCGCTCATCCAGAAGTGCCAGGATCAATTTACGCTTGGCCTTGACCGTCCATCCGTGACGATAGAGGCGGCTGTAGTGCTCTTGAAAGGGACAAGCCTATACGATGATTACTCGGAGCTGGAAGACGTCTCATTGGGCGATACCGTGCATTGCAGACATACGAGGCTGGGCATTACGACGGATGCGCGGGTGTGCGAGCTGCAATATGATTCGATCCGGAAAAAGGTCGAATCGGTAAAGATCGGGGATTTTTCAAATTCTGTTTTTGAAAAGCTGGCATCATCGGCCAGCCGGATCGAGAAAGTGATCGATGCATCCGGAAATGTAGTCGCGGATCGCGTCGCAGGTATCCTGAACGGCATCCGGACGCAGCTGCGGATCCAGTCGACCGCGGCGAAGAAGGTAGAAGGCCGGGCGTTCTGCATTGAGGATCTGGATCCGGAAAGCGCACTGTTCGGCGCAATGGTATGGGGGACGCAGGGACTGCAGATATCGACTAGGCGGACGCAGGATGGCAAAGACTGGGACTGGACTACGGCGGTTACGGCAAATGGGATTGTGGCGGATGCGATTTTGACCGGATTACTGGCGGATAAAACGGGGACAAATTACTGGAATCTGGATACCGGTGAATTTGCCCTGACATCTGCAGCGAAGGTGCAGACAACGGAAGGTGAGGTAAGCCTGGCAGACTGGATCAAGACGCAGTCTGAAGCATCAAAAAACCTGCAGGTCATCGTCACGCGGGATCTGATCGGGGTTCCGGTCGGAGCAGATGGGCATCCTGATTTTGAAAATGCATCCGTAACGGTACGGGCGATGTATGGGGATGAGGACGTATCGGATCAATGTACATACACCATCACAGAATCCGGTGTGAGTGGCGCGTGGGATAAGACGAATGCGGCATATACAGTGACTTCTATGCAGACAGACTCCGGAAGCGTTCGATTTTCTGTATCATACAAATCTGTGCTCACTGCGCAGCGCATTGTGCAGGTGCAGAAAATAAAGGACGGAAAGGATGCGGGATACCGGTACCTGTCGCTTTCGGTGCAGGTGGCAAAGAAAGCCGGCGGGAAGATCGTTCCGGGAGCTGTTGAGATATCGGCGCTGCAGCAGGACGCGGAGACAGCAAAGGCGTATGAAGGCCGGTTAAAGATTGAGACGACCAGTGACGGGAGCACCTGGGCTGCAGCGTATGAATCGGCGGATGATGAATCATCACATGCCTATACACTTCCGGATGTAGCTGCAGTTCGCGTAAGCTTGTTTGCTGCAGGCGGGACAGAGCAGCTGCTCGATGTCCGGAATATTTCGATTGTGCAGGAAGCGGATGCCCTCACGTCAGATGATGTGTTTAATCTGCTCACCAAGGGAGGACAGATACAGGGCCTCTTCCGGATCGGGGATCAGATATATATCAATGCGTCGTATCTGCGGTCCGGGACGTATACAGTCGGCGGAGCGAAGGATGAACGGGGATCGATACAGATTCTGGACGAATCTGGAAATGTGGCCGGAATCATAAACAGCAGTGGTGTAGATGTGAAGAACCTGCAGATCGGTGACCGGATTATCATTTATGATGCCAGCAAAAAGAATAGCGTGTCGATAGGATTCGAAAATGACCTGGAAAATGGTACAAGTAAGTTCTGGATCAGCGGCGTGCAGGTCACGATGCAGGATCTGTATAGTGCGGCGGCAACATTTGGGGATGCGGCGATAACATCTGCGACAATTCAGAATTTGACGGTATCTGAGAATTTGATCTCAAATGGTGATGCGCAGTTCGTGACGCTTGGAGTATCCGGCGAAGCGAATCTTTCTGATACCCAGGTGGTCGGAAAGCTGGTTGCGACACAGGACATCGTTGCAGGTGGGTATCAGTCGCTGCTGGAGCACACGCACCAATATTTGAAGAATGGTACAAGGCAATTGATTCTGGACAATACCGGGAGCGTACAGCATGTGCGGACGTTTAATAATGGCAGCGTGACGACGAATGATGTAAATCTGGGGTCGAATGCATCAAAGTTCAAGGCCGTATATGCGACCAACGGCACTATCCAGACATCCGACGAGCGGAAGAAGGACATCATCAGCGGCATGGATGAGAGGTACATACAGTTCCTGCAGCGGCTGAAGCCGATCCTGTACCGCTGGAAAGAGAACGACAACGGGCTCCACGCCGGATTCGGCGCACAGCAATTTGAGCAGGCATTGAAAGACAGCGGATTTATGGAAGAAGAGGAATTTGCGGTGATCAATGAAGAAGGCGAGATGGGACTGCAGTATTCGGAAGTGATACCGGTTCTGGTGTATGCGGTTCAGAAGTTGATAGAAGAGAGGAGAGAATTGCAGTGAAAAATATAAATGCGATTACGACAGCGGTTTTTTTAAATAATTCGAAGACGGCAATGGCAGCGACGGTCTGGCAGTATGATTATGGTATGAAGCTGCGGCTGCAGGGGCTGCACCTTCCGGCGGCAGTGGAGGTACATTTTTCTGCGCAGGAGACTAGAGGTGAAGCAATAACCAGAGTCGGTACGACGCAGGATGGTGTGACAGATGTTACGATTCCTGATTCCTTATTAGAAAACGACGACGCAACGAGAAACTATTTAGTATATGCATTTGTATACCTCACAGACGAGACTTCTGGCCAGACCGAATACAAAGTGACCATCCCGGTCAACAGCCGCCCCCGACCAGCCGGACGCAATAAGCCAGAGGAAGCCGAATTATTTCGTCAGGCTATTGATGCAGTAAACACCGCTGCCGACCGCGCAGAAGCTGCCGGCACCACGGCACAGTCCTGGGCAACAGGTGGCACAGATACCAGAGATGGTGAGGACACCGATAACGCGAAATATTATGCACAACAGGCTCAGAAGGCGGTGGATGATGCGGCGGAGGCGTTCAAGGGATCGGCGGAGCAGATTGAGGAGAATGCGGCGGGGATTAAGACGCTAAAGGAAGATTTAGTTACCCACTTAGGCGAACAACAAAAATCTTCTAACTTAATTAACGTAGATAGTCCAGAATGTGTTGCAGGATATTATAATTCCGTAACAGGAATTTACACAAGTGAAACACATGGATTTACCTCAAATTTTATTGATTTCGATATAGATGCTACATATAGATATACATATCCAACATCTTGGTTTTCTCAGGATGTTACGTTATGGGATGAACAAAAGCAACTTATTGTATCAAAAAAATCGTTGTCTAATTTTAGAACTGTATCTGACGGAGTGGCAATTTTAAAAATTGATAAAAATGTTTCAGCATACGATCCTTTGTTTGCTTCTGCAAAATATATCAGATTTTCAGCATATAAGGCTGACTCGGATTTTTCTGAAATGATGGCGGTAAAAGATATTCCATATCCTTCAAAATTTGTCCCATATTTTGATAAATATGTATATTCAAATTACTTAAAAACATATATCGAAAATCAAATTCAAAATGGAATTGCAAAAAGCAATCCTTTGTACGCAAAAACTGTGTTATTCACAGGGGATAGTATTTGTGCCGGGTTTATTGACAATGGGGATGGCACATATGGTAAACAATATGGATGGGCTGAAATCATAAAAGAAAACAATCCGTCTATTACAATGAAAAACTATGGTGCAGGCGGAACAACGATTGCAACTCTTGATACAACTACAAATTCAATATTGCAAAGATTGGACACTATGCATACAGAATATCCAGAAGCTGATTGGATTGTTTTGGAGGGTGGCGTAAATGATTGTTACTCTTCAAAAATCGAATTGGGTGATGTTACACAGGATTATAGTTCTCCTTTGGATGTAACAACATTTTGTGGAGCGTTGGAAAGCCTTTTCAAAAAAAGTATTGAATACTGGTCTGGCAAGAAAATTTGCTTTATTGTTACATTTAAAGTTCCTACGGCAGTTGGGTTTAAAAACTATATGGACAAGGCTAAAGAAATTTGTGAAAAATGGTCGATACCATATATTGACTTGTACAGTAAAAGCGGACTTGAGTTTAATGTTAAATATATGAAAGACAATTATTCTTATAATCAGGGCGGATTACATCCGAACATAGAAGGTTATGAAATTATCACACCTAAAATCGAAGCATGGATGAAGTCACTATAATTAACTAAAAAGGGCTTTAGCGACGTAGAATTATAATGGACACCTTCGGGTGCATTTTTGAATGGAGCAAGCAAATATGAGAATTAGATCCCCGACCGCGCAAGCGGTCTATTATTATGCAATTCATTGAGGAAGGAGCATACAATGGAAAATGGATGCATTAGCAGAGAGGAGCATCAGGAGTTCTGCAAGAGAATGGAAGAAGAGAACCATCGGCAGAATCGCCGGATTGAGATGCTTGAAGAGACGGTGCAGCAGATTGGAAAGCTGACGGCCTCGGTCGAAAAAATGGCTACGAGTCTGCAGGGCATGGTCAGAGAACAGGAGCAACAGGGAAAGCGGCTCGTTGCATTGGAATCCAGAGACGGCGAAATGTGGCGCAAGGTTGTCACATATGCGGTAACGGCGCTGGCAGGAGCTGTAATTGGTTTTGTAGTAAAACAGATTGGAATGTAGGAGGAGAAGCAAAATGACAGATATTAATGTAATTATGCAGTACGTGACATATGGTTTAGCATTGATTGGCATCTTGGCCTTTTTGGTCGGGATTGTCGTACAGGTAATCAAGGAGATGCCGGTATTATTGAAGCTTCCGACGGCAGCGGTCGCACTTGTGGTATCGCTGATCCTGTGTCCAGCGACATTATTGGCGCTGCTGGCATATTATAAGCAGCCGATCACATGGTATTATGTATTCGCGTGCATTATTGCGGCATTTGTGGTGTATCTGGTAGCCACTGGTGGCTGGGAAAAGGTTCGAGCAATATGGGAACGGACAAAATATAATAAAAAGGATCAGGGCGGCGAATAGGCCGCCTTTTTGCGAGAGGGGAAGAGACGTGAGGTACATTGCTTTGATTGTAGCTGTCGGGTTGCTGGTTATGTTCGCCCGAGAATGGAGCAACTGGGTGCATGATGTTTGCGATTGCATGGTCAATCGCATTGAGAATGGAGATAAAACAGAATGAACCAGAAAAATATTACTGTATTGAGAAAGATCCTGTACGCTGTAGAAGGCGGTGACCAGATCTATGGTAATCAGAATTATGCAGCATTTGCGGGTGTCGGGGAAAATACACCAAATGAGGTCGCAATCACAATCGGCGCCGGCCAGTGGTATGGAGCACGCGCGCGGCTGCTGTTACAAAGGATTCAGAAGACGTATCCGACTGAGTTTGCAAGACTCGATACGGCGGGAATAGCCGCTGATCTGAAAAAGAGCTGGGATCGGTATAACGTGACGGCAGGATCCATAAAAGGTAAGTGCATTATCACAATTATTTCTTCGGCAATCGGCGTGAAATGCCAGGATACTCTGATGGACGAGCAGATCGTAGAGCATGCAGCGAGTATCGGGAAAGTATATGGTGCAATGCCAGACACAGCAATGATGGAGTGTATTAATATTGTGCACCTTGGCGGAGATTCGGCGCTGGAACGGATTCTGGCAAAGACAGCAAAGCCGTATACTGCGGAAAGTATCTATGCTGCGCTGAATACAGATCCAGCAGATCGGTCAAACGATAATCAGGTAGGCGACTATGTTTCCAGGCAGAAGAAGGTTTATGAGTTTATCACAAAATATGCGGATGCATACGTTGATAAGGGAACGCGGCAGAAGGAGAAGAACATGGTAAGAGTATCAAATTGCGGACATGATGAAAACGGCAGATATGCGGGAGGTAAGGCCGGAGATCAGACCGGTGGCGAGTATTGTCTCCGGCCGTGGTATTCGCGCCCGTGGGACTATATCATCCGTTGGCGTGACGAGGAGCTGGGCAACCTGTTCGCAGATCTGGCGATCGAGGCGGCCTTGAACGATCAGATTGGCTATGATCAGGGAACGGCAGGCAATTCCGGTGACCGGTATACCTTCCGTAAGCAGATGCGGGCAGTGGGATGGCGACCTTCGGATATTAAGACGGCCTGCGAAGCCGACTGCAGTGAGAGTACGATCGTGCTGATCCGTGCGGTAGGGCATCTGAAGGGGATCAGAGAGCTGCAGGAGTGCAACGCAACCTATACCGGTGATATGATGAATTATTTCCGCTCTGCATCCGGGAAGAAATATTTTGTTGTACTTCAGGGCGCATACCTTACGGATCCGAGCCTTGCGCGACGCGGTGACATCAATCTGAATGTCGCACATCATGTGAATGTAACGGTTGACAATGGAGAAAATGCAGGAAATGAAATTCCGGACAATTCGGATATAAAGACAGGAGGTAACGGATATATGTTTAGTGTGCAGAATGTTCAGAACGGCAGCCAGGGAAACGACGTTAAGCTGCTGCAACGGTTATTGAAATCAAATGGGTTCAGAGGTGCAGATGGCAAGCTGCTGACGATCGATGGCGATTGCGGTGCAAATACGGTGTATGCGATCAAAGCATATCAGAAGAAGCACGAATTGGACGTGGACGGCATCGCTGGGCCGACGACATGGAAGAACATCCTGCTGCGCTGATTTGCGCCAGCGCAAATAAGAAATAAGATAAGAAGAAACCGCAGCAGAGCCACCTGCTGCGGCATACCACATCCTTTTTGATTTTACCAATAAGAATTTGCACTCAGGTATCAAGAGTGACAAGTGATAAGTGTTATAAGAACTTGCTCTCCGGTGGACCCGATGGGGAAATTGGCGCTTCCATGCGCTACCTCTCGCAGCGTTTTACCGCCTCAAACCGGACAGCGATGGCGGTGCTTACGGATGTGGGCACGGAAGAGCTGGCCCATCTGGAGATGGTCGCGACGATTGTCCATCAGCTGACCCGGAATCTTTCAGCGGAGGAGCTGGAGAAGGCGGGATTTGCGCCGTACTATGTCGACCATACGGTCGGGATCTGGCCGCAGTCGGCAGGCGGGTATCCGTTTTCTACCGCGGAGCTGCAGTCGACCGGCGATCCGGTCGCAGATCTGTTTGAGGATCTGGCCGCGGAGCAGAAGGCACGGCTGACCTACGACAACATCCTGCGGCTGGTGAAAGATCCGGAGGTGGCCGACCCGATCCGGTTTTTACGGGCACGCGAGATCGTGCATTTTCAGCGGTTTGGCGAGGCACTGCGGGCGACGCAGGAGCAGTTGGAGACCCGGAATTTCTACGCCTTCAATCCGAGTTTTGATGCGCCGGTGTCCTGCCCGCCGTGTACGAAGTGAGGGGTGAGGCGGATATTTGCAAATAACAATGAGCGTAAGAGAGCAATAAGGCTGTAGAAACAGGCCGCCCGGTGTCACATGCCGGGCGGTTTATTGCAAAACATTTTTTATTCAAAAACCAATTGACGCCGCCACCAAAAACATACATAATCAAAGCAAAGGGCAAGAATCTCCCGAATGATTTTACAAAAGGAGGCATACGATGATTTTTCTGAAAGAACGGATCGGAAAGCTCTTACGTGATCTGGAAGGGCTGATTTATACGGATGAGACGCCGGTGAGCGGATTTCGCTATGTACAGTCGGCGGAGAAGTTTGCGGATGTGTCAAAAGTGAATACGGACAATTGGGCCTACTGTGACCGGTATCCGATGTCCTGGGGCGGGCATCGGGCGTATTACTGGTTTGAGACGTTTGTGACGATTCCGGAAGAGATGGACGGGCAGTGTGTAGTCTATGAGCAGACGACCGGAAAAGAGGACGGCTGGGATGCGACGAACCCACAGTTTACGATCTATGTCAATGATGTATTGAAACAGGGACTGGACATCAATCACCGCGAGGTACTGCTTACCGAGCATGCAAAGGCGGGGGAGCGGTACCGCATCCTGCTCTCGGCGTTTACCGGCGACCACAATATGAATCTGGTACTGGATGCGCGGATCAAGGTGCTGCACCGGGATACCGAGCACTATTATTATGATCTGAAAATGCCGTATGACACCGCGTGTCTGCTCCGGGAGAGCGATACGGAATACCGGGACATCATCCTGAGCTTAAATGAATCCCTGAATCTTCTGGATCTGCGCAAGCCATATTCAGAAGCTTATCGGGAATCCTTAAAAGCAGCGCAGGACTATCTGGACCGGGAATTTTATGAGCGGTATGCGGGAGTGGCGCGGCAGAAGGTGTACTGCGTCGGCCATACGCACATCGATGTGGCGTGGAAATGGACGCTGGCGGTGACGGAAGATAAAGCGGTCCGGAGCTTTTCGACGGTACTTGAACTGATGCGTCAGTATCCGGAGTACAAGTTTATGTCCAGCCAGCCACAGCTCTATAAATATGTAAAAAAGAATGCGCCACAGGTCTATGAGGAGATCAAAGAGCGGGTGAAAGAGGGGCGCTGGGAAGTGGAAGGCGGTATGTTCCTTGAGGCAGACTGCAACCTGACTTCCGGCGAGTCGCTCGTGCGCCAGTTCCTCTATGGGAAGCGCTTTTTCCGGGAGGAGTTCGGAAAGGACAATGAGATTCTCTGGCTCCCGGATGTGTTCGGCTACTCCGCTGCCCTGCCGCAGATCATGAAAAAATGTGGCATCCGTTACTTTATGACGACGAAGATCAGCTGGAATGAATTCAACAAAATGCCGTATGACACCTTTGCGTGGGAGGGCATCGACGGAACGCGGATTCTGACGCATTTTTCGCCGAGCCGCGATTATCAGAAGCCGGCCGAAGCAGGCAGTGAGCACACCGCGCATTTTACGACCTACAATGCATTTATCAATCCGTCACAGGTCAAGGGCGCGTGGGAGCGTTACAGCCAGAAGTACTTAAATGACGAGGTGCTCATGTCCTATGGATTTGGAGACGGAGGCGGTGGCCCGACGAAGGAGATGCTCGAGAATCAGCGCCGCCTGGCAAAAGGCATTCCGGGCTGTCCACAGACCGTACAGAGCACGGCGGCGGAATTTTTCCATACGCTGGAAGAACGGGTGACGGACCGGAAGTATCTGCCGGTCTGGGTCGGTGAGCTGTATCTCGAGTACCATCGCGGTACTTATACGTCGATGGCCCGGAATAAAAAGTACAACCGCAGATCTGAATTTCTGCTCGAAAATATTGAGTGCTTTTCTGCTCTGGCCCATCGCCTGACGGGACTTTCCTATCCAAAACAGGAGTTGGATGCACTCTGGGAGATCGCCCTGCGCAATCAGTTCCATGACATCCTTCCGGGCTCTTCCATCTATGAGGTATATGAGGACTCGAAAGCAGAGTATGAAAAGCTGCTCACAGAAGGACATGCGCTGCTGTCCCGCGCCTTGCACACACTTGCTGAGCATGCTCAGAAAACGGCGGCGAATCTTACCGTATTTAATCCGAATGGACGGGCGCAGACGGATCTCGTGGCATTTGATTGGGAAGATGAGCACGATGATCCGGTCGTATCGGACGGAGTGAATGTATATCCGGCACAAAAGACGGCGGATGGGACATGGCTCTTCCGGGCAGCTGCAGTTCCGGCAAAGGGCTGGCAGCAGTATGCGGTATTGCCACGCACAGAAGCGAAAGCGAAAGCGCTGACACGCCACGAGGCCGGAGCGCTGGCAGCTTCTTTGCACCATCTGGAAAATGATTACCTGAAGGTAGAGCTTGCACCGAACGGGCAGTTCTCTTCGATCTATGATAAAAAGGCGAAGCGGGAGCTTCTGAAAACCGGGGAGAACGGCAACGTGCTCATGACCTATGAGGACCGTCCGCACAATTACGATGCGTGGGATGTGAACAATTATTATGTCGAAAAGTCGTGGGAGATCACGGATGTGCAGAATCTTTCGCTGATTGAGGACGGCCCGCTGCGTGCGACGATTCAGGTCGTACGGCGCTACCTGGATTCGGAGATCACGCAGTATATTTCTCTGGAAGCAGACCGTCCGGAGCTGAAGATCCGCAATGAGATCGACTGGCGGGAGCAGAAGATTTTCCTGAAAACGCTTTTCCCGGTAGATATTCACACGGATGAGGCGACCTATGAGATTCAGTATGGAAATGTCACGCGCAAGACGCACTACAATACATCCTGGGATTTTGCCCGGTTTGAAGTCTGCCACCACAAGTGGCTTGACGTGGCAGAAAATGGCTATGGCGTGAGCATTTTAAACGACTGTAAATATGGAGCTGGTGTTCACGACGGCGTGATCGGGCTTTCCATGCTCAAGTCTGCGACCGATCCGAACCCGGCAGCCGACAAAGAACACCACAGCTTTACTTATGTGATCTATCCGCATTCCGGCGATTTTCGCGAGGCCGGGACGATTGACCGTGCCTATGCCTTAAACAACCCACTGCTCGCGGTACAGAAGAAGGATGATATGACCGCTGCGACAGAGAAACGGCCGATGAAGACGGCCGGTCAGGTGGCAACACATGCTTCCTTCGTGCATACCGATGCAGAGAATGTATTTATCGAAGTCGTAAAACAGGCCGAGGACGGAGATGGCATCATCGTCCGGCTGTACGAGGCATTCAACCGCCGGGCAGAGGTCGCGCTGTCGGTGGACGAGATTGCAGCTGGCGCCTTCACACTTGCAGAAGCTTACGACTGCAACATGCTTGAGGAACAGGAAGTGCCGCTGCCGGTAGAGGAAAATGTGGTACGGCTGACGATCCGGCCGTTCGAGATCCGGACACTGCGGCTGAGGTTCCAAAATTAATTAGTAAACGAACTTGTTATAAGAATAAGTAAAAAAGCGCGGAGTCCATTAGATAGAAATGAACTTCGTGCTTTTTTGTAGATAAAGTAGCGCCACTTTACGGTAACGATCCCTTTCATTCTGCCGACAGAAAGGGATATGTGGTTGGCTTCTGAAAAAGCGTGAGCCGACTACTGTGCTTTAAACACCGGATCCGCAGGATACCCGCCGCGGAGCTTCTGCATGCCGCGCTGCAGGGCGTCCTTTGATGTCTTCCAGTCGGCATCCTTGTTTCGATAGTCGAATTTGTCGATGAGCCACGAGATGTCCTCTTCGAGCCGGTGCAGGTTCTGCTCCATCAGAGAAAAGACTTCCGGGTAAAAAGCTGCTTTCTGTTTTTCATTTAAATAACGGTCCGCATTTTCACAGAGCAGCCCAAAGTGATGCAGACAGAAACCCTTGCCGTTTACGATCTTATCATGAAAGGCAGAATCTTTTGTGTACATATAAAAGAAGGTTTCCATGTAGCGGTCAAAATTTTCCTGCAGTCCGTTGCAGACATAGCAGGAGCAGTCTTTGCCGGCAGCCCAGGCCGCGATAGAATTGTTGCCGGAGGACTGCTTGCGCAGGCGGTCCGCAAATGAGACCTTGCCCGGCGTAAAATGCTTTACCTGTTCCTGAAATTCCTTCTGCAGTTTCTGGTAATGCGTTTTCAGGATCAGAGAATTTCCGAGTGTGTTGCCGTAGTCGAACATTTTTTTCATATGGGTGCGGCAAAAGCCGATCTTGTCTGTCTGCTCGCGGATGTCGCTCTCCATATAAGAGGAGGAGCTGCCGAGCACGAAGTTGATCATATCCTGTTCCAGCTTGCGCTCGATAAAGCAGAACGGGCATTCATCATTTTCATTCACCGCATCATTGAGCGGGATCGTGTAGAGCTTTTCTTTCATATTATATCGTCTCCATTCTGCCGCCTGCAGGCAGGCGGCGCACTGTAGTTATCATATCATGCAGGGAATGGTTTTACAATATATTTGACAAAAAGAAGGGGATGAATGGAGAATTTGAAAAAGAAAGCCAGATAAGTGCTTGTGGGAAGCGGCGCATCATGGTATGATAGACGGATAGGATTTTTGAGAGAGGAAGGAATGCATATGAACTGTAATGAGGCGCGCAGAATGATTACTGCCTATGTAAAAAAAGAGCTTTCCGAAAAAGAGCTCGAAGCATTTTTACATCATATTGCGCACTGCAGCGACTGCATGGATGAGCTGGATACGTACTATACGGTGTATCAGGCACTCGATCTGCTGGATTCGGGTGATCATCATGACTATGATTTCCGGCGCATGCTCTCAGATGATATCCGCGCGTCGTGGCGGAGACTCCGGCGCAGAAAGGCACTCGGAGTGGTCGGAGGGATTTTGCTCATCCTGACGGAGTGTCTGCTGATCGGAAGTGCCTATACCGGATATGAGATCCGGCAGGGACAGGCAGAGTATACGACGATCCAGCGCGCACTGCTTCGGATGCGGTCGCAGGGGATTTTTTCGGAGGATCAGGGACTGCCGGATGACACACCGATCCGTGTACGGAGCCATAAGGAAGAAGTCTTTGAGATGCCGGATACGGAGTCGGATGGCCTGCAGATCAGTGCAGGACCGGAGCCGCTTTTGCAGGCGGGGCCGGAAGAGCCGAACGAAACGGAAGGTAAGTGACCGTTTGGTTTTGGACAGCAGCGGAATGCGAGCAACAGAAAATAAGAAAGGATCCGATATGATGCCAGAAAAGATCGTTTTGATAGATGGCCACAGCATTTTGAACCGTGCATTTTACGGGCTTCCGATGCTGACCAACAGCGAGGGAAAGCATACCAATGCCGTGTATGGCTTTCTCAATATTATGTTTAAAGTGCTTGAGGAGGAGCAGGCGGATTATGTGGCGGTCGCCTTTGACCTGCATGCGCCGACCTTCCGGCATAAGATGTACGAGGCATATAAGGGGACGCGCAAGCCGATGCCGGAGGAGCTGCGCGAACAGGTGCCGCTGATGAAGGAAATGCTCGGGGCGATGCACATTCCGGTCATGTCCTTAGAAGGCTATGAGGCGGATGACATCTTAGGCACGGTCTCCCGACAGATGGAGCGGGCGGGACTTTCGGTATCGATCGTATCAGGGGACCGGGACCTGCTGCAGCTGGCTACTGAGAAGATTCAGATCCGGATTCCGAAGACAAAAGCGACCGGGACAGAGATCGAGGACTATTATGCCGAGCAGGTAAAAGAAAAATATCAGGTGACGCCGACGCAGTTCATTGATCTGAAGGCATTGATGGGCGATACGAGTGATAATATTCCGGGGGTGCCGGGGATCGGGGAAAAGACGGCGACGAAGATCATTGTGCAGTACGGTTCGATTGAGGAGGCATATGCGCATGTGGATGAGATCACGCCGGCCCGTGCGCGGGAATCTCTGCGGAATCATTATGATCTGGCGCAGATGAGCAAGACGCTGGCGACGATTGATCTGCAGGTGCCGTTTACTCTGGATCAGGCGGCTGCGCGGATCGAGCATCTGTATACACCGGAGGCACTGGCGCTGTGCCGTCGGCTCGAATTTAAAAATCTGCTCGGACGGTTCACTTCCGTACAGGAGGAGCCGCAGGAGAGCGAGGAGACATATGAATGGGTCAGCGACCTTTCGCGGGCGGAAGAAGTACTCGCCGGGCTTTCGGGAGCACGTGCAGCATTCCAGCTGATCTTTGGCGAGGATGGCACGCTCTTAGGTGCGGCAGTCAGCAAAAAGGAGCGGGAGGCAGTCTTTCTCGCCTGTGAGGGCTTTTTGACAGAGGCATATTTGACGACGAAGCTTGCCGAGACAATCCATAGTATGAAGCAGGCTGTCACGATTGACCTGAAGCCGCAACTGGTTCTGCTGCAGGTTTCAAGGCAGGATGCCACGTTTTTTGACGCGGCGATCGCGGCGTATCTGCTGAACCCGTTAAAGGGAAGTTATGAGGCGGAAGATCTGGCACGGGATTATCTGGGCTGGATGGTGCCGTCCAGAGCGGAGCTGCTCGGAAAGATGCCGCTGCAGCAGGCAGCCGGAGAGCAGCGGGAAGCCTTCTTGCGCTATGTCTGCCGGATGGCGGCGGTTGCATATCAGGCGCTTCCGGTGCTGGAGGAACGCCTGCGCGCGGAGGATATGGAACCGCTCTTTACAGATGTGGAGATGCCGCTCGTCTTTACCCTGCGTCATATGGAAGATGCGGGGATCGGGGTAGAGCGGGAGGCGCTCGCATCCTATGGCAGTCAGCTGGCTGGCCGGATCGAGGAGCTGGAGCGCCAGATCAGCGAGGAAGCCGGGGAGGCATTTAATATCAACTCGCCAAAACAGCTCGGTGTGATTTTATTTGAGAAGTTGCAGCTGCCGCACGGGAAAAAGACGAAAACCGGATATTCGACAGCGGCGGATGTTCTGGAAAAGCTGGCGGTCGATTATCCGATCGTGGCGCACATTCTGGAATACCGGCAGCTGACCAAACTGAAATCGACCTACGCGGACGGGCTGGCGAATTACATCGCAGCGGATGGACGGATTCACGGCAAATTCCATCAGACGATTACGGCGACCGGACGCTTAAGCAGCACGGAGCCGAACCTGCAGAATATCCCGATCCGGATGGAGCTTGGCCGTCTGATCCGGAAAGTCTTTGTGCCAAAGCCGGGATTCGTCTTTCTGGATGCGGACTACTCGCAGATCGAGCTGCGCGTGCTGGCACATTTATCCGGAGATGAAATGCTCATTCAGGCTTACCAGGATGCGCAGGACATCCACACGATTACAGCTTCTCAGGTCTTTCATGTAAAGCCCGAGGAGGTGACACCGCTGCTTCGCCGGAATGCGAAGGCGGTCAACTTTGGAATTGTGTACGGGATCAGTTCTTTTGGCCTCAGCCAGGATCTGAGTATCACGCGCAAGGAAGCACAGGAGTATATTGAACAGTATTTTAAGACCTATCCGGGAATCAAACAGTTTCTGGATCAGGCCGTGGCGGATGCGAAGGAAAAAGGCTATGTGACGACGATGTTCGGGCGGAGACGCCCGGTGCCGGAGCTGAAGTCCTCGAACTTCATGCAGCGTTCGTTCGGGGAACGTGTGGCGATGAATGCACCGATTCAGGGCACTGCAGCGGATATCATCAAGATCGCAATGATCCGTGTGGATGAAGCACTGCGGGCAGCGGGGATGAAGTCCCGGTTGATTTTGCAGGTGCACGACGAACTGCTCATCGAGACGGCTAGGGAGGAGCTGCCACAGGTCGAAAAGCTGCTTCGGGACGAGATGATGCATGCCGCCAATCTGCGGGTAAAGCTGGAGGTGGATGTGCATTCCGGCAAAGACTGGTATGAGGCAAAGTAGTCACACAAAATGAGGATTGCAACACACTCTGGCATCAGAGAAGGGAAGGATAGCGATGAAGGTACTTGGGATTACCGGAGGCGTCGGCGCCGGGAAAAGTACGGTGCTGGCATATCTGGAAGAGCACTACGGCGCACGTGTCATTCAGGCCGACGAGGTCGGACATCTGCTGCAGCAGCCGGGTGAGAGCTGCTATCGCAGGATCGTGGAACTGTTCGGACCGGTGGTTTTAAATGCAGACGGGACGATCAGCCGCCCACAGCTTGGCGCGATCGTCTATGCAGATCCGCAGAAAATGGCGCGGCTGAATGCGATCATGCATCCGTCCATCCGGCGCTGGATCAAGGCGGAGGTCGAAGCGGAGCAAAAAAGAGGACGCGTGCCATTTGTGACGATCGAGGCGGCACTTCTTCTGGAGGATCACTATGATGAGATCTGTGATGAGATCTGGTACATTCATGCGGATGACGCGGTGCGGATCAGACGGCTGATGGAGAGCCGTGGCTATTCGGAGGAAAAGTGCCGCAGCATCATGGCGAATCAGAAAAAAGAATCCGATTTCCGGGCGGCCTGTCAATTGGTGATTGACAACAGTAGTGATATTGTGCAAAATACATATGAACAAATGGATAAAGGACTGAGAGAACATGGATTTCTGTAGTATTGCCAGCGGAAGCAGCGGGAACTGCATTTTTGTAGGGACGGATCATACCAGTGTGCTGATTGACGCGGGCATCAGCGGGAAACGCGTGACGGAAGGGCTGCACGCGATCGACCGCGATCCGAAGGAGCTTGACGCGATACTGATCACGCATGAGCACTCGGATCATATCAAAGGACTTGGCGTGCTGGCCAGAAAATATGGGATACCGGTGTATTCGACGCAGGGGACGATCCACACGATGCTGGAGCAGAATATGCTCGGCAAGGTGGACAGCTCCTTGTTTCATACCGTTGCACCGGATGTCCGGTTTGAGATCGGGGAGCTTGGAGTACTTCCGTTCCGGGTCTCGCATGATGCGGCGGAGCCGGTGGCCTATCGGTTCAGCTGCGAGGAGAAGTCCGTAGCGGTGGCGACGGACCTTGGATATTATGATGATTATATCATCGATCACCTTAAGGGGCTGGATGCGGTGCTGATCGAGTCGAACCATGACATCAATATGCTGCAGGTCGGTTCCTACCCATACTATCTGAAGCAGCGTATTCTGGGGCGGAAGGGACACCTTTCGAACGACAATGCCGGACGGCTGCTCGGTGAGATTCTGAACGACCGGATGAAGGCAGTCATGCTCGGACATCTGAGCCGGGAGAACAATTATGAGGCACTTGCGATGGCGACGGTCTGCACAGAGATCACGGATGGAGATAATCCGTATAAGGCAACGGATTTTCCGATCCAGATCGCAAAGCGGGACGAGCCGTCGGAGTTGATAGCCGTGTGATACACGGACAAAAGAAGAGCGGGATATCCCGCGGACCCCGAGACAGGGAGAAAAGGAGACAGCATGAAGAAAACAATTATTACTGTAGTAGGAAAGGATACCGTGGGAATTATCGCGAAGGTGTGCACCTATCTGGCGGAGAACAACGTCAATATTCTGGATATTTCCCAGACGATTGTACAGGGGTATTTCAATATGATGATGGTGACGGATGCGACGAAATGTGAAAAGTCCGCATCTCAGATTGCGGATGAGCTGGAAGCAGTCGGCAAAGAGATCGGAGTTTCCATTCTCTGTCAGCACGAAGACATTTTCAACATGATGCATCGGATCTGAGGTGGGGACATGATTAATTTATACGAAGTACGAGAGACAAACGACATGATCACGCAGGAGAACCTGGATGTGCGTACGATTACGCTTGGTATCAGCCTGCTTGACTGCATCACGGATGATCTGGAAAAACTCAATGAAAATATTTACCGGAAGATCACAACGGTGGCAAAAGACCTGGTATCGACCGGAGAGGACATCGAGCGCGAGTTCGGAATTCCGATTGTAAATAAGCGGATTTCCGTCACACCGATCGCACTCGTAGGCGGAAGTGCCTGCAAATGTCCGGAGGACTTTGTGACGATCGCAAAGACGCTGGACCGTGCGGCAAAGACCGTCGGTGTCAATTTCCTCGGCGGCTATTCTGTACTCGTATCAAAAGGGATGACGAAAGCAGATGAATATCTGATCCGTTCGATTCCGGAAGCGCTTGCGACGACCGATTTTGTCTGCAGTTCTGTCAATGTCGGTTCGACAAAATGCGGCATCGATATGGATGCCGTACGGCTGCTCGGCGATGTGATTCTGCAGGCAGCTGAACTGACGAAGGAAAATGATTCGCTTGGCTGTGCGAAGCTCGTTGTATTCTGTAATGCACCGGATGATAACCCGTTCATGGCAGGAGCCTTCCACGGAGTGACCGAGGCGGATGCGATCATCAACGTCGGCGTCAGCGGACCGGGCGTTGTAAAGCATGCCCTGGAATCCGTGCGTGGCAGCAGCTTCGAGGTGCTCTGCGAGACGATCAAGAAGACGGCATTTAAAGTCACCCGTGTCGGACAGCTGGTCGCACAGGAGGCGTCCAAACGCCTTGGCGTACCGTTCGGTATCGTGGATCTTTCTCTTGCACCGACTCCGGCGATCGGAGACAGTGTGGCAGATATTCTCTGTGAGATCGGTCTGGAATACGCAGGCGCACCGGGGACGACTGCAGCACTGGCGCTTCTGAATGACCAGGTAAAGAAGGGCGGCGTCATGGCTTCTTCTTACGTTGGCGGACTGAGTGGTGCATTTATTCCGGTCAGCGAGGATCAGGGTATGATCGACGCGGTGAAGGCCGGTGCGCTGACGATCGAGAAGCTCGAGGCGATGACCTGTGTCTGCTCTGTGGGACTGGATATGATCGCAATCCCGGGTGACACAAAAGCGACGACGATTTCCGGTATCATCGCAGATGAGATGGCGATCGGTATGGTGAACCAGAAGACGACGGCGGTCCGTGTCATTCCGGTCATCGGCAAGAAGGTCGGAGAGACCGTAGAGTTCGGTGGACTGCTCGGCTATGCACCGATCATGCCGGTCAATTCCTTCTCCTGCGACGCATTTGTAAACCGTAAGGGACGGATCCCGGCTCCGATCCACAGCTTTAAAAACTAAGAAACACGAACTTTATGAAAAAATTATGAAAGTATTATTAAGACTGCGTGAAAAGCATTGACCGGCAAACAGAAACTTGTTATTATTTGTTAGCATATATGCAATACTTTTGTAACAAATAAGAAGGAGGCGAAGGTTTCATGAAGAAAGGGCTGTCAAAAGCGGTTTCGTTTTGCATGATGCTTGGATTGCTGGCACAGAGCGTGTACATTCCGGCGATGGCAGAGGAAGCCACGACAGAGATAGCAGCTGAATCGGATACAGATACCTCTCTGGTTGGGACACTGGCATTTGCGCAGTGTGAAGAATATATCAATATCCGGGAGTCAGCAAGCACAGACAGCGCCGTTACGGCAAAGATTTACAACAATGGCTCCGCGACCATCGAGGAGCAGGACGGAGACTGGTATAAGATCCGTTCCGGTAATGCGGAAGGGTATGTAAAGGCAGAGTATTTTGTGACAGGGGAGGCTGCAGACGCAGTTGCACAGAAGGCTGCCTATAATGTAGCGATGGTACATCCGACGGATTTGAATATCCGTTCCGATGCGAATGAGGACAGCGAGGTGCTCGCTACCGCGCACGAGAAGGACGAGCTGGAAGTCGTTGCATGGGATGGCGACTGGATGAAGGTCGCATTAGGGGGAGATGTTTACGGATATGTCAATGCCTACTATGTAGATTATAAGACGTATTATCCGACAGCGGAGACGATCGAGGAAGAGCAGGCCAGACTGAATGCAGAGCAGGAGGCAGCAGAAGCGGCGAATTATGAGGCATCCGATGAGGCGGCAGAGACATTGCCGGAGGAAACTTACGAGGAGCCGATATCTGAAGAGCCGACTGCAGATGATTCTTCCTATACAGAGGATCCGTCTTACGCAGATGGTTCGGATGAGACGACGTGGACAGAAGCACCTGCAACCGACGAGACCGTATGGACCGAGGCACCGGAAACGGATGCACCATACACGGAAGCACCGCAGACAGATGGAACGACATGGACGGAAGCGCCGGAGACGGACGCACCGTATACCGAGGCACCGGAGACAGACGCACCGTATACCGAGGCACCGGAGACTGATGCGCCATATACGGAAGTACCTGAGACCGAAGCACCGGCTACGGAGGCACCTTCGACGTCGGGCGTTGGTCAGCAGATTGCGGACTTTGCAGTACAGTATGTCGGAAATCCATACGTATGGGGCGGGACAAGCCTGACCGAAGGAGCGGACTGCTCCGGATTCGTACAGACGGTATTTGCGAACTTTGGACTGTACCTGTCCAGAACCGCAGAGTCCCAGTCTTACGGTGGCACATCCATCAGCCTTGACAATCTGCAGCCGGGCGATTTGCTGTTCTATAATTCGACCGGAAGCATCGACCATGTAGCGATCTACATCGGCGGTGGACAGATCGTACACGCGGCAAACTCCAGCAAGGGAATCATCATTTCCAATGCATATTATCAGACACCGGTTTGCGCGCGGAGATACTGCTAGAGCCAGTTAAAGCATTTTGTAAATACGTTCTCTACGAGTGGACAGCATAAATGCACAGATACGACAGAACGCTGATGTGAAGTACATAAAGTAAAATGGAAAATCCCTCTCAGAAAGTAAGCTGTGAGCTGCTTTCTGAGGGGGATTTAAAATATATAAAAATAATTTACTTTATTATAGTATCAATTATCACCGGGCTCTTTTTATATTCCGGCACAAATTCCCGCCTATATTTATAGGAAGAAACTCCTTCATACCGGTGGGAGGCCAGAAAGTCCGTTCGCAGCATTTCCAGAGCACAGGCGAGCGGATCCGGATGCCCGGCATAACAGTTTCTGAGAACCGTTTCCGCATCGGACGGTTTTGCGAGCAATGGAACCGTACCAGAATGCTTGAAGGCGTGCAGCAGGGGGCCGGCACTTTTTCGGAAGCCGAGCAGCCGTGCGTAGAAGACGGTACCGTTTGCCTGATAGCAGGAAAGCGTATCCTGCCGAATCCCGAGCAGAAGATGCAACAGTGCGCGCCGGATCCGGGCTTCCGTCAGTTGCCGCGTCTTTAAGAGGGCAGTGATCTCGGCAAAGGACTTTCCAATGCAGGAAAAGCGCAGGTTCCGGATGCGGTCTGAGAGCTCCGGAGAAATATCCAGGTATTCCGAAAAATCGGAGACGGTGAGCAGCTTTTCCGTGAGCAGTGGCAGGAAGTCATCTGCCGTAACCGGTGTACGTGCAGCGGTCAGGAAGCGTGACTGGCAGCTTTCCGGAATGTAGGAAAGCAGTGAGGTGTGATCGGTTTGCTTCGTCTGCATTTGTCCCTGGAGCGGATGCGGCAATAAGGCTTCCCGCAGCGCAGTCGCCGAGCAGAAAGCTTCCCCCAGAACCTCATCGTGATAGCCGCTGCCCTGACGGAGGATCGGAAGCGGTGTGATCGAGGAAGCGCGCTGCTGCAGCGCCCGGCAGTATTCGAGTGCGAGAATATTATTTGGCATGGAGAGCTGCCGGAAAAGTTCCGTAGGCGAAACATCGCCACCTCTCAAAACAGCAGAAGCGTTGAGCGTTGCCGCCAGTGCTGCTGCGCGTGCCTGCGGAAATGTCCGCCCTTCTTTTTGCTTTCTTCGCAGTACATCCTGATACACGGGCGGTTCCGAGACAAGAATCCCTGCAAGCTGGGAAAGCATTTTACGGTCGGCTGTCTCACTGCCGAAACACACGGCATCGATGCATCCCATCGCGTCAAGTATTCTAATCGCACCGCGGGCGAAATATTCTGCGCTTCCGGTCGCGTAGCAGACGGGAAGTTCCAGCACGAGGTCTGCTCCGGAGAGCAGAGCCATCCGTGTCCGCGTATATTTGTCAAAGATTGCCGGAGCACCGCGCTGTACAAAATCCGGACTCATCACGACTACGGCGTAGTCAGCGTCTGCCAGTTCCCGGGCCTTTTGGATATGGTACTGATGCCCGGTGTGAAGCGGGTTGTATTCTGCGATAATTCCGACGGTGCGCATACGGATTGCTCCTCCTTTTTGTTTTCTTTTTAAAACAATGGCTGTAAACCTCATTTTAGCAGACAAAAAAGCCCTTCGCAATGCAAATTTCATCTTGTCCGCTGTAAGAATTTGGGTTATAATCGGTATAGCTGAAAAAGATAGCCGTATTCTGCCATTGCGAAGCGATAGCAGGTGCGGTTACAATACAAGCGAAAGGAGTCCATGAATCATGGCAATTATTGATGTTCTGAAAGAGAAAGCAAAAGCAGACAAAAAGACGATTGTATTACCGGAGAGCGAAGACAGAAGAACCTATGAGGCTGCCGCGAAGATCCTGAAGGAAGGCATCGCGAATATCATTCTGG
Source organism: Lachnospiraceae bacterium (assembly GCA_029006155.1). Classification (GTDB taxonomy): domain Bacteria; phylum Bacillota; class Clostridia; order Lachnospirales; family Lachnospiraceae; genus Choladousia. The sequence continues at coordinate 167,852 of JAQXGF010000027.1, forward strand.
TAGGTACGGATGAGGACGTGAAGAAGCACGGTGAGGGCCTTGACCTGACCGGCATTCAGGTAGTAGATCCGGCTACCTCTGACAAGACAGCAGCATATATTGACAAGCTCGTTGAGCTCAGATCCAAAAAGGGTATGACTCCGGAGCAGGAAAAGGAGATCCTTCTGAACCAGTATCTCTACTATGGCGTCATGATGGTAAAGATGGGCGACGCAGACGGAATGGTTTCCGGTGCATGCCACTCTACCGCAGATACGTTAAGACCGTGCCTGCAGATCCTGAAGACGAAGCCGGGTACAAAGCTCGTATCCGCATTCTTCCTGATGGAAGTTCCAAACTGCGAGTTCGGCGAGAACGGCACATTCGTATTCGCTGACTGCGGACTGAACCAGGATCCGAATCCGGAAGAGCTGGCAGCGATCGCAGCATCCTCAGCAGAGTCCTTCCGTTCCCTCGTTGGCGCAGAGCCGAAGGTAGCATTCCTTTCCCATTCCACAAAGGGAAGTGCAAAGCATGCACTGGTAGACAAGGTCGTAGAGGCGACAAAGATCGCAAAGGAGCAGAATCCGGATCTCAAGCTCGACGGCGAGATGCAGCTTGACGCAGCGATCGTTCCGAGCGTAGGCGCAGCAAAGGCTCCGGGCAGCGAAGTAGCAGGCCATGCCAATGTCCTGATCTTCCCGAACCTGGATGCAGGCAACATCGGCTACAAGCTCGTTCAGAGACTGGCAAAGGCAGAAGCGTACGGCCCGGTTACCCAGGGTATCGCAGCTCCGGTCAATGACCTGTCCCGTGGATGCTCTGCAGACGATATCGTAGGCGTAGTAGCGATCACAGCTGTTCAGTGCCAGAACAAATAATCAAGATACATAGGCAGTAAATTCAGTAAAAGAGCAAAGCGGACATCCATGCTCCCCGCAAGGGCCGGTGTCCGCTTTCCTTCCTGTCCGGATTTCTTTCGGACAAAATTTAAAATGATCTAGGAGGATATAAAAATGAACGTATTAGTTGTCAACTGCGGAAGCTCATCCCTGAAATTCCAGCTGATCAACTCTGACACAGAGGCAGTAGCCGCAAAGGGACTTTGCGAGCGTATCGGACTGGACGGAAGACTGGTATATCAGCCGGCTGGCGGAGAGAAGGAGATCACGGAGGCTCCGATGCCGACCCATACCGAGGCGATCCGTATGGTACTGGATGCACTTGTAAATCCGAAGACCGGCGTATTAAAGAGCCTGGATGAGGTAGAGGCAATCGGACACCGTGTACTGCATGGTGGTTCCAAGATCACACAGTCCGTAGTCATCGACGATGAGGTTATTTCCGTTATCGACGAGTGCTGCGATCTTGGACCGCTGCACAATCCGGCGAACCTGATGGGTATCCGTGCATGCATGGAGCTGATGCCGGGCAAGCCGAACGTAGCCGTATTCGATACCGCATTCCATCAGACGATGCCGGCAAAGGCATACCGCTATGCGATCCCGACCAAGTTCTATGAGAAGTACGCAGTACGGAAGTATGGTTTCCACGGTACCTCCCACAGCTTCGTATCCAAAGAGACGATCAAATTCCTTGGTCTGGATAAGGACAATTCCAAAGTCATCGTCTGCCATCTTGGCAACGGCGCATCCATCAGTGCAGTAGAGAACGGCAAGTGTGTGGATACTTCCATGGGTTTGACTCCTCTGGAGGGTCTTGTAATGGGTACCCGTTCCGGAGATCTGGATCCGGCTGTTGTAGAGTTCATCTGCAAGAAGGAGAACATCGACGTATCTGAGATGCTGCGCATCCTGAACAAAGAGTCCGGCGTTATGGCACTGTCCAACGGTCTGTCCAGCGACTTCCGTGACCTTGAAGAAGCAATGGAGCAGGGCAACGAGGCTGCCACTCTGGCAATTGACGCATTCTGCTACCGTGTTGCAAAATACGTAGGTTCTTATGTCGCAGCAATGAACGGTGTAGACGCGATCGCATTCACCGGTGGTATCGGTGAGAATGCTGGCCTGGTTCGCGGAAAGGTACTTTCCTATCTTGGATATCTTGGCATCAAGATGGATGAAAAGATGAACGAGAAGCGCGGAGAGAACTTCGTTCTGTCTACCGCAGATTCTGCAGTCAAGGTAGCAGTTATCCCGACCAACGAGGAGCTGGCAATCTGCCGCGAGACCGTAGAACTGGTAAAATAAAAATACTTGACAAAACCTGTAAGGGCGGGTATAATCTATAAAGTGCGTTAAGGAGGAATACATTTTGCTGGACCTTACCGAAGTAATCTTGAACGATGGGAAGACCATTCACCGTGAGGTGGCACTGGAGCTGACTTCACTGAAGTATCGTTTTGGCGATTTTCAGATTCAGGAAGCGACACCGGTAGCACTTACGATTGAGAATATCGGAGAGCGGAAGCTTTCTGTGAACGGGAAGGTACATCTTACTGTATGCATTCCGTGTGCGCGCTGTCTGGAGCCGGTGGCTTCCGGACTGGACATTCAGTTTGAAAACGAGCTGGATGTGGATGATGAAGATTATATTGAGGGCTACAGCCTGAATGTGGATCAGCTAGTTCATGATGAGGCACTGCTTGTCTGGCCGGAAAGAGTACTTTGCCGGGAGGACTGTAAAGGTCTGTGCAGCACCTGTGGACAGAATCTGAATCATGGATCCTGCAGTTGCAGACCGACAGACCTTGACCCCAGAATGGCAAAGATCCTTGATATATTCAGTCAGGCGGGAAATGGCAAAGGCTGATTCCTGTCAGGGAGCGCAGATTACCTGCTGCTTCTGAATGAATTATGATAAATTACGGCTTTAAGGAGGTGTTATCATGTCTATCTGTCCGAAGAATAAAACTTCCAAAGCAAGAAGAGACAAGAGAAGAGCAAACTGGAAAATGACTGCTCCGAATCTTGTAAAGTGCAGCAAGTGTGGAGCACTGATGCTTCCGCACAGAGTCTGCAAGGCTTGCGGAACTTACAACAAGAAAGAGATCATTCCGGTAGAGGATTAATCCCCACAGGGTATTTGGTTTTCTACGGAAGACGAGGGGTCTGCCACAGGAGGAGTTATCCTTCTGTGACGGACCTTTTTTCGAATAATTTTCTGTTGCTTTTTAGAATGATGTCTAGTATATTAAGTAATAGAAAAACAGGAGGAGACACTATGAGCGAAACAGTCCGCGTTGTGGTAGACGCAATGGGCGGCGATAATGCGCCTGAGGAAATTGTAAAAGGAGCGGTTGCAGCCGCGAATAAGCATGAGGATATTCACCTGATTCTTACGGGCTTGAAGGATGCGGTGGAAAATGAATTAAAAAAGTATACCTATCCTGCAGACCGGATCGAGGTGGTACCGACCACTCAGGTGATTGAGACAGCAGAGCCGCCGGTCGCTGCGATCCGCACAAAGAAGGACTCTTCGATCGTAGTCGGACTGACCATGGTACGCCATGGACAGGCGGATGCATTTGTCTCGGCCGGAAGCACTGGTGCAGTGCTGGTGGGCGGACAGGCGATCGTAGGAAGGATCAAAGGGATTGAGCGTCCGGCGCTGGCCCCGCTGATTCCGACTGCGGACGGTGTGGCGCTGCTGATTGACTGCGGAGCCAATGTAGATGCCCGTTCCTCTCATCTGGTGCAGTTCGCAAAGATGGGTTCCATCTATATGGAGCACGTCGTAGGTGTGAAACGTCCCAGAGTCGGTATTGTGAATATCGGTGCAGAAGAGGAGAAAGGAAATGCTCTTGTAAAAGAGACCTTCCCTCTGCTGAAACAGTGCGACGACATTCATTTTACAGGCAGTATTGAAGCCAGGGAGATCCCGGCAGGTGCCTGCGATGTCGTTGTCTGCGAGGCATTTGTCGGCAATGTGATCCTGAAGCTGTACGAAGGGGTAGGCAGTGTCATGATCAGGAAGATCAAGGGCAGCCTGATGACAGACCTTCGGACGAAGCTTGGCGCACTGCTGATCAAGCCGGCACTGAAAAAGACGCTGAAGTCTTTTGATGCCAGCGAGTACGGTGGAGCGCCGCTCCTTGGACTGAAGGGGCTGGTCGTCAAGACACATGGCAGTGCAAAGGCCATTGAGGTCGAGCATTCCATCGATCAGTGCGTACAGTTCAAGCAGCAGCACATCAGCGAGAAGATCGAGAAAGCAATACACAAAAATGATGAGATGTAATAAGGAGAGATGTAACGATGGAATTTGAAAAATTGCAGGGAATTATTGCAGAGGTATTAAACGTGGATGCAGATGAGATTACGCCGGATACCACTTTTGTGGACGATCTCGGAGCGGATTCGCTGGATGTCTTCCAGATTATCATGGGAATTGAGGAAGAGTTTGATATTGAGATTCCGCAGGAGAAGGCAGAGAAGATCGTCTCAGTCGGCGATGCGGCAGAGGCAATCAAGGCTGCAATCGGCTGAATATTATCGGAAAGAAGAGCTTAAGGAGGGGCTGCTGCAGGAGCCCCTCTTTCATCTGTAAAAGGACCTGTAAATTACGTCAGAAACGGAGAAACAATATGACAGAGACAAAAATGAAGGAACTGGAAAAACGAATCGGATATGAGTTCCATGATATGCGGATGCTGATGACCGCGATGTGTCACAGCTCCTATGCGAACGAGCACCGGCAGAGACAGATCCATGACAATGAGCGTCTGGAATTCCTCGGAGATGCCGTGCTGGAGGTATCGAGCAGCGATTTCCTCTTTCACCAGTATCCGGACATGCCGGAAGGGAAGCTGACAAAGCTGCGTGCGAGCATTGTCTGTGAGCCGACACTTGCACTATGCGCGCGGGAGATTCACCTGGAGCAGTATCTGCTGCTCGGAAAAGGGGAGGAGCATACCGGAGGACGGTATCGGGATTCGATTATTTCCGATGCGATGGAGGCTCTGATCGGGGCTATTTATCTTGACGGTGGTTTTGCTAATGCAAAAGAGTTTGTGGAAAAATTTATCCTGACGGATATTGAGCACAAGAAGCTCTTTTATGATAGCAAGACTATTCTGCAGGAAATCGTACAGCGTGACTTTAAGGAAGAAGAGATCCAGTATGTGATTATCGGCGAAGAAGGACCGGATCATGCAAAACGCTTTGTCGTAGAGGTGCGGATTGGAGATAAGAAGGCCGGTACGGGAAAAGGAAGCACCAAAAAGGCAGCGGAGCAGGAAGCGGCTTACCGCGCCATCATTGCACTGAAAGGGAATCATTAATTTATGTATCTGAAAAGCATCGAAGTCCATGGCTGTAAATCGTTTGCGAATAAGATCCTGTTCCAGTTCCACAATGGAATTACAGCGATCGTCGGACCAAACGGGAGCGGAAAGAGCAACGTTGCAGATGCCGTGCGCTGGGTACTCGGTGAACAGAGTGCAAAGCAGCTGCGTGGCGCAAGCATGCAGGATGTCATTTTTTCCGGAACAGAGCTGCGTAAACCGCTTGGCTATGCTGCGGTGTCGATCACACTGGACAATTCCGACCACAAGCTGGCGATCGCCTACGATGAAGTGACGGTCACGCGAAGGGTCTACCGCTCCGGAGAGAGTGAGTATCTGATCAACGGCACGCAGGTCCGTCTGAAAGATATCAATGAGCTGTTCTATGATACCGGTGTCGGGAAGGAAGGCTACTCGATCATCGGCCAGGGTCAGGTCGAGAAGATCATCAGCGGAAAGCCGGAGGAGCGCCGGGAGCTGTTTGATGAGGCGGCCGGTATTGTAAAGTTCAAGCGCCGAAAATATGCGGCGCAGAAAAAGCTCGAGGACGAGAAGCAGAATCTTGTGCGTGTCAATGATATCCTGGCCGAGCTTACAAGACAGCTGGGGCCGATGGAACGTCAGGCAGAGACCGCGCGCATTTATTTAAAGAAAAAAGAAGAGCTCAAGACGCTGGATGTCAATCTGTTCCTGCTGGATTATGAGCGGATTGCAAAAGAATTAAAAGAGACCGGCGAGAAACAGGCGCAGGCACAGGAAGAGCTGGAAGAGACAAAGACACGCTACGAAAAGGCGAAAACCGAGTATGAACAGCTCGAATCAGAGCTGGAGGCGCTCACACAGACGCTTCAGGAGAAGCGGGACAGTGTGACGAGCGGACAGCTCAAGAAGCAGCAGTTCGAGAGCCAGGTACAGCTTTTGCAGGAGCAGATCAATACGGCCCGGGCGAGCGATACCCATTTAAAAGCCCGGATCGAGGGGATCGATAAGGAGCTGGCGGAGAAGACGGCACAGAAGGAGCAGGCGCAGTCAGAGCGCAGTGACCGGAAACAGGCGCTGGATGAGGCAGATGCGAAAGAACAGGCCGCGACAGAGGCGCTGAATGCGGTACAGGAGGAGATCGCCCGACTGGATCAGGCAGTGGCACAGGGCAAAAGCCGGATCATTGAGATTTTAAATGACCGCGCGACGATCAAGACGCGGATGCAGCGCTTTGCGACAATGCTGGAGCAGGCGCAGATCAATAAAGCCCGTGTGTCGCAGGAAGCACTGCGTCTGCGCAGCGAAGAGTCGGAGCAGGCGGAGACGATCAAAAAGGTAAAAGAAGAATATGAGGCGATCACCAGCCGGATTCACACCCTGACGGAACAGAGTGAGAAGACGAATGAGCAGCTCGGGGAAAAGCAGCAGCTTCTGACGGATTATAATCAGTCGATCGAAAAGGAGCAGACCGAGTACCACCGCAGTGCCTCCCGTCTGGAATCGTTGCGGAATATCACAGAGCGCTACGATGGCTATGGCAACAGCATTCGGCGTGTCATGGAGCAGAAGGAGCGGGTGCCGGGCATCTACGGTGTCGTGGCGGATATTATCAAGGTCGAGAAAGCATATGAGATTGCGATCGAGACGGCACTCGGCGGAAGTATCCAGAATATCGTTACCGATACCGAAGAGACAGCCAAGCTTCTGATCGAATTCCTGAAGAAGAATAAATATGGGCGGGCGACCTTCCTGCCGCTCTCCGGTATTTCCGGAAGAGGCGGGATCTCGAGTCCCCAGGCATTGCAGGAGCGCGGCGTCATCGGGCTGGCTTCGACGCTTGTGCATGCGGATGCGAGATATCAGGAGTTGATTGCCTATCTGCTCGGAAAGACGGTCGTCGTCGATAAGATCGACAACGCGATCGCACTGGCGCGGAAGTACCGGCACTCGTTGCGCATTGTGACGACGGACGGTGAGCTTTTGAGCCCGGGCGGTTCCATGAGCGGAGGTGCATTCCGCAATTCGAGCAACCTGCTCGGACGCCGCCGGGAGATCGAAGACCTGGAACGGCAGGTACAGAAGCACAAGGATGCGCTGCAGACGTTGCAGATGCAGATCGATACGTGCCGGCTGCAAAGAAATGCGCTGCGGGAAGAGATCGTGCGGCAAAAAGACGAGCTGCAGAAGGAATACCTGAAGCAGAATACTGCGAAAATGCGTTTGAAGGAGCAGCAGGCGAAGTCAGGAGACACCGCGCAGGGCTACGAGAAGATCCGCGCGGAGGCGAATGAACTGGACTTTCAGATCGAGGAGATCAAGGAAGGGCAGGAAAAGGAACAGCTGTTGCTTACCCAGTCGGAGGCGGAAGAGAAGGAGACGGAAGCGCAGATCGTGCGCCAGCAAGAAGAGCTGGAGCAAAAGCGAGAAGAAGAAAAGGATCGCTTATCTGCAAATGAGGAAATGCATCTGGAGCTGGCCGGACTGCGTCAGCAGGAGCAGTTCATCCGGGAGACGATCAACCGCCTGTCGGCAGAGTCCGGACGGCTGTTGCTGGAAAAGGAGCAGTACGAGCAGGGAATCGCCGAGACTGCGGAGGACATTGCGGCGAAGCAGGCACAGATCACCGAGATCGAACAGTCGATTGCGGATTCTGCCGGGCGTGAGACGGCTCTGCGCAGTGAGATCGAGACACTCACGTCGGAAAAGGAGCAGAAGGATAAGGTCCATAAGCAGTTCTTTGCGACGCGGGAGGATCTCTCAGAGCGGATGTCGCTTCTGGATCGGGAGAATTTCCGCCTGAATGCACAGATTGAGAAGTTAAATGAGCAGCAGGATGGCCAGGTCACTTACATGTGGGAAGAGTATGGGCTCACATTTGGCACCGCGAAGGAGCTGAAAAAAGAAGGACTGGAGCATGCGCCGACGTTGAAAAAGGACATTATGACGTTGAAGAGTGAGATTAAAGGTCTCGGAAATGTCAATGTCAATGCGATTGAAGATTATAAGGAACTGAGTGAACGGCATACCTTCCTTGCGGCACAGCACGAGGATCTCTTAAAGGCAGAGGAAGCGCTGATCAAGATTATTGAGGAACTCGACGAGGGCATGCGGACACAGTTCAAGGCGCAGTTCGCCCGGATCCAGACGGAATTTGACAAGGCATTCAAGGAGTTGTTCGGAGGCGGACGTGGGACGCTGGAGCTCGTGGAGGAGGAAGACATTCTGGAAGCCGGTGTGCGCATCATCGCGCAGCCGCCTGGAAAAAAGCTGCAGAATATGATGCAGCTCTCCGGAGGGGAAAAGTCCCTGACTGCCATCGCGCTGCTCTTTGCGATCCAGAATCTGAAGCCGTCCCCGTTCTGTCTGCTCGATGAGATCGAGGCGGCTCTGGATGAGAGCAACGTCGACCGCTATGCAAATTATCTGCATAAGCTGACTGCAAACACGCAGTTTATTATCATTACGCACCGGCGTGGCACGATGACTGCTGCGGACCGTCTGTACGGTATCACGATGCAGGAGAAAGGCGTGTCTGCGCTTGTATCCGTGAACCTGATTGAAGATGACTTGGATAATTGAGTCTGAGGAAGACACTTGTAATTATAAGAAACGGGTGGTATAGTAACCATATCGCTTTGATTGAAACCGGAGGGAAACACCAAATGGAAGAGAAAAAGGGATTTTTTAAACGTCTGGTGGAAGGGCTGACCAAAACCAGAGATAACGTTGTTTCCAAAATCGACGAGATTTTCAGTGGATTTTCCAGTATTGATGATGATTTTTATGATGAGATAGAAGAGATTCTCGTGATGGGGGACATCGGAATCAATGCGACGACCTCTATTATTGAGGATCTGAAGCAGAAGGTAAAGGATCAGAATATCAAAGATCCGGCAGCCTGCAAGCAGCTTCTGATTGACAGTATCAAGCAGGAGATGAACGTCGGAGAGACAGCGTATGAATTTGAGAACCGCAAATCCGTCGTACTTGTGATCGGCGTCAATGGCGTTGGAAAGACGACGAGCGTCGGCAAACTGGCAGGCAAGCTCAAGGACCAGGGCAAGAAGGTCGTGCTGGCAGCGGCGGATACGTTCCGCGCGGCAGCAGGTGAGCAGCTGACCGAGTGGGCGAAGCGTGCAGACGTGGATATCATCGGTGGGCAGGAGGGATCGGACCCGGCTTCGGTCGTGTACGACGCGATCGCAGCCTCCCGTGCAAGAGACGCGGATGTGCTGCTCATCGACACCGCAGGCCGTCTGCACAATAAAAAGAACCTGATGAATGAGCTCGGCAAGATCAACCGGATCCTCGACCGGGAATACCCGGAAGCGTTCCGCGAGACGCTGGTGGTACTGGACGGTACGACCGGACAGAATGCGCTGGCCCAGGCGCGGGAGTTCAAGGAGGTAGCGGATATTACCGGTATTATCCTGACAAAGCTCGACGGGACAGCGAAGGGTGGAATCGCAGTGGCGATCCATTCCGAGCTTGGCATTCCGGTAAAATACATCGGCGTAGGTGAGACAATCGACGATCTGCAGAAGTTCAATGCAGACGAGTTTGTCAATGCACTGTTTGATGTAAAGCAGAATGATTGATTGACACAAAGGAAAGTGGGGAAAGACCAATGGAGATGTTAACATTAGATGCATTTGAAGAAGCGGCAGAGTGCGTAAAGCGCGTCACACGGGAGACAAAGCTGATCTACAGCGATTACTTCAGTGCACAGACCGGCAATAAAGTATATCTGAAAGCTGAAAATATGCAGGTGACAGGAGCCTACAAGATCCGCGGCGCTTATTTCAAGACGAGCACCCTGACCGAGGAGGAGCGGGCAAAGGGACTGATCACCGCTTCGGCGGGCAATCATGCGCAGGGCGTCGCTTATGCGGCAAAGGCATACGGCTGCAAAGCAGTCATCGTCATGCCGGAGACGACACCGCTGATGAAGGTGAACCGCACGAAGAGCTACGGCGCAGAGGTCGTACTGCACGGTGACGTGTACGATGAGGCGTGTGAGTACGCCTACCAGCTGGCGGAGGAGCACGGCTATACCTTTATCCATCCGTTCGACGATCCGGCGGTAGCGACCGGACAGGGAACGATCGCGATGGAGATCGTAAAGGAGCTTCCACTCGTCGACTACATCCTCGTACCGATCGGAGGAGGCGGACTGGCGACCGGCGTTTCCACCCTTGCAAAGCTGCTGAATCCGAAGATCCGCGTGATCGGCGTCGAGCCGGAGGGCGCGGCCTGCATGAAGGCATCCTTAGAGCGTGGCGAAGTGACGACCCTTCCGACGGTCAACACGATTGCCGATGGTACTGCAGTCAAGACACCGGGAACGAACATCTTCCCGTACATCCAGAAGAATATTGACGAGATCATTACCGTGAGTGACGATGAGCTGGTCGTAGCCTTCCTCGATATGGTTGAGAATCATAAGATGGTCGTAGAAAATTCCGGTCTGCTGACCGTGGCAGCGCTCAAGCATCTGAACGTAAAGGGTAAGAAGATTGTCTCTGTCCTCTCCGGTGGCAATATGGATGTCATCACGATGGCATCCGTCGTACAGCATGGCCTGATTCAGAGAGACCGTATCTTTACGGTATCCGTACTGCTTCCGGACCGTCCGGGCGAGCTCGTGCGTGTGGCTTCCGTCATCGCCGAGGAGCAGGGCAATGTCATCAAGCTGGAGCACAACCAGTTTGTCAGCACGAACCGCAATGCGGCAGTAGAGCTGACGATCACCCTGGAGGCATTTGGCACCGACCACAAGCTGCGCATCATCAAGGCGCTCAAGGAGCACGGATACAATCCGGTACAGAAAGTGGCAAGCCTGTAAAATCGTGATACAAAGAGCCCGAAAACCTTATAACACTTTGATTTTAGTGCTTATGAGGCTTCCGGGCTCTTTTTTTAATACCCTGCTTTGCGGTCTACCTGATGCTTCAGCGGCTGTCCGGCCTCATACGCGCGCAGGTTCCCGGCTGCGATCTGCAGGATCAGCTCGAACGTCTCCTTCATGTGGTAGCCGCCGGAGATGTGCGGGGTGATCAGGGTATTCGGGGCATCCCAGAGCGGATGGTCTGCCGGGAGCGGCTCCGGAGCCGCGACATCGAGGGCGGCACCGCCGATCTTATGATCGAGTAGCAGCTGCGCGAGGGCGTCGTGGTCGAGCAGTGCACCGCGGCCAACGTTGACCAGTACGGCAGTGGAGTTTAAAAGTGCCAGACGGTTGGCGTTTAAGACCTGTGCAGTGGCATCTGTACCCGGCAGGCAAAGCGCCACGATGTCAGCCTTCGGAAGCTCCTGCTCGAGAGAATCCATCGTATACTGCTCGGCATAGCAGTCCGGCTTGTTGCGTAAGGTACGGCGGATGCCGACGACCTCGCTGCCAAGGGCGTGCATGCGCTTGGCAAATTCCGTGCCGATGTTGCCCATGCCGATCACGAGCGTTCGGCTGTTCCAGATACCGCGGACAGCTCCCTCATCATGCCAGATATGCGCCTGCTGGTTGCGGTAATAGCGGTCGAGCTTTTTCTGCAGCATGAGCACCATGCCGACCATATGCTCCGAGATCGCAAGGCCATAAGCGCCGGAGGCGTTCGTCAGTACCGTATCCGGACGGAGCACGCCCGGATCACAGTAGCCGTTTGCCCCGGCACTGTTTAGCTGCAGCCATTCCAGATTTGGTGCTGCTTTTACGAGTGGAAGTGGAAGATTGCCGAGGATCGCAGTTGCATTTGCGACCTCATTTTCCGATACCTCCGTCTCCGGGACATAAGAGAACTGCGCAGACGGCGCGCAGCGCTCGAGAAGCTGCTTCTGCGCCGGTGTCAGATCCCAGAGGACGAGGATGTGTTTTGTCGTTGTCATATGAAGTCACTCCTTTTATTTTTAAGAAGGCGTGCCACAAATTGCGGCACGCCGAATCCTCAACGAATCAGAACTTAGCGAATCGGAGTCACGCCGTCATCATCATACAGATCATATTTTGCATCCGGATAGCCGATCATCTGAATGGTTGCGTAGTCGATCTCCGGAACGGATTCTGCGACATCACAGATAGGAATGCATTTGTCTTTGCGGATGAAGAGCGGTACTTCGTTCAACGCGACATCCACATAGTGATGGCCCTGCGACAGGATCTCTTCGTACAGGCAGCCATCCGGCAGGAATTTGATGAATTTCATCTCTTCCGGCAGGTAGACGTAGCGTCCGGTCGTATTCTGTGTGTAGATCGGTGCGATCATGATTTCATGGCCGAGCATCAGCTGATCTTCGACTTCGCGCGCATGCGTATCCTCCGGGTAGACGAAGGAGAGCGGGCGGAAGAGCATTTCATCGTTCAATGCAGCCTTCATATATTCGCTGTACAGATACGGAACGAGACGGTAGCGGACGCCGAGTACATGGCGGAAATCTTCGATGTGCTCGAACTGATAGCATTCCTGCTCCCGTGTGCCGAGTGCGGTGTGGTTGCGCATGAGCGGTGTGAATACACCGAGTGCCAGCCAGCGGAGTACGAGGTCCCGTGTCGCGTTGCATAGAAAGCCACCGAGATCTGCGCCGGTATAGAGAATACCGCACATATTTAAGGACGGCAGCATTTTCAGGTTCAGCAGAATATGGGACCACCAGGATTTATTGTCGCCCATCCAGGTGCCGCCATAGCGGTGCATGCCGATGTAGGAGGAGCGGGAGAACATCAGGATTCGTTTGTCCGGAACGAGCTCGGTAAACGCTTCTCCGGCCGAACGGGTCATATTGTAGCCGAACAGGTTGTGGACCGTCTCGTTGCAGACCATCTTCCCGTCAATCTTGTGGTAGAAGCGGGAGAAATCCTTCGGGTTGTGGGAGAGCACCGTCGTCGTCGCAGAGAGGCGGGACGGATTGTCACCCAGATCGCCGTCCAGGATCGCCTGCAGCTTCGGGCGGAGCTCGGCAAGTCCTTCTTCTGTATAGAAAGTAGCCGGTTCATTCATGTCGTTCCAGAAAGCGTCGATCCCCTTTGAGAGCAGGAACTCGTATTTATGTCCGAACCACTTCCGGGCATCCGGATTCAGGAAATCCGGGAAGTGTGTCCAGCCCGGCCATACCGCAACAGCAAAATCACTTCCGTCTGCGCGCTTGCAGAAATAGTTCTTTTCTTTTCCCTCTTCATATACATCATAGCCGTCCTCGACCTTGACACCGGCATCAATGATCGGTACGAGATGGATGTTCTGTGCCTTCATCTCATCGACGTAGGCGGCAAAGTCCGGGAACTCCTCCGGATTTACCGTGAAGTCTTTGAAATGATCCATATAATCAATGTCCATGTAGAGCATATCGATCGGAAGATGGTTTTCCCGGTAGGTCTTTACGACGTTGCGGAAATCATCCGCGGTCTTGTAGCCCCAGCGGCTCTGACCGAAGCCAAATGCGAACTTCGGCGGGATGTAGCTGCGCCCGATCAGATGGCGGAACTGCTTTACGACGTCCTCGTCGGAATCGCCGGTGATCTCATATACGTACAGATCCGTCGAATCGCACGATACGGTGAGCTGATTCTGTACCGTGTAGCCAAGGTCAAAGGTCAGCCGGGACGGATAGTCGAAAAACAGTCCGACATGGGAAGTGCCGGAAATCAGGATAAAATTGTGGGCACTGTACATAGAATGCTTATCTTCGGTGTGATCCTTTTCGTCGATGCAGTAGCTGGTGTAGAGGTAGCCGCGCTTATTGATGCCGCGGGTATTCTCGCCAAGGCCGAAGATGAGATCCGTATCTGCCATCTCATAAGTAAATTGATAGCCGTTTTCGACGGATGAGACGCCGACCGAGAACGGATCGCTGCTGGCAGCCACAGTAAGGACTACCGCCTCGGTTTCAAAAGGTGTGCCGTACACATGTTTCTTAACCATAACAACCTCCTGTAAAATAAAGTCAGGCGGATATTTGCAATCCGCTATGTTGCTTGCTGATAACCGATGCCGGTTAAGACTGCAAGATTAGGTAGATAACCATATCATAACGAGTTTTCATATATTTGTCAAAGAAAAATAAAGAAACGATCATAAACAGTGAAAAAATGAACAAAAAAAGACGAGAAAATAAAAAAACTTGTGCAAAAAGTCAAAAACCCTCTTGATTTTTCGAAACAAGTGCGTTAGAATCTGGTCATAGCAAAACGAAGTACAGATTGCACAGGAAATGGATGCACTGTACAGCAGATCACCCCTCGGACGGGATGGTCATGAAATATTTATTTACACAGGAGGAATGTAACATGATGAAAAAGTTTTCGACGTGTAAAATGTAATATTAAATTCTTGATTCACCGTTTAAATTCGTGTTTGACGATTCTTGTCTTACACGATTTGTGATATGCTTACCTTGGCTAGTGGATTCCTCCCGTTAAAGGAGGATTATTTATGTCTAAGAATAA
>JAQXGF010000028.1 GCA_029006155.1 Lachnospiraceae bacterium
TTTTGATGATGACACGATCACTGACCAGCCGCAGCGCCAGATCGTGGCAGAGATGATCCGGGAAAAGGCCCTGCGTTGTCTGGAAGAGGAGATTCCGCATGGGATCGCAGTGGCGATCGACCGGATGCGGGAGCGCCCGGACGGATCGATGATGGACATCGACGCGACGATCATCTGTGAGCGGGATTCCCACAAGGGCATCATCATCGGAAAGGGCGGGGCGATGCTGCGCAAGATCGGCTCCCAGGCGCGCCGGGAGATCGAAAACATGCTGGAAATGAAGGTAAATCTCCAGCTCTGGGTCAAAGTAAAAAAAGACTGGCGCGACAGCGACTTTATGATTAAAAATTTCGGTTATGACAAAAAAGAGATTTGATGTATGAGTGAACCGTTGAAAGTACGGGGGATGGTGCTCAAGGCAGCTCCCTCTGGGGAATATGACAGGCGGACGGTGATCCTGACAAAAGAGCGGGGCAGGATCACCGCTTTTGCGCGTGGAGCGCGAAAGCCAAAGAGCTCGCTGCTCGCCGCGACGGCACCGTTTGTGTTTGGCACCTTTACCGTTTACGAAGGCAGGGATGCCTACACACTCGTACAGGCAGAGGTCGAGCAGTATTTTATGGACATCCGGGAGGACTTTGAGAAGGCCTGCTATGGCTGCTACTTTATGGAAGTGGCAGAATACTATACGCGGGAAAATCTGGACGGAGCTCCCATGCTGAATCTTCTGTACGTGACGCTTCGGGCGCTGCAGGATGCCAGGCTGGACTATGAGCTGATCCGCTGTATCTTTGAGATGAGAGCGATGGTGCAAAATGGCGAGTATCCATATGAGACGGCGGAAGATCCGTCGCTTCCCGAGGCGGTGCGGTGTGCGATTGCGTATGTCCTGGCAGCTCCGCTTCAGAAGCTCTATGGGTTTACGCTGACACCGGAGGCATTCCGGGAATTTCGCCGGGTACAGAATCATTTCAACCGTTATCTGGACCGGAATTTCAAATCTCTGGATATTTTGAAAACAATGGTTGAAACGAAGCGGGAATGACGGTATAATACAAAGATGGTGCGAAAGCATCAGCACGAAAGATTGGATGCACGGGAGGAAGTACATGAGAGCAGGAAAGATAGCGGCTGTGGCGGCACTTGGACTGGGCGTGATGCTGCTTGGCGGCTGTGACATGCTGGATCAGCAGCAGAAATGGGAGCCGCAGGAAGACGCGGCGATCTCCATTGATGAGGACGGTGTGATCACGGAATATGTGAAGGACACACTGGATGAATCCTACTACAGTGCATCAGAACTGGAAAACATGATCACATCCGACGTGGCGGATTACAAGTCCAAACACGGTGAGAATACGGTTCAGGTAAAGAGCTATGAAGCGTCGGAGGACGGGAAGGTCCGTCTTGAGATGGAATATGCCACGGCAGATGACTATGCGGCTTTTAATAATGTAGAATTCTACAGTGGCTCCATGATCAATGCACAGCTGGAAGGTTATCTTTTTGACGGATCTTTTAAAAAGGTAAAAAATGGCGTTGTGCAGGGATCGAATGTTTCCGGAAGCGAAGTCGTTAAAAAGATGGCGGCAGAGGTGCTCATAGTGACCGCACCGCTCGAGGTGCATGTGCCGGGAAAAGTGCTGTACACGACCAGCAATGCGGAGGTGCTCGCATCTGACGATGTGAATGCGACCGGAAAGACCGCAGAGGAAGCAGACGACACCGGGCTGGAGCTCCCGTCGAAGCAGGTCTATATGGGAGAAGAGAAGAGCTTTGATGAGAAGGCTGCGGCGAGCCGGGTATATATTATATATGAGTGATGGCCCTGGCAGGTGGATGAAAGGTCAGAAGCAGGGAATAGACATGCATGGCATGTTTATCATAAATACAATGCCGGATGGATGCCGGTAAATCTGGTTTGAGGAGGATCAGTATGGAAAAAACAATGGACAAAATTGTGGCACTTGCGAAGGGAAGAGGATTCGTGTATCCGGGCTCTGAGATTTACGGTGGCCTTGCAAATACATGGGACTATGGAAACCTTGGCGTAGAGCTGAAGAATAATGTAAAAAAAGCGTGGTGGCAGAAATTCATCACACAGAATCCGTACAATGTCGGTGTCGACTGTGCAATTCTGATGAACCCGCAGACCTGGGTGGCATCCGGACATCTTGGCGGCTTTGCAGATCCGCTGATGGACTGCAAGGAGTGTCATGAGCGTTTCCGCGCAGATAAGCTGATTGAGGACTACTGCCAGGAGAAGGGCATCGAGCTGCCAAAGCCGATCGATGCATTTTCCCAGCAGGAGATGACCGATTTTATTGAAGAGCACAACGTACCGTGCCCGACCTGCGGCAAGCATAATTTTACGGATATCCGTCAGTTCAATCTGATGTTCAAGACCTTCCAGGGCGTTACGGAAGATGCGAAGAATACCGTTTACTTAAGACCGGAGACTGCTCAGGGTATCTTTGTCAACTTCAAAAATGTACAGCGTACTTCCAGAAAGAAGCTGCCGTTTGGTATCGGACAGATCGGAAAATCCTTCCGTAATGAGATCACACCGGGCAACTTCACCTTCCGTACCCGTGAGTTTGAGCAGATGGAGCTGGAGTTCTTCTGTGCTCCGGGTACCGACCTTGAGTGGTTCCAGTACTGGAGAAGCTTCTGCTTCAACTGGCTGAAGTCTCTTGGCATGAAAGAAGACGAGCTGCGCCTGCGTGACCATGATCCGGAAGAGCTCTGCTTCTACAGCAAAGGAACGACCGACATCGAGTACCTCTTCCCGTTTGGATGGGGTGAGCTGTGGGGTATCGCAGACCGTACCGATTACGATCTGACACAGCATCAGAATGTATCCGGACAGGATATGTCCTATTTCGATGATGAGAAGAAGGAAAAATATATTCCGTATGTCATCGAGCCGTCGCTTGGTGCAGACCGTGTCGTACTGGCGTTCCTGTGCAGCGCATACGACGAGGAGAACATCGGCACCGAGGAGAAGCCGGATATGCGTACCGTGCTTCATTTCCATCCGGCGCTCGCACCGGTCAAGATCGGTGTGCTTCCGCTCTCTAAGAAGCTCAATGAGGGCGCAGAGAAAATTTATACAGAGCTTTCCAGGTATTACAACTGTGAGTTTGATGACAGACGAAACATCGGAAAGCGTTACAGAAGACAAGACGAGATCGGTACTCCGTTCTGCTTGACCTACGATTTCGAGTCCGAGACCGACGGTGCAGTCACCGTCCGCGACCGTGACACGATGGAGCAGGAACGTGTGAAGATCGAGGATCTGAAGGCTTACTTTGAGAAGAAGTTCGAGTTTTAAAAATTACAAAAGCAGTCAATGAGGACTGATAAAACTGTAATCTTGTGCCCGGCTTGCAAAACGAAGCCGGGCATTTTGCGCGCAATGCATGCCGGCAGTCCGTTTTCCTTTGCAGCTGACGAAGAAACGGCAGCATGCGAATGTATGAGAAAGATACATATGTATGCAAAAGAGTGAAAAAACATCCATAAAATTCGGTAAAATGAAAAAAGTTTAACAAAGAAACCCCACGTGAATGTGAAAAAATACATAAAGAATCACAGAAAAACTTGACTGCATGTAGAAATATGTTACAATAAAGTACAGAGGTGCTGCCTGGATGCTGCTGTGTGGAAAAGGTAGGGTTCAGGCAGTTATTTGAATTCATTTTAGGAGGAATGTAAAACATGGCAAAATGGGTCTATATGTTTACGGAAGGAAACGCAGATATGCGCAATCTTCTCGGAGGAAAAGGCGCAAATCTGGCAGAGATGACGAATCTCGGTCTGCCGGTACCGCAGGGCTTTACGATTACGACAGAGGCCTGCACCCAGTATTATGAGGATGGCAGAAAGATCAATGACGAGATCATGAGCCAGATTATGGAGGCCATTGAGAAGATGGAAGGCATCACCGGAAAGAAATTCGGTGACAAGGAGAATCCACTGCTTGTTTCTGTTCGTTCCGGCGCACGTGCATCCATGCCAGGTATGATGGATACCATCCTGAACCTTGGACTGAATGAAGAGGTCGTAGAGGTGCTTGCTGCAAAGTCCGGCAATCCGCGCTGGGCATGGGACTGCTATCGCAGATTCATCCAGATGTTCTCCGATGTCGTTATGGAGGTCGGCAAGAAGTATTTCGAAGAGCTGATCGACAAGATGAAGGCAGAGAAGGGCGTGACACAGGACGTTGAGCTGACTGCAGAAGATCTGAAGGAGCTGGCAAATCAGTTCAAGGCGGAGTACAGGGAAAAGATTGGCGAAGACTTCCCGACAGACCCGAAGGTACAGCTGATGGAGGCGATCAAAGCCGTATTCCGTTCCTGGGACAACCCGCGTGCGAATGTATACCGCCGCGACAATGATATCCCGTATTCCTGGGGTACCGCGGTCAATGTACAGATGATGGCATTCGGAAATATGGGCGATACTTCCGGTACGGGTGTTGCATTTACCCGTGACCCGGCGACCGGTGAGAAGCATCTGATGGGTGAGTTCCTGATGAACGCACAGGGCGAGGATGTCGTAGCCGGTGTCCGCACTCCGCAGAAGATTGCACAGCTGCAGGAAGTGATGCCGGAAGTATATGAGCAGTTTACGAAGATCTGTAATACACTGGAAGAGCACTACAGAGATATGCAGGATATGGAGTTTACGATCGAGGACCGTCACCTGTACATGCTGCAGACGAGAAATGGTAAGCGTACCGCAAAGGCTGCGCTGAAGATCGCCTGCGATCTGGTAGACGAGGGTATGATCACCGAGGAGAAGGCCGTAGCCATGATCGACCCGCGTAACCTTGACACCCTTCTGCATCCGCAGTTTGATACCGCTGCATTAAAGGCAGCGACTCCGGTGGCAAGAGCGCTGGCAGCATCTCCGGGAGCTGCATGCGGCAAGATCGTATTTACCGCAGAGGATGCAAAGGCATGGAATCTGCGCGGTGAGAAAGTCGTTCTGGTACGTCTGGAGACCTCACCGGAGGATATCGAGGGCATGAAGAGTGCACAGGGTATCCTGACCGTCCGCGGTGGTATGACGAGCCATGCAGCCGTTGTAGCGCGTGGTATGGGTACCTGCTGCGTATCTGGATGCTCCGAGATCGCAATGGACGAAGCAAATAAGAAGTTTGTTCTGGCAGGCAAGGAGTACCATGAGGGAGACTGGCTCTCCATCGACGGTTCTACCGGCTGCATTTATGACGGTATCATCCCGACGGTAGACGCGACAATCGCAGGTGAGTTCGGACGCATTATGGGATGGGCAGACAAGTACCGCACCATGAAGGTTCGTACTAACGCAGACACGCCGCACGATGCGAAGAAGGCACGCGAGCTTGGTGCAGAGGGCATTGGCCTTTGCCGTACTGAGCACATGTTCTTCGAGGGCAACCGTATCGATGCATTCCGTGAGATGATCTGTTCTGAGACAGTAGAAGAGCGTGAAGCTGCACTGGCAAAGATCCTTCCGGAGCAGCAGGGCGACTTCGAGAAGCTTTACGAGGCACTGGAGGGATGCCCGGTGACGATCCGCTTCCTGGATCCGCCACTTCACGAGTTCGTACCGACCGATGAGGCAGACATTGAGAAGCTGGCTGACGCACAGCACAAGTCCGTCGAGACGATCAAGAACATCATCAACTCCCTGCATGAGTTCAACCCGATGATGGGCCATCGTGGCTGCCGTCTGGCTGTCACCTACCCGGAGATCGCAAAGATGCAGACACAGGCAGTCATCCGCGCAGCGATCAACGTACAGAAGGCACATCCGGACTGGAACGTAAAGCCGGAGATCATGATCCCGCTCGTTGGCGACAACAAGGAGCTGAAGTACGTGAAGAAGGCAGTCGTAGAGACAGCAGACGCTGAGATCGCAGCATCTGGCGTAGACCTCAAGTATGAGGTGGGTACGATGATCGAGATCCCGCGTGCGGCACTGACTGCAGATGAGATCGCGAAGGATGCGGATTTCTTCTGCTTCGGTACAAACGACCTGACCCAGATGACCTACGGCTTCTCCCGTGATGACGCAGGTAAGTTCCTGAACGCTTACTATGACGCGAAGATCTTTGAGAACGATCCGTTCGCAAAGCTCGACCAGAACGGTGTCGGCAAGCTCATGGAGATGGCGATCAGACTTGGCAAGTCCGTGAATCCGCATCTCCACATCGGTATCTGCGGCGAACACGGCGGTGATCCGACATCCGTAGAGTTCTGCAACAAGCTCGGCCTGGACTATGTATCCTGCTCCCCGTTCCGCGTACCGATTGCCAGACTGGCAGCGGCGCAGGCAGCGATTAAACAGAAGAATATATAATGTAAGAATTTATCACAGGGCAAAGGCTTTTATCCAGTTTTAGGGCAAAAGTTTCAGCCAGTGAAAAATCTAAATTCACGTAAATAAGCGTGAACGTGTCCAAGCATAAGAATAACCTTGGAGAACTGTAGAAATACGGTTCTTCAAGGTTTTTTTGTTTTTATGGCAGCAGTTTCACAGGCTTTACTGATATTTGGAAAGTAGAGAAAAGCCTTATTTTAAGGGCTTTTAGAGGTGTTAAGAGCGACTTAAAATTCAAATTTTATGAGGAACAGAAAAAGTGGTGCAGAGTTAAAAGGTATTACTCTGAAGCAATCAATTTTGTGTTTGGAACAGAAATGAACAGGGAAATCTCTGAAGGACAAAGAATTTATACAGGATAAAAACTTTGCCCCGAAACAGAATGAAAGAGATTGCCCTATGACATAGAGTATTTGCTGTTATCTGTTTTTGGGAAACTCATAAATCAAGACAAAACCTCTGAAACCCCAGTAAAATCAATACTTTTAAGCAATTCCCCATTTTCCCAGAAATAATGTTTTTGGAAATAAAAATCCCCAGAAATCCGTTTTTGGGAGATTTAATCTGTTTTTGGGAACATTTTTGGGAAAGATTACCCCATTTTGGGAAGATAAAATGCTTTTGGGAATTGTCAAATATCAGGAGGTGCTGCTATGCGTAAGAAAGGTTACAAGGGAAGGTGTGAAAAGAAGGATTTAAGTAAAAGTCAGGAAGTATGCAGAACATACGATGCAATACAATCCAACTATGCAGATATTCTTCAGAATGACAACAACATACAGGAAATTAGATGCAATGTATT
>JAQXGF010000029.1 GCA_029006155.1 Lachnospiraceae bacterium
ATCAACCACCACTTCAAGTGGTGGTTTAATATTAGCCCTCCAAAGGGCTATTACTACTGCTCGCCCCGAAGGGCGGTATCGCAAGCACTGTTACTGGCTCCGCTATAAAGCGGTACTACTGGAATCCTCTCTTCTTGAGTCTTCTGCTTGCTCTCTTATATATTTCTGTACGGCTTCCTCTGTTATATTGCCGATTGTCTCTACATAGTATCCTCTCGCCCAAAAAGCTTTGTCACATTTGCTTTGCAACTCTGGATGTCTGTCGTAAATCATTAGCGTGCTTTTCCCTTTTAAATATCCCATAAAATCTGAAATACTTTCTTTCGGCGGAATTGCTACGCTTAAATGTACATGATCCTTACATACTGCACCCGCTATAATATCCACTTTTCGGTACTTGCATAATGTACTTATGATTTCCTTCACATCTTCTCTTAATCTTCCATACAGAATTCTTTTTCTGTATTTCGGTATAAATACTATGTGATACTGGCATTTCCATCGGGTATGTGATAAACTTCTATTGTCCATTTGGACCGCCTCCTTTGATTTTGAGTTTGGCTTGCGACACCATTCTCATCATATCACAGGAGGCTTTATTTTGTTGTCCTCACCGTCTCCACTTATTCCATTCTCCCCAGCATAGCTGGGGGATTAGACTTTTCATTTACAATTCCCATCCTACTGACTATAATAAAGAATGTCCGTTTGCCTGCAAAGGCGCGGAACCATATCCATCTGCATCAGGGCGATATGACAGAAAAATGAACTTAAAAGAATGGAAGAAAGAACAATGGATGTAATTGAAAAATTTGGAAATAGAGTGAGCAGCCAGGCGCTTAAGGATCCGGAAAAAGCGCGTCGGCTGCTTCTTGCGGGATACCGCCTGCAGGAAAAGAAGCTTCAGTTTTTGCCGGATCGGGGGCTGCCGTCGTCGGGACAGTATGTGGCGCGGGTGGTTATGAAAAATATCATTCAGTCGCTGTCGGAACCGGAGAATGCGGCGATGGTCAGCATATTTGTGCCGGGAGAGCTGGTGATGGCGGCAGGGCTGACGCCGTACTCAGTGGAGGCGATGTCCTGTTTTATGGCGGGAACGAAGTGTGAGCAGACGTTTCTTCGGAAAACGGAGGAAGAAGGATTTCCGGAGACGATGTGTTCGTACCACAGGGTGTTTCTGGGGGCGGCGCTGACGGGGATTCTGCCAAAACCGAACTGCATGATTTATACGAACCTTGCGTGTGATGGAAATATGATGACGTTTCCGTATTTAAAGGATAAATTTGAATGTCCAGGCTTTTATATTGATGTTCCGTATGAGAAAAACCGGGAATCGGTTCTGTATGTGGCGGATCAGCTGCGGAAATTGAAACGGTTTCTGGAGGAGACGACGGACAGACGGATTTCGGAGGAAACAGTGCGGAGTGCGGTAGATAACAGCCGGAAAGCGGCAGCGAATTATAAAAAACAGCTTGCCCTGCGGTGTGCGCATGACCCGGTTACCTCTCTGACGAATGAATTGTATGCGCTTTTTATGTGCCATCTGATGGCTGGCTCAGAGACGGCGGTTACCTATACGGAAAAACTTCTGCGCGATGTGCGGATGTCACCGAGGGGAGATGGTCTTTCGGTAATCTGGATGCACATCATGCCATTTTTACAGGAGCCGGTTAAGGATATTTTTAATTATAGTAAGAAAATGCACATCCGCGCTTGTGATTTCATCGCAGATGGTTTTCAGGAGATGCATGCGGAAGACCCGTATGAGGCGATGGCAGAGAAAATGGTCTACTGCATTTACAATGGCAGTGTGAAACAGAGAATTGAGGAAGCGGAACGGCTTGCCAGAATCACGGAATCGGATGGTGCTGTTTTATTTGCCCACTGGGGCTGTAAGGGAACGATCGGTGCATCCAGCCTGATTAAGCAGTCCTTAGAAAAGACAGGACTTCCGACGATGATTCTCGACGGTGACGGCTGCAACCCCGCCAATACCAGCGACGGTCAGGTATCGACGCGGCTTCAGGCGTTTGTGGAAATGCTGGAAAAGGGCAAGGAGGAGAAACACGCATGATTTATTACGTCTGTAAGTACACCCCGATCGAGCTGTTCCGGGGGTTTGGAGAAGAATGTTCTGTTTTGGAGGAAATGCCGGAAAATTTCGAACAGTCGGATCAAATTGCACATGCAAATCTGTGCGGCTTTGGAAAATCGGTCATTCAGGCAGTGCTGGAAGGAAAGGTTGAACAGCTAGTGCTGGTAAACTGCTGCGATTCGATGCGGCGCGTTTACGATATCGTGGAGAGCACGGGAAAATGTAAGTTTTTATATATGCTGGATCTGCCGCATGATGATAATGAATGTGAAAAAGTGAAATTTGCGGGCACGATCCGGAGGCTTAAAAAGGCATATGAGGCATATTCCGGGAAAGTGTTTGGTAAACGCGCTTTTATCAAGTCCTTTATTACGCCGGAAATGAACACGGAGCCGTACATTGGTGTGCTGGGCGTGCGGGTCAGCGGCATTCTGGAGGATATGATCCGGGACAATATCCAGATGGATGTGGAAAATCTGACCTGTACGGGTGGTCGGAAACTGTCGGTCATACAGGATGAAATGTGGAATATGGAGGAAGAGGAGCTGTTTCTTTCTTACGCGGACGTCCTGCTGGGACAGATGCCGTGTTTCCGCATGAACCGTTCGATCCGCAGAAACCGTCTGTATCTGGATCCGAATTTAAAGGGAATTATTTATCACACGATCAAGTTCTGTGATTATTATGGATTTGAGTATGCGAGTATTAAGCGGGATATCAAGGTTCCGCTCCTTAAGATTGAGACTGATTTTACGAGCCAGAGCGCGGGGCAGCTTTTGACGCGCATTCAGGCATTTGAGGAGACGATCGAGGGATCAGAGGATATGGATCCGGGAAAAGGTATCAGTGAGGAGGCAAGAAAGAAGATGGAGTCGGGCATTTTTTATGTAGCGGGAATCGACAGCGGTTCGACAAGTACTGATGTGGTCATACTGGATCAGGATGGAAAAATTAAATCGACGATGATTATTCCGACCGGCGGCGGTGCGATGATGAGCGCCGAGAAGAGTCTGGATCTGGCGATTGAGAAAGCGGGAATTAAGAAAGAGGAGATCGTGCGGATCGATACGACCGGATATGGACGATCCTACATTGACAGCGGGGATGACAGCATCACGGAGATTACCTGCCATGCCAAGGGCGCAAATTATCTGAATCCGAATGTCCGCACTATCATCGACATTGGCGGGCAGGATATCAAGGCGATCAGCATCGACGGGCAAGGAGCCGTGAAAA
Source organism: Lachnospiraceae bacterium (assembly GCA_029006155.1). GTDB lineage: Bacteria > Bacillota > Clostridia > Lachnospirales > Lachnospiraceae > Choladousia. The sequence continues at coordinate 3,332 of JAQXGF010000029.1, forward strand.
ATTTCCTGATGAATGACAAATGTGCCGCCGGAACGGGACGTTTTCTGGAAATGATGGCGAAAACGCTGGGACTTTCCCTGGAGGAAATGAGTGTGAAAGGGCTGGAATGGAAGCATAATATCGTGATTTCCAGCATGTGTACGGTGTTTGCAGAGTCGGAGGTCGTGTCGCTGGTGGCACAGAATAAGGATGTGGCAGATATTATCCACGGTTTAAATGTGTCAGTTGCCTCAAAAGTCGGCGCGTTGGCAGCCCGCCTTGGAAAGGATCATCCAGGCGAATATATGATGACCGGCGGTGTGGCGAAGAACCGGGGTATCATCCAGGCATTGGAAGAGAAGCTTGGTGCTAAACTTTATATCTGTGATGAGGCGCAGCTCTGCGGTGCGCTGGGAGCGGCGCTATTTGCTTATGAGAAATGTAAAGGCAGTGCGGAGGAAACGCGATGAAGCGGCAGGGTTAAAACACTTGTATCGATATTTCCAAGCCCCTGTAGAATAAATAACGCGAGACTATGAAGAAAAGTCTGGAAATAATAATCTTCTATGATAATGATTGAGCTGGAAGCACTAAATTGGAGCTTCACAAATCTTATATCAGTTTTTATAGTTTACACAAAACTTGAAACGGTCTCCATATCGCTTTAATACTGCTTCTATTTTATCCTTGGGCCATCTCCAGATAAATGTTAAGCTGCATCTGTCTGGCGATCCTATTCGTGATCCTTGGAATCGGCATCAACCTGTGACAGTGCATTTCTCACATCCCTATTTACTTCTTCCAAAGCCTGTCTGATGGGTTTGTTATGGCTCCCCATCGCCGCAGCAGTCCACAGGCGGTTTTGAAAGATAAATCTCCTTCATTTTCTGCTTAACGGCAGCAATCATAACCCCGCGTGAAAACGCGGAGTTTGCAAAACGGCCCCATAGGGGCCACAATACCAGCCGCGCCTAAAGGCGCACAATGAGCGACGTCAACCGCACACTGACGTCGCTCTTACTTTTTCATAGTATCTGTAGGCACTTCTGGCGAATCGTCATCATCGAAGTCAGCTACATTCTTGAACGGATCTTCATATTCCTTGAAACTCAGCTGATCACACATCTGGTCATCAGCTTCCTGATCTCGAATGTACTTGCGGATTTTGGCTTCGTTGCCGCCTACTGTATTTACACAATATCCTTTTGTCCAGAACACTCTTCTCCCATACTTGTACTTCATATTGGCGTGACGCTCGAATATCATGAGTGTACTCTTTCCTTTGAGATATCCCATGAAATCAGCAACGGCAAGTTTCGGCGGTATGGATAAAAGCATGTGAATATGGTCTGGCATAGCGTGTGCTTCTATGATTTCTACATGCTTATAATCGCAAAGCATTCTCAATATCTTACCGATATCTTTTCTCAGTTTTCCGTATATCACTTTTCTGCGATATTTCGGTACAAGTACAATATGGTATTTGCAATTCCAGCTCGTATGTGATAAACTTTTCTCGTCCATATGGATGAACCTCCTTTTGCTTTAAGTATGCGGTTGGCGTTACCCGCTTCTATTATAGCAAAAGGAGGTTCTTTTTCTACCGTATCAATGCTACGGCTTTATTCCTCCACAAGCTTAGCTTGTGGTTTTTCTTATGAATAAAAAAGACCCCCGCAGCGTATGATTTGACGCCGCGGGGTTTCTCAATTGTTCGGTTTGTATTGCAGCACCTTCTGGGAGAACGTCCGATCGAAGAACTGGATGAAGGGCCCAAGGCAGAACGCACAGATCAAGGTGCCAAGGCCCACAAGGCCACCCAGCAGC
>JAQXGF010000030.1 GCA_029006155.1 Lachnospiraceae bacterium
CTCCCGGTACCGGTCGTAAATGCCGGAATGGTCTGCCCGATTCACGCAGGCACCGGCTACACGTATTTTTCTGAGGACAGTGAGGAATTTCAGGCTTATGTGCAGGATGCTTTAGATCTCGTGGAATTTTGCCGCGGAGGCGCGGACACGAAATGGGGCGCCGTCCGCATTGCAATGGGACACGAAGCGCCGTTTGACCTCCACTATATCGGGATCGGAAATGAGCAGTGGCAGGACGAATATTACAGCCACTATGAGCGTTTCAAGGAGGCATTCGCCAAAGCTGCCGAAGAAAATCCGGAACTCTATGGAGACATCGAGCTGATCGTGGCAAACGGCCCTGCTTCCACGGACCGCTTCGCATGGGAGCAGATCGCGAAAAACGGTGCCGACTATGCCGGTGCGGTCGACGAGCACTACTACGAGCAGCCGGAGTGGTTTCTGGCAAATACGGATCGCTATGATTCCTATGACCGTGACAGCGTCCCGGTATTTTTAGGCGAATATGCCGCCAAATCCAATACGATGCAGGCTGCGCTTGCTGAGGCTGCCTACATGACCGGTCTGGAGCGCAACGGCGACATCGTGAAGATGGCCTGCTATGCACCGCTGTTCGGCAACGACGGTGCCAACCAGTGGGAGCCGGATATGATCTTCCTCTCCAAAAACGGGCTGTATGGAACGGTAAATTACTATGCGCAGAAACTGTTCATGAACCATCCGGGTACGACGTTGCTCGCAAGCGAATGCTCCGATGCTGACGGCATCTATCAGGTCGCTTCCATCGACGACGAAGGAAACCGCATTCTCAAGCTGGTGAATACCTCCGCCGATGACTGCTCCCTTACCGTCACGATGGAGCATGCCGACGCCTGCGCTTCGGAAGCTACGGTAAGTGTCTTAAAAGCCGATTCGCCAGATGACAAAAACAGCTTCTCTGATCCGGAGCAGATCGTCCCGGAAGAGAGCAGCCTTACCGTCGGAGCCGAATTTTCTTATGAACTGCCGGCTTATTCCATTCACGTGATTGTCATCCCAGCGGCTCAGTAACCTGTGCCGATCAGACAAATTCCCCCTGCCGCCCTTATGAATTTCTCACAGGTACCGCAGGGGGAATTCTTTATCGTTTTTCTAATCTGTTTTAAAATGATGCCTAGAGCTCTTTCTTATTATCTGCGCCAGGTGTTGTAACAATTACTTTTACAGGCGTAATCACAAGTGCTCCTTTTGCAGTCGCTGCTCCGTTGAACATTTTCTCAACCATTGCCTTGAATGTATCTACCACGGCTCCTTCTGTCAGGTATTTGGCTGTTCCCTTGATCTGATATCCTTCCAGGCTCTGTGCGTCGTATGCAGAGATGGCGATCTTTCCGCCATTGGCTTTGAGATTGTTCAATGTTGTCTCAAGGAAAACGTCTCCTACGATCAGTTTTCCATCTTCGGTGACATCTTTAAATGCAACCGGAACCACATTCGGCTCTCCATCTGCACAGGTGGCAAGATCCCACATACCATTTTTTAATACTTTGATTACAGATTCGTTTAACATCACATCTACCTCCGTCTTGCTTTGTCTGATAATTTATTTGGTGCAGTAAAGCGGACATTCGCAATCCATCCCTGCAGCTTTGCTGCGGGGACCTGCTGACATGGCCTAGCTTCACTACCTGCGTTCATGTTATCGAATCTGCTTTTGTTTTGGAAGATATCAGCAAATTTATAAGCCACTTTTAAATTTCATAGTATTTCTCTCATCATCCATGATGATCGCATTTCTGGCACTGGGTCATCTCCTTTTCACTGTCTTCTTTATAGAAAATCCCGGACCACTGACAGATATTCTGCAAAATAGGAACCACGGACTTCCCCTTTTCCGTCAGGGAATACTCTACTCGGGGTGGGATCTCATCATAGGAGGTTCTCTCAATTATGTTATCTTCCATCAGATCCTTCAGGGTCGCTGCCAGTACCGCATCCGTAATGTTGCACATCTCTTTCCGAAGCTCACTGTAGCGCAGTCTTTCTTTCGAGGCCAGCACACAGATAATGCGGGATTTCCATTTTCCCCCAAAGATTGCCAGTCCGTATTCCAGCGGACACCGTATGTCCTCTTCCAGTTTCTTCTTATATTTTGCCATACAAAATCACCTTCAAGCTTTTTTGTTTTATTATAGCCTGAAGGTGATCTTTTTTAAAGTAACTATGAAATTGATGAGTTACAGATACGATACGGTTTCTGCCAAATCCTTTCTGCTGCTATGATTCGGAAGTGCTTTCGTTCCTTCTGCCGCAATTCCAAGATCCAGCAGCATCAGAATTTCCTCGTCTTCCGGAAGGTGAAGCGCCTGTGCCAGTTCCTCCGGATCAAAAAAGTTAATCCAGCAACTGTCCACGCCTTCATTATAGGCCGCCAGCATCATGTGCGTTGCTACAATACTGGCATCCTCGATTCCGGAATCTCTTTTCCCGCCCGGATAGGTAAACACGTTGTTCTTATTATAAGCCACCACGAAAACCATCGGTGCATGATAACGGCAAGGGGTTGCCTTGTCAATGGCCGCTAAGCCTTTTTCGGACTGTACTACATAAATATGCTGTTCCTGAAGATTTTTCGCGGTCGGAGCGAGGCGCCCTGCCTCCAAAATCCGATCCAGCTTCTCTTTTTCTACCTCTTTGTCGCTGAAGTTTTTACAGGAATACCTGTTCTTGATTACTTCTGAAAATTCCATTTTGAGCCATCCTTTCTACATTCATTTTTATGATGTTGGGGTTACTACAATTCTTTCTGCTGTATGATGCGTTTGCTGAAGCCATTACAAAGGAAAATGACGCTGTACGCCAAAAGCATTATACAACGAAAAGCTTCTGATTGGTAGCGTTTATCCCTGTTTTTCTGGTTATAAATTTCCGCTTTTTGTGTATAGTTTCCGGGAATCCGGCTATACTAGGAGTAATCTCACAGGAAAAGAAAAAGCAACACGGACGTGACATTTTCTTATGAGATTGCGTATGTTCTTATCATTGGATCCCCTCCGATGATAAATACAAAAGATAAAAATATATACTTATCCTCCCCTTTGTAAGAGGCTGCCGCTTTCTCACCCATTTGGATGATTTTGCGACAGCCTCTTTTCTTTTACTGGCTTTATCAGGAGGAGTGTAAACTCCTGCTGATAAGCTGCGAATATCCACTTTTATTTTCCCAGCAAATCTTCCAGATCCTGCTCCGGTGTCGTGATCGGCGCGATGCCGTACTGTTCTACCAGATAGTTCAGCACATTCTGGGAGAGGAAGGCCGGAAGGGACGGGCCAAGCCGGATATTTTTGATGCCGAGGTGGAGCAGCGTCAGAAGGATGCTGACCGCCTTCTGCTCATACCACGAAAGCACCATCGAGAGCGGGAGTTCATTTACCTCGCATCCAAATGCTTCCGCGAGCGCGACGGCTACCCGGATCGCACTGAACGCATCGTTGCACTGTCCCATATCCATGAGCCGTGGCAGTCCATTGATCGTGCCAAGATCCAGATCGTTAAACCGGTATTTTCCGCAGGCGAGCGTCAGGATCACCGTGTCATGTGGCGTCTGCTTTACAAAATCCGTGTAGTAGTTCCGTCCGGTTCTTGCACCGTCACAGCCACCTACGAGGAAGAAATGGCGAATCGCACCGCTCTTTACCGCATCGACCACCTGATCGGCCACCGAGAGCACCGTGCCGTGCGCGAATCCGGTCGTCACCTCATGGCCGCCGTTGATACCGCAAAACTCCTGATCCTCTTTGTATCCGCCAAGCTCCAATGCTTTTTCGATGACCGGTGTGAAATCTTTTTTCTCATCGATGTGTACCATCTCCGGATATGCCACGACTGCCGTCGTAAAGACACGATCCTCGTAGCTCTTCTTCACCGGCATCAGACAGTTGGTCGTAAACAGCACCGGCGCCGGAATACCGGCAAATTCCTTCTGCTGATTCTGCCATGCCGTCCCGAAGTTTCCTTTCAGGTGCGGATATTTTTTCAGCTCCGGATATGCATGCGCCGGGAGCATCTCTCCATGCGTATAGATCGAAATGCCTTTTCCCTCTGTCTGCTCCAGCAGCAGCTTCAGATCATGCAGATCATGTCCGGAAATGACGATGAATGGTCCCTTTTCTACGGTCAGCGGCACCTTGGTCGGAACCGGCGTGCCAAACTGCTCCGTATTCGCCTTGTCGAGCAGTTCCATGCAGGTCAGATTTACTTTTCCCGTCTCGAGTACGACCGGAAGCAGGTCTTCCATCTCAAAATCCTCTCCGAGGATCGCCAGCGCCCGACAGAGGAACTCGCTGACCTCCTCACTCTGATAACCCATCACCATCGCATGGTAGGCATAGGCCGCCACGCCGCGGATACCAAAGAGCAGCAGCGACTTTAAGGAACGGATATCCTCATCCGCCTCCCAGATCCGCGCCATATCATAGTCATCTGTATTTCCGCAGCGTGCCGCACAGGTCGCACAGCCCGGCGATACGGCGAGCTTTTCCTGATGCACCTTTTCCGTCAGCTTCCGGATCGAATCCGGGTCAAAATTGACATTTGTAAGCGTCGTGAACAGTCCTTCGATGATCAGCCGGTCCACATGCTCCGTCTTTTTATTGCTGATACACGTCCGTGCCAGCCCGATCAGCGCGCCGGTCAGCTCATCCTGCAAATGCGCCACATCTGCCGTCTTCCCGCAGACACCCGCATTCCCGGTGCATCCACTGCAGCCCGCCGTCTGTTCACACTGAAAGCAAAACATTTTATTTTCCATTGATTCTATTCCTCCGCAACTCTGGTATTTGTTCATTTACAGGTTTCTTTCGTGCTGAATCCTTCACCTGAATTTTATTTTCTGTGAGATTGACCCAGCTGGTTTTCTCTACTTTCACATAACCACTATCGTAAGTGCGTTCGTTTCCCTTATAGCCATTGTAGAATTTTTCAAACAGGCTCTAGTCCTCCAAAATCTTCCCATCGGTCGAGATCGTCACGACCTGCCACGGAATCATCTTCCCGCTCACTTTTAATGCTTCGACGGTCGCACGCTCAAGTCCGCCACAGCACGGCACTTCCATCCGGACGATCGTCACATTTTTGATGTCGTTGTCCCGGATGATCTCCGTCAGTTTCTCACTGTAGTCCACATCATCGAGCTTTGGACAGCCGATCAGGGTGATCCGTCCTTTGATGAAATCCTCGTGGAATGACGCATATGCATACGCCGTGCAGTCCGCTGCGATCAGAAGACGGGCGCCGTCAAAGTATGGTGCGTGCACCGGGACGAGCTTGATCTGCACCGGCCACTGCTGCAGGCGGGATGTCCCCTCTTCTCTGTGCAGCGATGTCTCCGTATGCGTTTCATGCGCCAACGTACGCGCCATACTCCCCGGACAGCCACCATGCGCCGGTCTCTTTTCCAGCCCGGCCTTCTGCAGCAGACGCTTCGCCATGCTTCCCGGACAACCGTGCTGCGCCTGCTCCCCGGCTGCCACTGCGTGTTCATCGATTGTCTCTATTTTCTGCTCCATCGCTCGTTTCACTGCCTCCTCGTCAAAGGCCGCCGCCTCCCGCTCCACAAAAGAGATCGCATCGGTCGGGCAGACCGGCAGACAGTTGCCGAGTCCGTCACAGTAGTCCTCCCGCAGCAGCGTCGCTTTTCCATCCACGATGCCGATTGCTCCTTCCTGACAGGCGGACGCACACAGCCCGCAGCCGTTACATTTTTCTGTATCGATATGAATGATTTTTCGTATCATAATAAAATCCTCCTTCTTGTTTTGTTCTCAGTCCTCAAATCAAACGAACATTCGCAATCTGTTCAATAAAGCAACAGCCTTGACTTTACAGATGCGGTAGAATATAACTAACTTATCATAAACAGCAAGACCGAGTCTGTATCGCCGTCTCTGTATTACCATCAGCTACATCCTGCACCCGTTATACCACGCCATTAAAAATAAGTATGTTGTTCTGACAACAAAAAGGAGATTTTTATTTTGAATCTATCACTTTTGACCGGCTCGCCCCTGTTCGCAGGCTGCAGCGAAGCGGAAATCAAAGAAATGCTTACCTGCTTAAACGCACAAAAAAAGACCTATCCAAAGGATACGGTCATTCTGCATGCCGGGGATACGGTTCGATGCATCGGACTGGTCTGTTCCGGCAGTGTCCATATTGAAAATGATGATCTGTGGGGCAATAAAAGCATTCTCGACTGCATTCTGCCCGGCCAGATCTTTGCAGAGACCTACGCCTGTGCAGGCGCTCCGCTAATGGTCAGCGCCATCACCGCCACCCCCTGCGAAGTCCTGTTTCTGAATGTCGGACGTATGCTGCATACCTGCCCGAACACCTGCGGCTGTCATGCACGGCTCATCGAGAACCTCCTTGCGATCTCTGCCCGGAAAAATCTGACGCTCTCCCGCCGGATGTTCCACACTTCCGCGAAATCGATCCGCGGCCGGCTCATCTCCTACCTCTCCTGGCAGGCGCAGCAGCACGGTTCCTGCGAATTCGACATCCCATTCAACCGCCAGCAGCTCGCTGATTACCTGGGCGTCGACCGCAGTGCACTCTCCGCGGAGATCGGAAAGATGCAGCGCATGGGGTTGCTTGTCGCTTCCCGGAGTCATTTTCGCCTGCTGCAGCCCCTGATTTGACATACCATACGATTCTGCTGTCAACTCGAACGGACACCCACACCTGTATGCTCTCACATTTACGCCACACCACGGCAACAGGGCCGCAACAATAGCCCCGCAGCCTAGCTGCAGGGATACACTACATCTGTTTGCGCACCACAAGGTACTCATCTCCATTGCGGTAATACGGACAGCTGTAGTGATCGTCCGACATCAGCCGGACATACTCATCCTCGTCCATATCAATGTCGCACACATAGCATTCATAGTCTTCATCATACGTAAAATAGGTACAGGTCTCACAGTTTCCCTGTTTCTTTTTCATATCGTTCCATCCCTTTTCTTTGTTCTGTCAGTCACGGCACGTGCCGCTACTGACTTGCCTTCTGAAAATCGCTCACATTCTCTTTTGTGACTTTCTGATACGGCATCCGGATATAGCGGTCATTTTCCAGACCGACCTCATCCAGCCCCTCATCGGTCGCCAGTGCAAAGGCCAGATTCAGCATGCCATCTGCCTGCCCTTCCTTATCATTATAAACCGTCGCGATCATTTCGCCTTTTTCTACCGCTTCCAGCCCCGGATCTGTCCCATCGATCCCCACGACCGCCGGCCATTCGTCTCTTGATAGCCCTGCCGCTTTTAACGCATCGATCGCGCCCAGCGCCATATCATCATTGTTTGCCAGAATCAGCTCCATCTGCCCCGGATACTGTGTCAGCAGCGAAGCCACTTTTGTCTGCGCCTGCGCCCGGTTCCAGTTCGCGATCGCATAGCCGAGCTTTTCTACCTGTACACCGGACTCCAGGAGCATATTTACGGAACATTCGGTCCGCACGATCGCATCCTGATGTCCGGCCTCTCCCTCCAGTACGACATACTGGCAGATACCGTCCTGATTCTTATCCATTGTCGCATCTGTCAGAAACGCATCTGCCGCCAGCGCCCCCTCCAGCCTTCCGGAGTCAAACGCATCTGCGCCCACGTAATACAGTTTGGACCAGCGTTCCAGATCCTCTGCCACCAGCTCCCGGTTGAAAAAAATGATCGGAATATTATTTTTCTCCGCCATATCAGTGATTGTTGTCGGTTCCGTCCGGTCGACCAGATTTACACAGATCACATCGCATCCTTTTTCTATCAGCGTCCGGACCTGCTCATTCTGCGTCGTCTGGCTCCCGGAGGCATCCAAGATCTCCAGACTGATCGCCACGCCTTTTTCGGATTCCTTTTTCAGCGTGCTGCTCTTAAAGGTCTGCATCAGCTCCGATATAAACGTATCATACTGGTCATACAACGTCACGCCGATCTTAATACTTTTCACGGCGTCCTCCTTCCCGGAACTGCATCCGGTCAGAAGCAGGATTCCAGCCATTGCCGCCAGCCCTGTTTTTCTTATGCGTCTCACATCCATCCCCCATTTAGTGTACGACCGGAAACAGGATCTTTTCTGCTTCCTTATCATACATCTTTTCTTTTGTCACCGAAATGAATCCGGTCTCGATCTGCGTCGTACTGCTCTCCGTATGCTCCAGCTGTTTCTGGATCAGCTGCGCACTCTCGTATCCCATCGCATATTCGTCCGGCACGACCATGCCCTGAATCCTTCCCCGATCCAGGTAATAGATCGCCCGTTCTGAACGTCCTTCCCCGTAAAGGCTGCAATCCGATATCTGTCCGCCCTCGGTCAGATAATCCAGTGCCATCTCCATCGCATCACTGTCCAGTGCCGCTAAAATATCCGGCGCATGTCCCATCTCTTCCAGAAATGCCTGGTCTGTCTCTGCACAAAAACGGATTTCCCGGCCTGCCGCTTCTATCTTTTTCCGAAATCCTTCCAGCCTCTGCCTGCCCGATAGCGTCTGCTGATTTCCGGTCAGCACCCCGATCGTCTTCCCGACCGTTTCCTTTTCATCCAGGATCATCTGGGCGATCGCTGCTCCGATCGCCTGGGCATCCGGCTGCACGAGCGCGTGCCCGCCCTCCAGATCCAGATCGGAATCAATGAGTACGATCCGGTCCTCCGGCACGAGTTCCGAGAGTCTCCCATCCGGATCTGCCGTATTACAGAGCGCCACAACGACGCCATCTGCGCCATTTTCCAGCTCCCGGCGGATAATGCCATATTCTTCTTCCACTCTGGTAAAGGCCGGCGCAGACACGACGTTCAGATACAGTCCGACCTCATCCGCTCCCTGGTTCAGCCCTTCCTTAAATGCGTTCCACCGGTCACTGCCGCTATTGCTGACGATGACGGAGACGACATGGTGCGTGCCTTCTTTTTCACTGTTCAGCAGGCCATACGATGCATAAATAACCGCCGAAACGATCAACGCCATCACAATTCCAAGATACAGTCGATCTCTGTTCATACGTCCCGGCCCTCCTCTTTGCCTGGCAGCTTTCCTTCTTCCAGCTGCCGGCACGTCTCTTCTGTATACGGAATATACGGGATATGGATCCGCACCGTCATCCCCTCATCCGGGCAGGACTCGATCTGCAGACCGTACTGCTCTCCAAAGCGGAGCCGGATCCGGTTGTGTACATTCAGAAGTCCGACCCCGCTTCCCCGGCTGCGCGTCCGCTCTCCCTCCGTCAGAAGCTTTGCCGCCGCCTCTTCCGGCATGCCGAGTCCGTTGTCGCTGATTTCCAAAAAGACATCTCCGTCTTTTCGATATCCGCGCACGGAAATCATGCCGTCATCATCCATCGCTTCCATGCCATAATAGATCGCGTTTTCCAGAATCGGCTGCACGACCAGTTTTACCGTACAGCCAGAAAGAATCTCCGGCGCAATGTCAAACGACACTTCAAATGCATTTTTATAGCGTATCTTCTGGATATTCATATAGTTTTCCGCATGCCGGATCTCATCTTCGATCCGGATGATCGTCTTTCCCCTGCTTAAGCTGATCCGAAACAGGCTGGCCAGCTGGGTAATCATGAATACCGCGTCATCATACCGCTCTCCCGTGATCATCCACACGATCGAGTCCAGCGTATTGTACAGAAAATGCGGATTGATCTGCGACTGCAGCGCATCCAGCTCACTCTTTCGCTTTTCTTCCTGCTTCACTACGATATCCTGCATCAGTTCCTGGATCTGCTTCACCGTCGAGCGCAGCGTCCGTCCGAGATGCTCGACCTCAAGAGAACCGCCCACATAGATATCCGGCTCCAGATTGCCGGCCTCCCACTCCCGCACCGAATCATTCAGCCTTCGCAGTGGTTTGGCAATCCGCGCCGAGACAAACTGATTGAGAATGACCGTCGTCAAAAGTGCAAGCGACACGAGCATAACGACCAGATATTTCGTACTGCCTTTTCCCATCTCAAAGGATTCCAGCGGAACGACGCTGACGAGCTTCCATCCGGTATAGCTGATCGTTTTCTGGGTAACGATCCGCTTTTTCCCTTCGAATGTCTCCTTCCAGCTCTCCTCTGATGCACGCACTGCCTCCTGGTTGTTTTCCTGAAACCGGCCCATCCGGATCAGCTCCTGCTTCGGATGATAGATGATCTCCCCGTCCGGATCCATGAGGTAAATATATTCGGAGGAAACTGACGTAGTATTTGCTTTGTCTAAAATACGCTCGATACTGCTGTAATTCATATCGACCAGCAGCACACCGAGTATCGACTTGCCTCCGTAGGTCAGATCGACCGTCCGGCTCAAAGAGACAACCCAGTAGTACCGGTATGTCAGATCATCAAACAGGTTCTGCACGTGTGGGGTCGAAAAATGAAAATTTTCCAGCTGATTTTTTGCATCGACAAACCAGTCCTGCGATGTGACCGCCGCATCCTTTTTCTCATTTGCGACCGGAGTCGCCTCTACCAGTTTGCCATCGTATGTATAGCAGGCGATGCTGACCAGGTTGTCCTTGTTTGCCTCGTACAGCAGAGTCATCTCCTCATCCATACTCTCCTGTTCCAGGTCCTTGTCCTTAATGACACTGTAGTACATCGCATCGGAGATCCGGCGCATGCTGCGCAGGTAATCTTCCAGATTGATCGTCGTCTGCTCCAACAGCTGGCGGGAATTTTCCTGCACCAGAGTCTCCTCTTTTCTGGAAAACTGCTTGTAAAGCAGGATACCCAGAAAACACAGACAGCATACAGAGACGACCGTAAATGAGAGGGCGATCGTCATCTGTATGCTCCGTGAGCCGACATAGGTACCGGAATGCTCCGTGATTTTTCTGAACCAGTTTTTGATTTTATCCACGCTCTTTTAATTTCTCCACTCTGTATTTTGACGGTGACACCCCATACTGCTTCTTAAACGCATAGCTGAAGTAATTCGGGTCGGAATAACCGGTCTTTTCTGCAATCATATAGGTTTTATCATCGGTTGTCAACAAAAGCTCCACGGCCCGCTCCATCCGAAAATCCGTCAGATATCCGATGAATGTTTTCCCCGTTTCTTTTTTAAATACGGTGGAAAAATAAGCAGAGCTGACGCCAAGCGTGCGGCAGACAGTCTCAATGGAAATGTTTTTGTCCCCATAGGAAGTCTGCACGTAATCGACGGCCTTTGCCACAAAAGATTTCGTCGTATTGGCGCGCTCCTGCCGGATATAGTCCTGAATCTTCCCGCAGGACAAAAGCAGCCATTCCCAGAACTCTTCCGGTGATTCCGCCTGAAAGCCACAGTCGATCAGTGCTTCTGCAGAGCCGAAAATCGTCTCCACCGGGATCTGGTTGTTGCTCCCGAACCGGAACAGCTCCGCGGCAAGTTCCAGAATAAAGACCCGGTATTTCTGGATCGAAATGCCCGGTCTGGAAAACCAGACGCGGCAGGCGTGAATCTGCTGCCCGAGTGCTTCCCGGTCCCCCATGCGAATCTCTTTTAAGAGGTTCTGGATCGCATCCTGCTCTGCCGAGAGCTCCATGCTCTCGCCCGGATCAATCTCTGCGATGTTGATCGCCCGCGTATTGCCATAAATTGCCCGGTAGGAAACTGCATTTTCCGCGCCCTGATATGACAGGTGCAAGTCAGAGAGCCGGCTGCAGATCTGGCCGATCCCGGCTGTCACCTTCGCCTCGCAAATGCGCTTTGCATGGGTACAAAATGCATTCAGCACATCGGTGTAATGTGTGATTTCCGCCGCATCCGGAAGCTGTGAGATCACCGCAATCTCTCCCAGATACATGAGAATTTTACTGCCATACCGCTCCCGCAGCTGCTCTTCCGCCAGCTTTTTGACCGAAACAGCCATGAGAAATGGCGACATGCCATCCGGTAGCTGCGACCGGCTGATATGAAGGACTGTGACTACGTAAAACGGAGCTTCCAGGTGAATCTGATAGCTCTCCAGATATCTCCCAATCTCATCTGGCTGCACCCGCCCTTCGATCAGCGAGGTATAAAAACTCTCCTGCAAAAGCGGCAGGCTCTCCAGATAATACTGGTTCAGCTTATCGATGTTCCGCTGCTCGTCCCGTTCATGGTCGAGCATTTCGCGGATCCGGGAAAATACCCGCCCGAGCTCTTCTGCATTGACCGGCTTGAGCAGATACTGCTCCACCTCGATATCAATCGCTTCTTTCGCATACTCAAATTCATCAAACCCGGAAAAAATGATAATTTTTATATTCGGATACTGTTCTTTGAGCTTCCGGCTCATCGCAAGGCCATCCATATATGGCATTTTGATATCCGTCAGGACCACATCCGGAACACATTCCTCTGCCATCTCCAGCGCCTCTACCCCGTTGTGGGCATAGCCGCTGATCTGGAATCCCATACGCTCCCAGTCAATTTTTTTCATGATGACCCGAATGACATCTTCTTCGTCATCCACCAGTAAAACTGAATACCGCTGCATTATGCTCCGTACCTTTCATCCATCTTTTTCCACAGAATCCCAAACACGATGATCCATGCGACGATCTGTATGACCGCTGCAATCACCTGAAAATAGAGCAACACCGTCATAACCAGTGAGCCAGCCGCCAGAAACAGCATGAGCTTGCCCGCCTCTTTTGCATAGCGCTCCTCATCTTTTAATTTACCAGGCTGATCTTTTCCCCGAATCGCAGAAATATCATGCAACACTAAAAGCCGCACCCCATAATAGGCCAGCACAATCAGCATCAGAATCGGTATCATAGCCATCGACCAGTATCCTTCCTGCATGTCCTCTCCTCCATTCTATTTTTTCTGACAAACAGGGCTGTCACATCGTTGCCAAAGCAAGTCCGGTGCGGCAGCCCCTCCATTGATTTTACCTGATTTTTTACTTTCTCGCTACATATTTTCTGATATCCAGAGAAATTGCAACAAAGATGATGACTCCGAGTGCGATCCACTGTGCATTCGCGTTGACGCCCAGGAACTGCAGTGCGGTCTTCAAAAGCTCAAAGACTGCCACACCAATGATTGCGGAGGATACTTTTCCTCGTCCACCGGATACGGATACGCCACCGATGGTGCAGGCTGCGATCGCCTCCATCTCGTATCCAAGTCCCAGGTTGACGGATGCACCGCCGGATTTTGCACCGAGCATAAAGCCTGCCAGTCCATACATTGCCGCTGCCTTTGCGTAAATGATAATCAGTGTCTTTTTAACCGGAACACCTGCTACTTCCGCTGCCTGCGGGTTGCCACCGATCGCATACATGTATTTTCCATGACGGGTCATGTTGAAAATAAACCATGTGATCGCCGCTACGAGAATCGCGATCCAGATCAGATAATTGATTCCAAGGAATTTTCCGGTCGCAATGTCTGTATACTGCTTTGTATATCCACCAAGCGGAGTTGCGTTGGTATAGATCAGGTTAATTCCATATACGACTTCCATCATCGCCATCGTGGAAATAAATGGCGGAACATGCATGTAAGCGATGAAAAATCCGGTCACACAGCCAAATGCCGCGCAGATCACCATGACAATCAAAAGTGCCACAAAAATATTCATCGGCTCCATATTCGGGAAGAACTTTTTGGAATAGTCCATCTTCTGCAGCAATGTACCTGCAATACAGCCGCCAAAACCGATCATACGTCCTGCGGAAAGATCGCAGCCTGCCGTGATGATACAGCCTGCAATGCCGAGTGCGATGACGATACGGGAGCTCATGTTCATCAGAATGTTGTTCAGGTTATTACCGGACAGGAAATTTTTTGATGTAAATCCCGTGTAGATAACAAGCAGGATCATGATAATGATGACACCATAGTTCACCATGATGTCCTTAAAGCTCAGTTTTTTCTTTCCCATGTTTTTCTCCTCCTATCAGAACTGCGTTGCGTAGCTCATTACTTTCGCCTGGGTCATTTCTTCTTTTTCGGTAATCTCGCCGCGAAGCTTGCCATCACACATGACATAGACACGGTCGGACATACCAAGCAGTTCTGCCATCTCAGAAGAAATCATAATGATTGCCTTGCCCTGTGCCGCCAGGTCATTCATAATCTCATAGATCTCATGCTTTGCACCTACGTCGATTCCCCGCGTCGGCTCATCCATGATCAGAATATCGGGATCATTCGCCAGCCATCTCGCTACAATGACCTTCTGCTGGTTGCCTCCGGAGAGGTTTGCGATATGCTCCTTCATACTTGGGGTCTTGATCCGGAGCTTCTTGATGCTGTCATCCACGACTCCGTTAATGCGCTTGTGGTCCAGCACAAATCCCGCTTTCAGATATTTGTTGTAGACCGATACACCGACATTATCCTTGATCGAGAGGCAACCGAAAATACCGTTGCCACGCCGGTCTTCCGTGATCAGTCCGATTCCTGCCTTCATGGCGTCGGACGGCTTTTTGATCTTTACCGGCTTTCCGTTTATTTTAATCTCACCGGATGCAATTCCACGGATCCCGAAGACACCTTCGAGCAGTTCCGTTCTCTGTGCACCGACCAGTCCGCCGAATCCGAGGATCTCTCCCTTTCGCAGATTGAAGGAGACATGCTGGAACGAATTTTCATGGATCGAGCAAAGATCATTTACTTCCAGGATCACTTCGCCCGGCTCATTCTTCCGCTCCGGATACACATTCGTCAGCTCACGTCCTACCATCTTCGCAATGATCTGATCCGTCGTCAGCTCAGCTGCCGGCCAGGTGCCGACGTAGGTGCCATCACGCATGATCGTGATGTCATCTGCGATCCGCTTGATCTCATCCATCTTATGGGAGATGTAGACCATTGCCACACCCTTATCCCGCAGGTCATTCATGATCCGGAACAGCGCCTCTACTTCGTTGTCTGACAGCGAGGATGTCGGCTCATCAAAAATAACGACCTTTGCCTGATGAGATACCGCCTTTGCGATCTCTACCGACTGCATCTGACCGATCGACAGATCGCCCAGCATTGCCTTCGGATCGAAATCCATCTTTACTTCATGAAGCCAGTATGCGGTATCTTCATACATTTTTTTGTGATCGATCATCTGGATCGGCCCAATTTTTTTCACCGGGAAGCGTCCCAGATACAGGTTCTCTGCCACGCTTCTTGCCGGAACCGGCTGCAGCTCCTGATGCACCATCGCGATACCAAGCTTCATCGCCTCATCCGGATTGTCCACCTGGATCTTCTGTCCATTCATATATATTTCTCCGGCATCCATCTTATAGATACCGAACAGACATTTCATCAATGTCGATTTTCCCGCTCCATTTTCCCCCATCAGCGCATGTACCGTCCCCGGTCTGAGTGCCAGCTGTACATTGTCCAGCGCTTTGACACCGGGGAATGATTTACTTACGCCTTTCAATTCCAGTAAATATTCGGACATTTTCCTCCTCCTCTTTTTTCGGCTATCCCTCTTTGGTGCTGCCGTTTTCGTGGTGTGTCGTTCCGGAAAGTTCCGGCAGAATTTTCGGAAAAAGGAGGTGCGGTCTCACACCAGCCGCACCTCCTGTATCATCATTTCTGCAGAAAGTTCACGCAGTGCGCTTTCTGTTTTATCCGCCTGATCTATGCTGTATGAGACGGATTATTTTACCATGTCAAGAACATCCTGTGCATTGTCCTTTGTTACCTTTACGTAGTCACATCCGATGTAGTGCTCGTTGCCTTCGCCGGTCAGATATCTGACTGCTGCGTCTGCTGCGCTGTGGGACTGTGAGAAGTGATCGTTGAATACGGTACCGGTCATGGTGCCTGCAAGTACATCCTCAAGTGCCTCGGAAAGTGCGTCTACGCCTACCAGATAAATATCCTCGCCTACGGTGCGGCCTGCTGCCTCGATGGACTGCAGAGCGCCGAGTGCCATTGCGTCGTTGTTGCAGAATACTACTTCTACATCGTCGCCATACTGGCTGAGGGAGTTTGCTACGAGCTGCTGAGCGGTTGCCTGATCCCAGTTTCCTACCTGATCATCGAGCTCATTTACTTCCAGTCCTGCATCCTCCAGAGCCTTTACCGAGAACTCGGTACGATACTGTGCGTCTACGTTCTCCGGATCGCCCTCGATCATGATATAGTCAACCTTGCCATTGCCGTTCTTATCGATGGCATCCAGGCCCAGATCTGCGATCAGCTCGCCCTGGTACGTACCGGACTGACGTGCGTCACATCCAACGTATGTTACGTTCCAGTTGTTCTCTTCCCATCTTGCTTCCTCATCTGCATCCGGCTCGCGGTTGATGTAAACGAGCGGAATGCCTGCCTCTACGACCTTATCCGTGATCGTGGATGCGGAAGAGGAGTTAACCGGGTTGATAATCAGGACATCGACCTGGTCTGCGATGAAGCTGTCGATCTGTCCGGACTGTGTCGCCTGATCGTTTACGCCGTCTACGATCGTGATGTTATCCTTGGAGAATCCAAGTCCTACCAGGTAGTTCTCCAGCTCGGTGCGGAACAGTGTCATGAAGTTATCAGAGAACTGATAGATGCAAACGCCGACCTTCTTGTCTGAAAGATCTACATCTGCTGCGGCTGCTTCCGTTGCTGCCTCTGTCGCTTCCTCGGCCATTACCGGAACAGCTGCTACCATCGTGCCTGCCATCACTGCTGCTAAAAACATGCTGACAAATCTTTTTTTCATTGTAAAACCCTCCCTGTTTTGTATAAGTTCTTTTTGCCCTCTTTCGTGGCTGCTGAGGAAATTATAGCACAGGAGCATGAAATAGCTATACAAAATACTTCTGTTTTTCTGGAATATCCTTCTTCATTTATATGATTTTCAAGTGTTTTATGGATTTCCATTCCTTCCATTCGGCGTTTTAATCATCTTTTCATCCTTTGTTATTACTTTATCCGTCATTTTATTCTATTCCCGCTTATTTTCATCTTAACTGAATCAGGCAAACCTTCTTCCGTTGACAGAACAATCATAAGGCAGCCCCCTACTAATACTTATCCGCAAAAAAGGACCCTGCACATTTCTCTGCAAGATCCTTCTCTTCTTTCTATTTCGCGTAGTCGACAGCTCTGCTCTCGCGAATGACGCTGACTTTGATCTGACCCGGATATTCCAGCTCCGCTTCGATCTGCTTCGCAATATCCCTTGCCAGAAGTACCATATCCGCATCGTTCACCTGATCCGGAACTACCATTACTCGAATCTCTCTACCCGCCTGAATAGCAAATGACTTCTCGACACCCTTGAAGGTGTTTGTAATATCTTCCAACTGTTTTAATCTGTTTGTATATGTTTCGAGTGTTTCTCTTCTCGCGCCCGGACGTGCCGCGGAAATCGTATCCGCTGCCTGTACGATACATGCAATCAGAGACTCTGCTTCGACATCGCCATGATGAGCCTCTACCGCATTGATGACGATCGGAGACTCCTTGTACTTTCTACAAAGATCCGCACCGATCTGAATATGCGATCCCTCGATCTCATGGTCGATGGATTTACCGATGTCATGCAACAATCCTGCACGCTTGGCCATACGGACATCCACACCAATCTCGCCGGCAAGCAGCCCGGAGAGCTGTGCCACCTCGATGGAATGCTTCAGTGCGTTCTGTCCATAGCTTGTACGGAACTTCATCCGTCCAAGCAGACGTACCAGTTCCGGATGAATGCCATGTACGCCGACTTCCAGCGTCGCCGCCTCGCCTTCCTCACGGATGATTGTCTCTACTTCCTTTTGTGCCTTTGCCACCATTTCCTCGATCCTGGCCGGATGGATTCGGCCATCGACAATCAGCTTCTCGAGGGCGATACGCGCTACCTCTCGTCTGATCGGATCAAAAGCGGACAATATAACTGCCTCCGGCGTATCATCAATGATCAGATCTACACCGGTGAGTGTCTCAAGTGTCCGGATATTTCTTCCTTCCCGTCCGATGATTCTTCCCTTCATCTCATCGTTCGGAAGCTGTACGACAGAGATTGTGGTCTCTGCTACGTGGTCAGCTGCACATTTCTGGATCGCCGTAACCACGTACTCCTTTGCTTTTTTGCCTGCTTCTTCTTTTGCTCTGCTTTCCAGCTCTTTGTAAAGCTTTGCAGTGTCAATTTTTACTTCGTCTTCAACAGTTTTTAAAAGATATTCTTTTGCTTGTTCAGAGGTAAGTCCTGAGATTCTTTCGAGTTCCTGGAGTCTTTGACCACGAAGCTTTTCTACTTCCGCGCTCTTTTTCTTTAACTCTTCTTCTTTTGCCGTGATTCCCGATTCTCTCCGCTCCAGAGCATCCGCTTTCTTATCAACGCTTTCTTCCTTTGATAATACTCGCTTCTCGTAGCGCTGCAGTTCTGTCCGACGTTCTCTTGTCTCTCTTTCCAACTCATTTTTCGTCTTCAGAGATTCTTCCTTCGCCTCCAGAAGAGCCTCACGCTTCTTCGTCTCTGCAACCTTGAGCGCATCATCGATAATCTGTCTCGCCTTCTCATCTGCACTGCCAAGCTTTGCTTCTACTACTTTCTGGCGGTAGCTGATGGCAATCAGACTCGTCACCGGAATTGCGATAACCAGCGTAATCACAACTGCAATGATAATCGTTACTGCACCAGGCACAGGAGCACCTCCTTATTTAGTTTTCATTGTTCGTAAACAACATATCAATTTTATACTGTTTTGGTAAAAGTGTCAAGTAATAGTGACCCTGTTTTCGATTTTTGTGCACCTTTGTCATCCTGTCTCATCCATGCTTCGCAGGACTCTCTGGATCACTGCCATCCCATATCCTCTGCGCAGTAAAAAACGGATCAGACGATCCCGCTCCTGCCGGTCTGCTGTCTCTGCATCGAAGCGCTTCTTTGCGATCCACTGACGGATCTGCTGCTCTTCATCCGGAGCTTCCATCTCCTCTAACGCTTCCTGCACATCCGCTCTGGAGATCCCCTTCTGGTACAGATCCTGCTCCATCTGGCGAAGGCTTCTGCTCGCCCTGCGATACTCCATGTAAGTCCGTGCGTAGCGCACATCATCGATATAATGAAATCCTTTGACATATTCCAGCGTCTGCTCCACGATCTCCGGTGGATATCCGCCTTCTGTCAGCTTCGTACGCAGCTGCTGCTCCGTGCGGTCCATGCGCTCAAGCAGATGCAGTGCCTTCTTCTTCGCACGGGTGGGAAGCAGCTCCAGCATGATCTCCAGGTAAGCCGCCTCCGGCAATACCGCGTCCACCTCGATGCCATACTGCCCCAGCTCCTTTCCGTAAAGCGGGAACTGCAGACCGTCATCCAGCGTGATACGGTAACGCCCGGAGGAGAGCTTCTCAATCTCAGATATCTGATGCATCATCGTCTGCTTCTGTCACATCTGCCTCCGGTACACGGTTGCCCTCTACCATACGAAGTCCCTTCGCAGCCTTTGCCTTGCCTTCTGCCTCTTTGTCGACGGTCTCCTCTGCTGCCGCAGTCTCCTCCCCCGGAATCAGCCCGTAGTGCTCCCGCACTTTGCGGTCTACTTCCTGCATGATCTCCGGATGCTCTCTTAAGTACAGCTTCGCATTCTCACGGCCCTGGCCGATCTTATTGCCCTCGTATGCATACCAGGCGCCGCTCTTATTGATGACATTGATGTTCGCAGCCAGATCCAGAATATCGCCTTCTCTGGAAATGCCCTTTCCGAACATGATGTCGAACTCTGCCTCTTTAAATGGCGGTGCGATCTTATTCTTTACGACACGCACGCGGGTGCGGTTGCCGATGACTTCGCCGCTCTGCTTCAAAGACTCGATCCGGCGCACATCCATGCGGATAGAAGAATAGAACTTCAGCGCACGGCCACCGGTCGTCGTCTCCGGATTACCGAACATGACGCCTACCTTCTCACGGAGCTGATTGATAAATACGACTGTACAATTGGACTTGCTGATGATACCGGTCAGCTTCCGGAGTGCCTGTGACATCAGTCGTGCCTGCAGTCCGACATGGCTGTCTCCCATATCGCCGTCGATCTCGGCCTTCGGGACCAGTGCCGCTACCGAGTCCACGATAATGATATCCACTGCCCCGGAGCGCACCATCGTCTCGGTGATCTCAAGCGCCTGCTCCCCATTGTCCGGCTGAGAGATATACAGATTGTCAATGTCTACACCGATGTTCTTCGCGTATACCGGGTCGAGTGCATGCTCTGCGTCGATAAAGCCTGCAATACCGCCACGCTTCTGTACTTCTGCCACCATGTGCAGTGCCACCGTCGTCTTACCACTGGACTCCGGTCCGTAGATCTCGATCACACGTCCCTTCGGAATACCACCCAATCCAAGTGCAATATCCAGACTCAGTGAACCGGTCGGTACGGTCTCAATATTCATATTCGCCCCGGAATCGCCAAGCTTCATCACAGAGCCCTTTCCAAACTGCTTTTCAATCTGCGCAAGCGCAGCATCCAATGCCTTTAACTTTTCTTCCTGTGCCATGTCTTTTCTCCTTTCGAACTTACGTTCGCATCTGTTCTCATAATAATATAGCTTTCTCCGGTTGTCAAGCGTTTGTTTTAGCATATCATCTCTTTTTGTCAATGTCAATCTATATGTTGTTTTATTTCGAACAAATTAAATATCAACTTTAGTCAGGTGGATATTCGCAATTGAAGCAGGGGACTTGCCTGATTCGGTTAAAAAACAGCCCCGGGGAAATCCAGCACTCTCTTTCTTTTCAGAAATCATAGTCCTCGAATTTCCCCGGGGCGTTTCTCTTTTCCTTGCTCAATGGATACAGCAGCGGACCACGGAATTTGTTTAAAGGAAAATCTTCCTCACATCATTGAACATCACGACAACCATCAGAAGCAGTAGCAGCATCAGCCCCGTAAAGTGGATCTTTGCCTCCAGCTCCGGTTCGACGCGTTTTCTGCGGATCGCCTCGACGATCAGAAAGACAAGCCGTCCTCCGTCTAAGGCCGGGATCGGCAGAAGGTTCATGACACCCAGGTTCGCAGACAGAAGAATGGCGATGTTCAGCAGGTTCAGCCATACATAGAAGGCTCCGTCCGACCGGCTCTCCTCGTACGTCTCTCCGATCGCATCCACGACACCGACCGGACCGGACATATCGTTGATCGAGACGCCGCCCTGTACGAGCAGCTTCAGGCTCGATACCGTCGTCTCGATCCAGTAGCCGACCTCATAGGCACTGTATTCCAGCGTCTGCAGCACATTCGTCTTCTGGCGCGTCGCATTGACATTGCCATTGATCCCGTACCGATAGCTGCCATTTATAATGGTCGGTGTCACCGTGACTTCCGCCCGTTTTCCGTCGCGCTCATACTCAAACACGACGGTCTCCCCGGAATGGAACATCGAATAATTCTGCACCTGCCGCCACAGCCGGATCCGCTTGCCGTTCATTTTGACGATCCGGTCGCCTGCCTGCAGCCCGGCGTCCGCGGCTGGCGTCCCCTCTGCGACGCCGGTCAGGATCGGCGCATCATACCCGATGCTTCCGACGATAAAGAGCGCCATCAAAAAGGCAAGGAGAAAATTAAACAGCGGTCCCGCCACAATGATCGACATACGCGCCCACACGGACTTACTCCCGAAGGTACCTTCTCCCTCGTCACCCTCATCCTCGCCGAGCATCATGCACGATCCACCAAATGGAAGCAGCTTCCATGAGTAGCGTGTCCCGCCCGCCTCAAAGCTCAGAAGGCGCGGTCCCATGCCAAGGGAAAACTCTGTGACAGTCACCCCTGCCCGTTTCGCCAGCAGAAAATGTCCGAGCTCATGAAAAATGATAATCACGCTGAATACCAGCAACGCAATGATAATCTTCAATCTACCACCTGCTCTCAATCAACTCATATACGCTCTGCTCGGTATCCAGAATCTGACGGATATCCGGATCCGCAATCGTCTGATGTGCATCCATGCAGTAGCGGATGATCTCATAAATATCCGTAAACCCGATCTTCCGATTCAGGAATTTGCTGACCGCCCGCTCATTCGCCGCATTGAATACGGTCGGCATCGAGCCGCCGGTACGGGCCGCCTCAAACGCATACTTCAGTCCAAGAAACGTCTCCGGATCCGGATCTTCAAACGTGATCTGTCCAAGCTTTGCAAAGTCCAGACGATCTCCGCCCAGATACCGACGCTCCGGGTAATATAAGGCATACTGGATCGGAAGCTTCATATCCGGTGTGCCAAGCTGCGCGATCACCGCGCCGTCCACAAACTGTACCATGGAATGGATGACACTCTGCGGCTGGATCACGACCTGGATCTGGTCAAGATCGGTTCCAAACAGCCACTTCGCCTCCATCACCTCAAGTCCCTTATTTACCATTGAGGCAGAATCGATCGTGATCTTCTGCCCCATGGACCAGTTCGGATGCTTTAATGCATCCTCGACCCGAAGCCCCTTCAGATCCTTTCTGCCACGGAACGGTCCACCGGAAGCCGTCAGAAGGATCTTATCGATCTTGCGGCGTTCCTCGCCCTGCAGTGCCTGGAAGATCGCGCTGTGTTCACTGTCGACCGGAAGAATCTTTACCCCGCAGCGCGCAGCCAGCGGCATAATGATGTGTCCCGCCGTCACCAGCGTCTCCTTGTTCGCGAGTGCAATATCCTTTCCGGCCTCGATCGCACGGATCGTCGGCAGAATTCCGATCATTCCAACGATCGCCGTCACCAGAATCTCTGCTTCCTCGCAGACGGCTACCGCCTCGCGGCCCTCTTCTCCATAGAGAATTTCCACCTCAAGGTCTGCCACCGCTGTCCTTAAAGCCTTTGCATCTGCTTCGTCCGCAACTGCTGCCAGCCGCGGATGAAATTCCCGGATCTGCTGCTCCAGAAGCTTCCTATTTTTTCCTGCCGCAAGCGCCGCCACCCGAATATCCCCATTTGCACGCACGACATCAAGGGTCTGCGTACCGATCGATCCGGTCGAACCTAAAATCGCTATCGTTTTCATTTGTATCCCATCCTTTCCACGCGCACTGCACATGCGCCCTTACACCAGTGCAAGCGCCAGATAATAAATCACCGGTGCGATCAAAATCACACTGTCAAACCGGTCCAGAATGCCACCGTGTCCCGGAATCAGATGGCCATAATCCTTGATATCGTGATTCCGCTTGATCGCAGAGGCCGCAAGGTCGCCGACCATCGAGATCAGTCCGCCCGCCGCACAGATCACTGCAAAAGACGCGATATGGCTGCCATCCCCCATCTTTCCGGCAATTGCGAGGCCATAGATCGCCCCGAGGATCGCAGCGCCTGCGACACCTCCGACTGCACCCTCTACCGACTTCTTCGGGCTTAACTTCGGCGTCATCTTGTGTTTGCCGATCAGCTTACCGACGCAGTACGCACACGTATCACAGCCCCAGGAACCGAGAAATACGAGCCATACAAGGTAAACGCCTTTCTCCAGTATCCGCAGCTCATAAATACACGAGAGCATCACCGCCACATAGACCACACCGAAAAATGCACCGGTCACCTGATCTGACCGGTAACGTGGATACGTAAACACATAGACACCCATACACAGAATCAGCGTCGCAAGAAGCACTGTCATAGTATATGCAGAACCGGTAAAAAATACGATTGTATAGTAGGCTGCCGTCCCAAGATACCCGACTGCAGCCAGTGGAGAAAATCCCTCATCCTGCACCTTCAGCACCCGATAGAGTTCAAACACTCCGATCTCCGATATGATAAAAAGCGTCGCAGCCAGCACCGGTCCCCCGGTAATGATGACCACGAGCGCGATCAGCACCAGCACGATTCCGCTGATCAGTCTCGTCCGAAACATCGCTTATTCCTCCTTTACACCGCCATATCTGCGGTCTCTGCTGTTGTATTTTTCGATGGCCTTTGCCAGCTCCTCTTTTGTAAATGCCGGCCACGGCACCTCGGTAAAATAAAACTCCGTATAAGCCAGCTGCCAGAGCAGATAGTTTGACAGGCGCTGCTCTCCGCTCGTACGGATCAGAAGATCCGGATCCGGCACTTCTGCCGTATCCAGATAGCCCGAGAAACACTCCTCCGTGATCTCCCCCGGCTTCAGCTGCCCGTCCACGCAGTCCGCTGCCACTTTGCGGATCGCCCGCACGATCTCATCCCGGCTGCCATAGTTGATCGCGATCTGGAAATTCAGCCCGGTATTGTCCTTCGAGCTCTCCACCAGCTTTTTCAGGCTTTCCTGCAGATCGTCCGCCAGCGCCGTCGGATCACCGAGCACCCGCACCTTCATATTATTGTCACGCGCGGTCTTGATACAGGTCTTCGTATATCTGCGAAAGAGCTTCATCAGCGCGTCGACCTCATCCGGCGAACGTTTCCAGTTCTCTGTGGAAAACAGATATACCGTCAGGTATTTGATTCCCATATTATAGGCATCCCGGCAAATGACCTCCAGATTCTGTGCGCCCTTTACATGGCCGTAGTTGCGCGGCATCCCCTTGCTCTTTGCCCATCTGCCATTTCCATCGAGTATGATGGCCACATGATTCGGAATATTCATCCTTTTTCCTCCCGTAAAAACAGGGGTATCACAGCTGCACTCCCTCTGTAATACCCCTGTATGCTATCCCGTGAAACGATTATACCGTAAGGATTTCCTTTGACTTTTCTTCGGTCGCTTTGTCGATATCCTTGATGTACTTATCCGTCATCTTCTGGATTGCATCCTCCAGATCACTGATCTCATCCTCCGATACTTCGGTCTTGCCGAGCTTCTTCAGATAATCGTTCGCATCTCTGCGGATGTTCCGGATCGCTACCTTACCTGCCTCACCTTTTTTCTTTACCTCTTTTACGAGATCTTTTCTGCGCTCCTCGGTCAGCTCCGGGAATACGAGGCGGATGATCCGTCCGTCGTTCGACGGATTGATGCCGATGTCAGAGGTCAGGATCGCCTTTTCGATCGCCTTTACCATGGATGCCTCCCACGGCTGGATCTGCAGGATTCTCGGCTCCGGTACGGTGATATTACCGATCTGCTGCAGCGGAGTCGGTGTGCCATAGTAGTCGACACGGATCTTATTGAGTATGCTCGGATTCGCACGTCCGGCACGGATTGTTGCAAACTCACTGAGAAGATTGTTGAAGGTCTTCGTCATCTTCTCGTCATATACTTTGATTCTCTCATCCATTTTGTTGTCCTCCTTGATTTGCCTTTATACGGTCACTCTCGTCCCGTTGAATGTTCCGCTTACGGTATTGACGATGCTGTTCTCCTCGTTCAGTCCGAATACGAGCATCGGCATCTTCTGCTCCATGCACAGAATCGACGCAGTCATATCGACAACGCCAAGCTTCTTATCGATGACTTCCTGAATGGAAATCTCATCATACTTCTTCGCCGCCGGATTGTCCTTCGGATCACTGTCATATACGCCATCAATCGACTTCGCGAGCAGAATCACATCCGCCTCAATCTCAATCGCACGCAGAACGGTCGCGGTATCGGTGGAGAAGTACGGATGTCCGGTACCACCTGCAAAAAAGGTAACGGTGTGCTCTGCAAAGCACTGCTTTACACGATCTTTTGAGAAAAGCTCTGTAAATGCGCCACATACAAACGGGGTCATCACTGCCGTCTTCATCCCCGCCGCGCGGAAAATCTCTGACACATAAATGCAGTTCATGACGGTCGCCAGCATTCCGATCTGGTCAGCCTTCGTCCGGTCGATATTCTCACTGGAACGTCCGCGCCAGAAGTTGCCTCCGCCAATCACAATTCCTACTTCAATGCCCTGATCTACCAGTGACTTTACCTGCTCTGCCACCTTCATAACCGTCGGCTCATCAAAACCGGTCTTCTTTTCCCCGGCCAGTGCCTCGCCACTCAGCTTTAAAAGAACTCGCTTCATATCTGATCTCCTTATCTTTCATAAGTGTTTCTTTTTTCATTATACCAGTATCTTATCACAAAATCCACAAAAATTTCACCGTGGGCTTTATAGATTCTGACTTCTCCGTGCTTTTTCCGCCTGGCGCTGGCGACGCTCTGTATACCAGTCAGACAATTTCCGGATCAGAATGCTCAAATACCGGAAGGTCGGCTCCGTGACGACTGCAAAGACGATCAGCAGCATCATGCTCTGCTTCGACACACTCGTGATCGCAAAGATACGGCTCACAAAGATCATGCAGTATAAAAGTCCCGCTGCCATACCGAACCAGAGGATCCAGTGGTACTTCGTCATCGGCGATGCGATCTGGTAAAGGATCATCAGTCCGACAATCGCAAGGATGATCGTACACGACGTGGACACATCCGTCTCACTGACCTGGAACTCCATGCAGAACGTATACAGCGAGCTGACGACGAGGAAGTCGGTCAGTCCGCCCGGCAGTGCCTTAAACAGCACATTGCTCAGAAAATGTCCCCTGATCCGATCGGTATTGCGCTCAAGAGACATCACAAAGGCCGGAATGCCGATCGTAAACATACTGATCAGCGAGATCTGCGACGGCTCCAGTGGATAATTGACCATCAGGATAATCGAGAAAATCGACAAAAACAGGGAGAAAATATTCTTCACCAGGAAGAGGCTGGCAGTCCGCTCGATGTTGTTGACCACCCGGCGTCCTTCCGCCACGACCGACGGCATCTTGGAAAAATCCGACTCCAGAAGCACAAGCTGTGCGACCTGCGAAGCCGCATCACTTCCGGACGCCATCGCAATGCTACAGTCCGCATCCTTCAATGCAAGCACATCGTTGACACCGTCTCCGGTCATCGCCACCGTATGTCCACGGCCTTTCATGGCGCTGACGAGCTGACGCTTCTGATCCGGCGTCACGCGCCCGAATACCGTGTACCGCTCTGCCGCTGCAAACAGCGCCTTTTCATCCGTCAGCGTGCTTGCATCCACATAGTCTTCTGCATCTTCGATGCCGGCTTCCTTTGCCACCTCTGATACCGTGACCGGATTGTCACCGGAGATGACCTTGATCTTTACGCCCTGCTCTGCAAAGTAGGCAAACGTCTCTTTCGCATTTTGCCGGATCGGATTGGCCAGCAGGATCATGCCCAGTGGCTGTACGCCTGCTGTGAGCCTCTCCCCATCCAGGATGCCCTCATATTTTGCAAAGACGAGCACACGGTAGCCCTGTCTGCCCCAGTATTCGATCCGCTCACTGTAAGCCGCATACTGCTCACGCAGGATAAATTCCGGCGCGCCGAGCACATAGCTCGCATCCTCAAACACCGCGCCGCTGTATTTTGTCGCCGATGAGAACGAGTAGACCTTTTCCGGACGCTTTCCGCTGCGCTTCTGGAAATAGTCCTTGATCGCTTTCATCGTGATATTGTCCGTCGCCATCGCCGCCGCAAAATCGCCGAGTGCCAGCTCGAGCTCTTCCCGCTCAGCTTCCGTCGTCTCCGCCTCAGCTGCAAATCTCCGGTATTTTTCCTCGACCGAATCTTCCGATGAAGGCTCTTTACGATCACCTGCTTCTTCGGTCTGAGCCGCGTCTCCTGCGCCGTCATCGGCTGCCACTGCCTCTGTGGCTGCAGTTTGCCCCTCATCCGCAGAAGCTGCCGCTGCTGCCTCCACCTGACTCACTGCCCCGGAAGCTGCATCGCGTTCCTCTGCCGCAACCGCCCGCTCAGAATCTTCCGCCACATCTTCCCCTGCTCTTGGCATCTCTTCTGTCCGGAATGGAATGACCTTCTTCACGCTCATCGTATTATCGGTAATCGTACCGGTCTTATCCACGCAGAGCACATCGACACGCGCCAGTGTCTCGATACATTTCATATTGTGCACGAGCACCTTCTGCGTCGCCAGACGCATGACGCTGACCGCCAGTGCCACGCTTGCGAGCAGATACAGTCCTTCCGGGATCATACCGATGACCGCTGCGACGGTCGACGTCACGCTGTCGCGGATCGACGCGCCATTGATAAAATGCTGCTGGCTGAACAGCACAATGCCGATCGGAAGAATGATAAATCCGACGATTTTTACGAGGCGGTCCAGAGACCGGATCATCTCGGAGACTTCCGTATCATTCATCGCCTTGGCCTCTAAGGTCAGCTGCGAGACGTAGGAATCCTCTCCGACCTTCTCGATCCTCGCCCGGCACTCGCCGGATGCGACAAAGCTGCCTGACAGCAAGGTATCTCCGCTCTTCTTCTGGATCTGATCTGCCTCACCGGTGATCAGTGCCTCATTGACGAGCACCTCTCCGGATACGACCGTCGCATCCGCCGGGATCTGGCTGCCCGCCTTTAAGATCAGGATATCGTCCAGCACGAGTTGTTCTGCCGGTACGATCTCCTCCTTACCATCCCGCAACACCGTATTCTTCGGTGCATTCAGAATCGTCAGCTCATCGAGCACCTTCTTCGAGCGCAGCTCCTGGAAAATACCGATCGCCGTATTCGCAATGATGACCGGTAAAAAGGTCAGATCCCGGAACGAGCCCACCACAATCAGCAGCACCGCAATGATGAAAAAGATCAGGTTAAAATAAGTAAAAATATTGCTGCAGATGATCTCCTTTTTCGACTTCGACGCCGATTCCACCGCATGATTCACCGCACCGCGTGCGATTCGGTCCGCGACCTGCTCCTTCGTCAGTCCCTGCTCCGGCGGTGCCTCTACCCGCACGAGCGGCGAAGTAAATTCCGGAATCTGATATTCCTCCGGAAGCGGCTTTGGCCGTGCAAATTTCTTCCGGATCGTTTTCAGCGTCGTCCACAGATCACGGTTCTTTTTTTCTTCAATCACAGCCGGAAGCAGCAGTTCACTTTGCTCCATCTCCTGTAATGTTTCGTCCTTTTTTCCCACGATATCCACCTTCATTGTATATTTCCGGCTTCTTCTTTTTCCGGATATTGTTCTTCTTGTTCCATTTTGCTTCATTTTACCATACCTCCATTTCTTTTTTAACCCTTCAAATTCTGAAATTTTCTTAAATAATTCTAATTTCTTGTCACTCAAATTGTTTTCTGCTATACTGCAATGAGAGATCAAAAGGAGATTTAATTTATCATGAGTATTTCCATTGCAAAAAAGCTGACCAATGTGTCTACCTTATATTATCTGTTCGTTCTGGAGAAGCATTTTCCGGATGACCGGAAGAAAATCAAACAGAAGCAGAATAAAAACGTACATAAGCTGATGAAGCGCGCCTATGAGATCCCGTTTTACCGGAAGCGTTTTGACGCCTGCCATCTGACACCGGACGACTTTCACTGCAGTGAGGATCTGCAGAAATTCCCGGTGCTCACAAAGGCCGAGCTGCGCACATGGATGAAGGAGCTCTACGATACCCATCCGGACACCCGTGACAGCTGGGACGCCACGAGCACAAGTGGTTCGACCGGTGTACCGCTCGTGCTGTATCAGTCACAGCGTGAACATGCCTGCACAAACGCGAACTGGATCCGTATCCTGATGAGCTTCGGTTACAACCCGGTCTTCGGCAAAATGCTCTCGTTTGAGTCCAGCTACCGCAAGGAGAAAAAGCAGCAGGACTCCATTTTACAGAAATTTGGGATCCTGCAACGGCGCAAGCTCTCGGAGACGCGCTGCACCGCCGAAGGCATGCCGGACGTCATCCGTGAGCTGAATGAGTACCATCCGGATCTGATCTGTCTGCGCAAGAACTGTATCGTGCGCATCGCACTCTATGCGCAGGAGCATGGTCTTACGATCCGCCAGCCGAAATGGTACATTCCGGTCAGCGAGATGGTCGATGAGATAACGCGCACAACGCTGGAAAAGACGTTCGGACCGGGACTGGTCGACGCATACGGCAGCGACGAGACCGGCAGCTGCATCATCAAGCGTCCGGGCAAGGATTATTATGACATTTGCAACGACACACATGTCGTGAATATTTATAATGAAAAAAATGAACTCGCCGACAATGGCCGTGTCATCATCACCCCGCTGTTCAAGACCGATTTTCCGCTGATCAATTACGACATCGGCGATATCGCCTCCTCCTATGTAAAAGAAGGCGTGCGCTATGTCACAAAGATCCACGGCCGTTTAAATGACATGGTCCGCCATGAAAACGGCGAGGAGACTTCCGTGCTCGAGCTTCGGAAAATCACAAACGGCATTACCGGCATCGCGCAGTTCCGGTTCATCCAGGAAAGCTATCACGATATGCGCGTGGAGCTTGTGCGCGATCCGATGGACACCACTTATACCAATCAAGAGATTGAAGCATTTTTCCAGAAGAAGCTGCACGACATCTACGGAGATGAATTCCGGCTTCGCATCGACTGGCTCGACGTGATCCCACCGGATCCAAACGGCAAGCTGCGCTGCTTCGTCTGCCAGCTTCCGGCAAAAGGAGGCCGGTAATATGGCTGACGGAAAGGACGCTTCCCTGAACCGCCGTGCGTTCAAGGCCGGTATCTTCTACATCGCCTGCCAGCTCTTCGTCCGCGGCATCACCTTTTTGATGACGCCGGTCTTCACCCGGCTGCTCTCACAGGAACAGTACAACCAGTACAAGATCTTCGAGTCCTGGCTTTTGATCTTCGCACCGGTCATGTCGCTCTGTCTGTGGCGGAGCGTCGAATGCGCCAAGTACGATGTAAAGGAAAAATTTAATGAATATGTTTCGAGTGTCCAGACGCTCTCGTATCTGTCCATCTCGGTATTCTTTGTGATCTTCCTGATTTTCCGCAGGCAGGCCGAGGCACTGTGCGGCATGAATGATTTCATGCTCCTCATCGCCTTCCTCTATACGTATGCGCACACGAGTATTTTTTACATGCAGCGCCGGGAAAAGCAGATGATGCGCTACAAAGCGAGCACGACTCTGACCGCCGCCACGGTCATCCCGGCGACCTTACTCTCCGTGCTGCTCGTCGTGCTCGGCAAACGCGCCGGACACGAAGACGCTCTGATGCAACTGCGCATTGCAGGCTATTATATTCCGATGATCATCGGTGGATTCACGGTCGCCATTTTAATGGCAGTGCAGGGCAAAAAGCTCGTAGACCGCTCTTACTGGAGCTATGCACTTCATTTCAGCCTTCCGCTGATTCCGGAAGTGCTCTCGATCCAGATCATGAATCAGGCAGACAAGCTCATGGTCACACGGATGGTCGGCGATATCCCAGGATCCATCTTCGCGGTCGCCACGACCGTCTCCTATATCATCTGGATTCTGGAAGATTCGGTCTGGAATGCCTGGCTGCCATGGATGTACGAAAAAATCTCCCGCAACGAAGCAGGCGAAATCCGCGGCTCTTGGTCGACTCTGATGCACGGCTTCGGTGTCATCTCCTGGGGGCTCGTGCTCTTCGCCCCGGAGATCATCCGTGTTTTAGGCGGAAAAAAATATGCCGCTGCCATCTGGCTCATCGCCCCGATGGTGACCGGCACACTGTTCCGCTTCTACAGCTACAGCTACACCGCCATCCAGAATTTCCATAAAAAGACGAAATTCGTCGCGATCTCGACCGTATCCGTCATGTTCCTGAATGTATTCCTGAACTATGTCGGGATCCGTTCCTTCGGCTATCAGGCAGCAGCCTACACGACCGCCTTCTCCTATATGGTGCTGATGATCATGCAGGCATTCATGGAACAGCGTCTGACCGGCACACAGATCATCCCGCTTCCCACGACACTTTGCATCTCCTGCGCGTACTTTATCATCTGTATCGTGACGATGGCTACGTTCCGATTCCCGTTCTGGGGACGCTGCATCCTCGCACTGATCGCCGCGCCGATCGCACTGTGGTACTTCCTGCCGAGGCTGAAGGACATCCGGATGCTCATGAAGAAAAAGAAATAAGAAATCATAAGTCCTATAAGAACAGGCTGTACGCTCTGAGCATTGCTGCTCAAAACGCCAGCCTGTTTTTTAACCGAATAGCTGCTTTGACCTGAACCAAGTAGTCATGCCATCCTACGTCTCATCCCTGCTCCGGCTCTTTCTCTACATTCGGAAACGTCACGATCGCCTTAAAAAGATCCCCGTCCGTCTCGATCCGGAACTTGCCACCTTGCAGCTCCGTAAAGCTCTTCACGATCGCAAGTCCGAGGCCACTGCCCTCTGTATTGCGCGCCCGATCTCCGCGCACGAAGCGCTCCGTCAGCTCGTTGCAGTCACCAGAAAGCTCCGTCGCGGATGTATTTTTGATCGTAATGTTCACCTCATCGCCCTGTTTTTCCAGACTCGCCCATGCCCGCGTGTCCGGCATCGCGTATTTTGCGACATTGACGAGCAGATTTTCCAGAATCCGGTACGTCTTCTCCCCATCCAGCCAGAGGCGGAACCGCTCTTCCGGCACCGACACCCGGCAGGCGATCCCGTGCTCCATCAGCCGGTCCTCCTGCTCGAGCACTGCCTGCTGCAGCAGCTCTCCGATGTCGACCCAGTTGCATTCCAGACGGATCGTTCCACTCGCCGCCTTGCTGATTTCGAACAGATCCTCGATCAGCTTTTTCAGACGCAGCGATTTCCGATCGAGAATCTCCACGTAGCTTTTCCGCTCCTCTTCCGTCGTCGCCGGATCTTTAAGCAGATTAATGTAGGTAATGATCGCAGTCAGCGGCGTCTTCAGGTCATGCGACACGTTTGTGATCAGCTCTGTCTTCATATTTCGGCTGCGCAGCTCTTCTTCTACCGCTTCCGAAAATCCGTCTTTAATCTTTGAGAGTTCCTGATCCAGCGATGCAAATACGCCAGGATCACCTGTGGACTCCGCCTTTAAATTGCCCTCTGCCATACAGCGTGCCGACTGCAACAGCCCTTCATAGCTCTCCCTGATCCTGGCCAGGTGTTTTTTCAACAGGAAGAACAGACATACCGAGTAAATCAGCAACAACACAATCGAAAAGGATCCAAACAGGGAACACACGGCCAGAATCACAAACTGGACTCCGAGCAATCCGGCCAGCCAGCGGTCAGACGCATCGTGGATATCCACCGTCCGCACCAGTTCCAGCAACGTTTTCCACAGCTCTTTGCAAAAGCGGTGGATTCTCCCCATGTTTTTCCAGATCCAGGAACGGTCCAGAATCGCGTGTGCGCTGCTTTCTCCCTTCATCTGCAGCAGGAGCTGGATGGTCCAGAACCAGATGCCATAAATACCCACATACACAAGGAAATTCAGCATTAGCAGCCAGACCGAGTATCCGCTTCTCAGATACAGCGTACAAAATCCTGCCCCGATCTGTATTCCGAACATTCCGATCAGCACGCCGGCTGCCGCCCATTCCACCGATACCTTTCCAAGCACTCCGGAGAGCTCCCGGCGCTGCCTGCGAAATACCGGAAACACCACGACCAGGATCGTCATCAGCCCCAGCAGTACAAAATACGCAGTAAAAAGCAGATCCCGTACCTCGTGGTACGCCAGCAGCGCTCCGGTCTCTGCCGCTGTCTCCATATCCAGCGGATAATAGCACAGCTCATTGTTTGAGTAAATGTAGACCTTTACCTGCGTTGGAGACGCCAGAAGAGACGTCGGGAGCTGATCCTCTCCAATGAACCATTTCTGCACACGGTCCTTTGTCATGCCCCGGACACTGCCCGCACTCAGCTCAATCCCATCCGTATTCCACATATCGCTGATCGCGACACTTCCCTCCTGGTCAAAGGTCAGTTCCAGAAAGAACGGGACATCCCCTTCTGCGACCTCAGGCGCATACTGCTCCAGATTTTCCACCGAATTCGTATAGATTTCTCCTGTTTCCGTATCGACAATGCGGTAGACGATCCCATACTGTTCAAACAGGGAAGAAATCGCACTCCGCCACGACTCAAATTCCGTGTCAAAATTTTCCAGCTCGGACTTCATGCTCTCCTGAATCGTATCCGGGAAAAAGAGCTCCGACGGCTTTATGGCTCTGCTGTCCTCTTTTTGCTGCAGTTCCCAGTACATAATATAGCTCCCGGCATACATATACCGGACAAAGCTTTTCAGATTCTCCTCCGGTCCTCCATCCGCCGATGGCCACGCTTCCTCTCCATCAGAATCACTTCCCGCCGTCTGCCGGTTTCTCTGATACCGCCCCGCATCCTGACTGTAGCCCCCCATCACGAGCGCACAAAATAAAATCAACAGCAGTGTCCATAGAAGCCCTTTATTGTTTTTCAATTTTATAGCCAACACCCCACACCACCTTTATATATTTTGGATTTTTCGGGTCCGCTTCGATCTTTGTCCGGATGTGGCGGATATGTACCATGATCGTCTCCGTCGCGATTGCCTTCTCATTCCAGACACGCTCGTAGATCTCATCTGCAGAAAATACCCGGCCCGGGCTCTTGATCAGAAGCGCCAGAATCTTAAATTCCAGAGGTGTCAGACCGACGGGTTCTCCGTCCACCCGCACCTCCTTCGTCTCCTCATTCAGCTCCAGACCGCCGACTTCATACACATGTTCCCGTATCGTTCCGCCTGCCATTTTCAGATAGCGTGCGTAACGGCGCAGATGCGAATTGACACGCGCTAAAAGCTCCATCGGCGCAAACGGCTTTGTCACATAATCATCCGCCCCGATGTTCAGCCCGGTCACTTTATCGATCTCCTCGGATTTTGCCGAGAGCATAATGACCGGAAAATCATACGTTTCCCGAAGCTTCATCGTCATCGCGATGCCATCCATCACCGGCATCATGATGTCCACGATCGCCAGGTGGATCTTCTGCTGCTCCAGAATCTGCAGTCCCTCCCTTCCATTTTGTGCTTTGAATACCTCATACCCCTGATTCTTCAGGTATATCCCCACACCGTCTAAAATCTCCCTGTCATCTTCCACAATCAGTATATGGTACTGTCCCATTTCATTTTCCTCCAATAAAAATTACCCTCTGCAGGATGGAAACTTCTTCCTTCCCACAGAGGGTAGTATAGCATTTTCACCGAAAAGAAATCTATGTCCGGATCGAAAATATTCCGGCAAAAATTCGAAAGAAATCCGAAAGATTCCCTATTCTCTCGCTGTATTCAGCAAAAGCTCGCTTCCGCTCGCCTCTGCGATATTCATCACATGGTTGACAATTCGTGTCAGGCTGTTCAGTGACTCGATAAACGTCAGTCCCTGCTCAAACGTACAGGTCTTCTCCTGCAGACGCTCCATGTGATTGCTCTGCGCCTTGACCGCCAGCTTCATGATCGTGCGCTCCTCCAGCTTCATATCCAGCCAGCCCTCCGGAGTCGGGCGCTGCCCGCGGAACAGCTTCATGGTCTTATCGAGCAGGTCCATATCCATCTGATAGATCTGACGCAGCTCCTCCTGTGCGGCCTGCGAATAGCCCTGCCCCATCTCCACGCATTTTTCCGTCTGCACGAGAATCTTGATCGCATGGTCACCGATCTGCTCCAGATCGTTGATGACGTGGAACACACATCCCATGTAATTGGAGACGCTCTGCGGCAACTGCAATGCATTTACCTTGGTCAGATAATCCGTAATCTCGGAGGCCAGATAGTCGATGACCTGCTCCCGCTCCCGAATTATATTCGCCGACATAATGTCATTCTGGATCAGCCCTTCTGCCGCGTCCGATACATTCTTGCGGACGATGTCGCACATACGCTCCACCTCACGTCCGACCTGCAAAGACAGTACCGCCGGAGATCCGACCATGTTCGGGTCGATATATTCAAAACGAAATGCACTCTCGTGCGCCTGCTTCGGAATAATCCGGTATGTCCACTTTACAACGATATTTACGAGCGGCAGCAGGATCACACCGGTCACGACCTTGAAGATGATATGGTAGACCGCGATCTGAAATACCGGATCCGGAATCATCTGCTCAATCAGCTGTGTGATCGGAAACAGAATCGTAAGCGGAATAAACAGGATCGCACCTACGATATTAAAGATCAGATAAATACAGGCTGCACGCTTCGCATTGTTCTTCGCATTCAGCGCGGAGAGCAACGGCGGCGTGGAAGAACCGACGTTGATACCGCAGATGACAAACGCAGCGAAATACAGCGGCATCAGTCCCTGCATGGCAAGTGCCTGCAAAACACCGACTGCAGCCGAAGAACTCTGAATGACAGCGCAGAGGATGACTCCGACTACAAACCCAAGCAGCGGATTCTTCGCATTCAGAATGAACTCCTGAAATGCCTGTGAATCTTTCAACGGTGACATGGCCTGGCTCATCGTATGAAGTCCCTGGAACAGAATACCAAAGCCAAGGATGACCTGACCGACATAGCGATTGCGCTTTTTCTTGGAATACAGAAGCATGACAGCTCCGACACAGATGCAGATCGGTGCAATGCCGGATACGTCCAGCGCGATCAGGATACTCGTGATGGTCGTACCGATGTTCGCTCCGAAGATAACTCCGGTCGCCTGCGCAAGATCCATGATCTCAGCATTGATAAAGCCCATTACCATGACCGTCGTAGCCGAGGAAGACTGAATCACGATGGTAACAAGTGCACCGAGCAGAAAGCCCATGATCCGGTTGCGCGTCAGCTTTTCGAGCAACTCCTTCATCTTCGGACCTGCCGCGAGCTCAAGCCCTTCTCCCATGTACTTCATACCGAACAGGAATGCGCCTAATCCTCCAAGCAACGCAATAATACTGTTAATCCCCATATGCTGTTTTCTCGGGAAACCTTTTCCCTTTCCTCCTTACATGAGTATGCGATTCTCTGTCTGCCGCATGTCTGCATCCGCAGCGCCTCAGGCAAGAATCTGATTTACAAAATCGCAAATTTCATCAATATATAGCATAACATACTAATGTAAAGTTTGTAAAGGGGTTGTAAAAGGCATGTAAAATTTTGTTATTTTTGCAGTATCGCATAGATCTCATTTAAACTATGAATTTCAAAGTCCACCCGCACATCTGTCTCATTTTTCAGTCCGTTTGGATTGTACCAGCAGCAGCGGAATCCGGCGTTGTTGCCACCGCGCATGTCGCTCGTCAGGGAATCGCCGACGATCAGGACATCCTCTTTTGGAATGCCCGCAAGCGCTGCAAAGACCGGCGTGAAAAATCCGATGCCCGGCTTCTCAGTCCCGATCTCATCTGAGATAAACACGCCGTCCATATACGCCCCAAGGCCGGACTTTTCCAGCTTTGTCCGCTGTGCGACCACCGTGCCATTGGTCACGACGTACTGCCGGACTCTTCCGTGCAGGTTTTTGATGATTTCCAGTGAATTTTCTTTTTCAAAAAAGATCTCGCCGAGCTTTCGCTGATACGAATCATTAAAAGCGGCGACATCCGGGCAGGCGATTCCCTCCTGTGCAAAAAAAGTCTCGAACCGTCCGATCAGCACCTGCGGCTTCGTGATCTCCCCACGCTCCAGCGCTTCCCAGTATCTGCGGTTGATCTTCTCATACCGCGTAAGCATCTCCTCATCCACGTCATCAATGCCAATTTCCTTCATGCAGGCCCGGATCCCGTACTCCTCAGATTTCTTAAAATCCAGAAGCGTACCGTCCACATCCCAGAGTATTGCCTGTATCATATCGTATCCTCGCTTTTCTATATTTATTTTCTGTATCTATCGCTCAGCCTGTTTACGCATTCTGTCCTATCCTTCGTGCACGAGCAACTGCAGCAGCATCGGCTCAAATCCATACTCCGGCCACTCGCCCAGCACCCGCTCCATCGCGGCAAGATTCGGATCTGAATGTTCCAGCTCGCGGGAATATCGCCATGCCAGCCGCATCCGGTCCTCAAACGTCGGCAATGTCTTTCCCCGCATCCACGCGGCCATCCCAAGCTCTGATAAGATCCGCACACTCTCCACCGCCATCTGTACTTTTCGCATGGCATCTCCATCGTAGACGGCACCGCAAAAATAAGTAAACAGGAAATAGACCAGAATCTGCTCGTACTCCGTCTCCCATTCCTTCGCCACCTGTTCCCACTGCAATTCCTGCTCCAGATAAGTCGCACAGCCCTTTTCATACAGACATTTCCGGTACTCCTGCAGATCCTCCGTCCAAAGTGGATCGAGCACCTCAAATTCCCGAAACAGATCCAGCATCCTCCAGCGCACGGTGATCCAGTCCTCCAGCCATGCCCTGGCTCCCTGCTGCTGCTTGGACTGCCCGGCAAACCGAAGCAGCTTCGCATCCAGCCGTTCTCTTGCCTGCGGGCGCTGGTAGCGCTCCAGCACTGTTTCCACTTCAAAGACGCGATTCCGCTCGATCCGATTCTGGACATCGTGCGCCAGTGCAAGGATTCTCGCCATACGCAGATGCAGCGACACACTCCGATCCTGCGCCAGTTCCAGCATTACGTTTCTGCAGTCCTGTAATGCCGAATACAAAAACTCGTCAAAATCCTCCTCTGACTCCTCGCCGTCTCTCTCAATGCTTCGAAATCTGCACGTCTCCTTCTGTCCCATAATCAGCCTGGCCACCGCCGGGCAGGAAAGAGAGAGGGAAATTTCCCGTTCATTCTCATAGACTTCGACATGCTTCGGATATCGTCTGCATGTGCGACACAGTGCATCATGCCCCGCTTCGATATGGATATCACACAGATTCTCCTCGTTTAAAAATGCACATCTGCCATGATACTGCTGGAAAGTGCCATTCTCCCAGTCAATCGAATTTTTCAGCCGGTTTCCAAAACTTCCTTTATAATTGCGGTATTTTTCCTGCGTCTTCTCATCAATCACGATCTGCCATCCCGCACAGCATGTCGCCGGACAGGCGGATGCCAGACACTGAAACTGATTATAATATTCTGGTATCGTATAAATCATATGGCTCTCCTATCATTCCAAAAAAGGCAGCATAGATGTGATGCTATGCTGCCCCTGCAAAGTTACACGATTTTATTTTACCACATTCCGACCGATTCGCAACTACCCAATCT
Organism: Lachnospiraceae bacterium; assembly: GCA_029006155.1. GTDB lineage: Bacteria > Bacillota > Clostridia > Lachnospirales > Lachnospiraceae > Choladousia. The sequence continues at coordinate 38,784 of JAQXGF010000030.1, forward strand.
TCCCCAACAGCCACACCAGCAGCAAAATCACCAGCGTCACTGCAAAGATTCCTGCCATTCCTTTTACCATAATGATCAGTGCAATTTGAATATTACTCATTTTTTCTCCTCTCTGATACTTCTCGCATCTCCATCTTTTCATTTTTACTTTTCTCATCTATAAATGAACCAATACCTGAATTTAAGTGCACAGTCTTTCAGATTTACTCCTTTATAGTTCTATTTTTCTCTGCAAATTGATGCACTCAGACTCATCACAGAAATGCCGTCACCAGCTTTATCACAAGCCCTCCCGCGATGACCGATGCCACCTGCCCGGAAACATTCGCCCCTGCCGCATGCATCAGTAGAATATTGGTCGGATCTTCCTGCAGTGCCATCTTCTGAATTACACGTGAGGACATCGGAAATGCGGAGATCCCGGCCGCTCCGATCATTGGGTTGATCTTCTCCTTCCGGAAAAGATTTAACAGCTTGGCAAGCAGTACCCCTCCGATCGAATCCATCACAAAGGCAAACAGCCCGATCGCCAGAATCATCAATGTATCCCAGGTCACAAATGCCTCCGCCTGCATCCGAAATGAAATCGTAATGCCAAGCAGCAGCGTGATCAGATTCGCCAGCGTCGTCTGGGCAGCCTCCGACATCGTATTCAACACGCCACATTCCCGGATCAGATTACCGAACATCAAAAATCCAACAAGAGCCACGGACGTCGGTGCGACCAGCCCGACTACCATCGTCACGACGATCGGAAATGCGATGCGCATTGATTTGCTGACGTTCTTCGGCTCATAGTGCATGTGAATCTGGCGTTCCTTTTGCGTCGTCACGAGCCGGATCGCCATTGGCTGAATCAGTGGTACGAGTGCCATATAGGAATACGCTGCCACTGCGATCGCTCCGATATAATCTGATTTCAACATCTGAGAGACTAAAATGGAAGTAGGCCCATCTGCTGCCCCGATTACCGCGATCGATGCCGCATTTTTCAGATCAAATCCAAGCAGCACAGCCAGTAAAAGCGCTGCAAAAATGCCAAATTGTGCACCTGCCCCAAATAAAAACAGACTCGGATTTGCCAGTAACGGGCCAAAGTCAATCATCGCGCCGATCCCGATAAACAGCAGAATCGGCATCGCCTCAGAGACATCGATTCCCGTCTCAAACAGCCATTGAATGATTCCTTTGCTCTCCCCGACGCCACTTAGCACCTGATTGATGACGCCACTCTGTGGAAGGTTCACCAGGATCGCTCCGAACCCCATCGGCAGCAGCAGCGACGGCTCATAATCCTTTTTAATCGCCAGCCAGATCAGCAAAATGCCTACCCCATACATCACGATCTGTTCCCAGCTAAGCATGCTGATTCCATCCAGTAAAAATTCCATCTGCTCCTCCTTCCTTCCGGTATATCGTCATAAAAAGCGGATATTCGCAATCCGCTTCGCTACTTGCTCATTAACTGAATAGCTGCTTCGCAGCTTATCAGGAGTGGTCTGTACCACTCCTGATACAAGCAAGTCTCCCCACTGCTTATTGCTTCGCGCAATTGAAGCAGAGGACTTGCTTGATTCAGTTAAAAAAAGAGACCTTTACCACAGAATTTCTCTGTGATAAAAGTCTCGCTGTTTCAATCTTTGACGGGCATGCCTGCCGTACTGACGACCAAAGATCCATATCGCTATGGCGCTACTCCCTTTTACCGGAACTTCACTTTTTCTGGATTGTAGCACGAGGTTCGTTTACCCGCAAGTCTTTTTCTTCATTTTTAGCAGTTCTTTAGCTTTTCATCTGTTTTCACAACCAGCGCCAACCCCACCACCGCAGCTCACTCTCGCTGTGAGGTCTTTGTTGGCTCTGCCGACGGTGGAAAACATCTTATCACCATATTTTCTTCACGCAGCCTTCTCGTACGGATTCACATGCACCATCACATGTTTGATATTCGAAAAATCATGCTCCAGTCCATCATGTACACGCTCTGCAATCGCATGTGCCTCCCGCAGGCTCAGATCAGCATCAACGGAAATCTCCACATCTACATAGACCTTTTCCCCAAAAATTCTGGTGCGCAGCAGGTCAATCCCGCAAACGCCCTCCTGGCCTTTGATATAGTCCCGTACCATCTCCGTATATGCATCATCACAGGCACTATCCGTCAGCTTCTTAATCGCATCCCGGAAAATGTCAACTGCCACCTTCAGAATAAAGAGGCAGATGATCACACTCGCGATCGGATCCAGTACCGGGAAACCAGCCCGTGCACCGACGATACCAATCAGAGAACCGATCGAAGAAAATGCATCCGAGCGGTGATGCCACGCATCCGCCATGAATGCCGAGGACTGAATCTTTTTCGCACAGGCCCGCGTATACCAGAACATCGCTTCTTTCGCTACAATCGAAACGATCGCCGCGATCAGCGGAAGCATTCCCGGAACCGTCAGATCCTCATAATGACCGCCTATGATTTTCTCTACGCCTACGGATCCGATTCCAATGCCCGTTACAAACAAAATGCCAGCCAGAATCTCTGACGAAATACATTCAAACTTCTCATGTCCATACTGATGATCCGCATCCGCACCACGTTTTGAGATCCTGACACCGATCATTGCGATAAACGTCGCCAATACATCTGATAATGAATGGATCGCATCTGAAATCATTGCTCCAGAGCTTCCCACCAGACCTGCAATCAGCTTAAACGCCGACAGCAGTACATTTCCCGCGATGCCCACGGTGGACATCTGTGCCACAATTTTCTTTTCTTCTGCTTCAGAGACCGTTTTATTCGTCTTGCTCTGTGCAGACACAATCGTTTTACTTCCTTCTTGTTCCATATCAGGTAACCTTCCTTTCCTTAAAGAGCGCTCTGCCGTTCTTCCTTTCAGGGTAAAAAAATAACACCCCGAAACGATAGTAAAAAGTACTTTCTACTGTCCCGCAGATGTTATGTTACCTGCTGTCGCGAATGCAACCCGGTGATAGGAATCCTACACCTGATCAGTTTGTACTGTAGCTTATTGCAGTGCAAATTATTGGTTGCTCCTATCTTATTACACAAAATAGCGGATGTCAAACCATTTTTCACGATTCATCCGCTAATCTTTTCTAGCGTTTTCAAACCTTTTTCCTGTCCTACTGACACATGATACACGTCTCTGCCTGATGTTTTACCTGGGTATTCTCACTAATCAGCTTCTGAAAATCCGGCCAGGAAAAGCGATGATAGGTAATGCCGAAATCGTCTTCCTCTACACAGTACACATATGCATCGATCTGCGAATCCTCCGACGTCTGCTTCGCATCCTTCTCTGCGCAGAAATAGAATACGATCCCAAGTCCCTCTGCCTCCCGATCCTCTTTTACATAAGTCTCGTTTCCTGCCGCTGCCGCGTCCGCAAAACACTGCTCCACCGCCTGCATCGACGGCTCCAGCCCGGTGATCACACCCAGAAAACTTCTCAAAAATGCAGAATCCGGCTCATTTTCATGAATATACGTACATCCCTCCGCCGGAACTGCGACACAGTAGCGGTCTCCTGCATTCGAAATCTGCACACCGCCAAGCCGCTCCTTTGTCTCCTCTGAAAATTCCTGCAGCGCTTCCTTTAAAGATGCTTCCGTCCAGCCTTCCGAAAGCTCCAGCAGCCCCGCCAGCGACACATCCGGATAATACAACTTCATCTCCTCGCTGCGGTATCCGATCTTCATCTGCCATTCCTTTACTGTATCTGTAATATGACGTTCCAACGCATTTGTGTTCATCTATTTTCTCCTTCTATCTACTACAATATCGTTACAATTAACACCCTTTACAGCCGGTGCAACTATCTCACTTTTGAAGGTCAGATATCGACTGTTCTGCCCGATATTTCTGTTAGTCGCCTCTCATTATAGCTTCCCAGCGCTTTCATTGTCAATCCTCTTCGCCAATCTGAACTTTTTTTATTCGATCACAATTCCCTCACGCTGCACATTATTATAAAAAGGCAATGCTCCTAACCAATACTGGTAATGCGCTTCATTCTCGATCACCGGATTAATCACAATTTCTGATTCCTGCTCCAGATCAAAAGCAAGGTCAAAAACAGCATTCTCAACTTTTTCAATCTGCTGATTTGAAAGCGGCGTCAGAATCATGACATCAATATCTGAATCTTCTCTATAGTCGCCTCTGGCATAAGAGCCATAGACAATCAGTTTGGACAGGTCCCCCTGCAAAATTCTCCGGCATCCCCGTGCAAATGCCATTAAAGCTTCCTGCCTTGTCATCAGCTCTCCTCCCCTCAGCTTCCATTCTATTCACATAATACTTTTTATTATAATAACATCTTTCACATTCCATTGCTATATGATTCTCTTTATAAGGGCGATTTTCCAGCTTTCCAGAGCCGTATTTTGAGGCTTCTGCTGTCAATCCTGCTGTCAAATCTGCTGTCAAAATCGGTTTTGAATGGATAGGGGGATGATTTCGAGAGGTTCTGGAAGTGTACATGAAATTCCGGACATGAAAAAAAACCCTTGAAAATCAAGGGTTTTTCGTTCTGCCGTAGACCGGGATCGAACCGGTACGGGTATTTCTACCCACGGGATTTTAAGTAACCCGAAATTTTTCTCCTACGATCCTTGAAATTGCTCTAAATCTCCTGATTTCAATGGATTTTTTATGTTTTATTTGCCATCTGCCCTTGTCCTGTTTTGACAGCAATTCTATCGAAATGTAGCCAACTCAAATATTTTTTTACCGTAGAGATAACGATTCTTTTTTCTTTTTATTTTGGAAATTGGAATTTGCCCTTTCCTCTTAATTACAGCGACCCAAAACCTCTACCTTTAGAGAAAGCCGATATCCTTCCAGTAAAAAGTCCCAGAACCTCTAATTTGACTTTTGGCACATATCCCAAAAGTTACCGACCTTTTGAGCGATCCCGTTTCCGCTTCTGTTCCACAAGCCGATAAAAGCTGCTGCTGGATATTCCAAGTTCCCTCTGAGCTGCCTTGGCTGTGATTTTCTCCTGCATCCATGCTTCATATACCTGTTCAAAATTATCCGGAATCTTTAAAGGTGGACGTCCAAGGTGCTTTCCCTTCTTCTTGGCTGCCTCAATTCCTTCTCTCTGCCTCTTACGGATCATCAATCGTTCCTGTTCCGCCATCGAAGCCAATACCTCAATCAAAATATTCTGAATCATATCAATGATCCATTCTTGCTCATCCGGCACCTGTATCAATGAGCTTGGCAGGTCTAAAATCATCAGCCGGATTTTATTCTCTTTGAACCAGTCCAGCTCGCTCTTAATATCTGCTTTGCTCCTGCTAAGTCGATCCAGACTGACAATATACAGCACATCTCCCGGACGCAGCCCGAACATCCCTTTCAACGCATTGTAGCCCGGCCTGTCCAGATTTTTTCCGGACTGCTTATCCACCACGATATTTTCCTGCTTCACATACTTCTGTAATGCAAGAATCTGCCGGTCAAGATTCTGCTCCGTAGAGCTTACCCTTGCATAACCATATTCCATACGCATATCTCCATTTTCAGCGCAACAAAAAAGAGGCAAGTTACCCTGCCCCTTCCGTTATGTTTCATTCATGCTTTTTCAGATACTCTTTTACCCCGGCAATAACGAATGCTGCCGTCTGAAACTGTTCCTCTGCTTTTTCCCTCGAAGCAATGTAGAAATCATCATAATCACTTTTTTCACGTACCTTCTGCAAAGCTCCAAGCTTCCTGCCAATCTCTCTCGGGAATATTTCTTTGGCTACATACTCTTTATTAAAATATCCCATGACATCCTTGTGACGTTTAAAATCCACCGTGCTCAATGCGAGCACTGCCTTTACCGCATAAAATGCAGCGTAATAGGAACGATTAATAGAATCCTTATACCAGCCTTCTTTCAGACAATGCTCCGCTACTTTCAGGCTGTCATCCGCCTCGGTGATCCGGTAATTGCTTAAATCCCTCTGTCTGTCATCCAATCACAATCCCCTCCCGTTCCACATTATTATAAAAAGGTAATGCTCCCAACCAATACTGGTAATGCGCTTCATTCTCAATAACCGGATTAATCACGATTCCCGACTCCATCTCCAGATCGAAAGCAAGATCAAAAACAGCATTCTCCACCTTTTCAATCTGCTGATTCGAAAGCGGCGTCAGGATCATAACATCAATATCCGAGTCTTCCCTATAATCGCCTCGGGCATAAGAACCATAAACAATCAACTTTGACAGATCACCTTGCAAAATTTTCCGGCATCCCTGTGCGAATGTCATTAAAACTTCCTGTCTTGTCACCTGATCTCCTCCTCCCAAATTTTCTTCTGCTCACATAACACTTTTCATCATAATAACATTTTTTACACTCCTTTGCTATATCATTCTTTGATTTTTCCGTGCTCACGCCGCCTGCTCAACATAATCCATCTCATTCTGAGCATCGACCATATTCTCCTCAATCTTGCTCTTGATCGTCTCATCCGTGCTCAGTGCCCGTTGCAGCTCCGTACTGATCGGAGCATATTTGAGTGCCTGCTTAATCACCGTCTTTTTTGCCATCTCCTCAAAATTTGTATTCCACGGGCTGAACGTGCTCGCATACGCTTTTGAATACTTCTTTGCAAATGCTTCCATATCCTGCCTGCTCATGCAGGAATAGCCATACCCACCCTTGATCGTCTTGAACAGGGCATAAAAATAGACCGGCTCGCCACGGTCTGTGACTGCCGGTCTGTGGATCAGCTTTGGATTCAGGCCATACTCAAAGATAAACTCATCATTCTCATACACCGTCTGTGCCTGTATCGTCTGAATATCCGGATTCCGGTAAGCCAGCGTAATCATGCCCTTATAGCCCAACTGAAACTGACACTCGATTTGTCCCTTGTTCTTATATGGAATCAAATAGGCCAGTCCCAGTGGTGTATTCACCTCAAGGCCAAGTTGTGCCGCATTCAGAAGCGCACCAATAAATGACATCGGTGTGCACTGCTGTAACTCCGGCGTGTTATTCAATGCTGACAGCGCGATCCGGGTAAACCGCTCCGGTGTAATCACACTGGGCAACGCTTTTTTCAGCTCCGGGCTTAATGCCTTTACAATATCTGGGATGCTCATGTTCTTCGTCAGCTTCGCTTCATTTTGCGGGCGCTCCGCCTGCTTTAACAGTTCCTGCTTTAATTCCATTGTCTGATTCTGTGCCATATTCTCTCCTCCTCTGCTATGCCGCAATCTTCTTTACCGAAAATCTCCGGCTCACGCTCTGCTTCAAATAACGTTCATAGGTCTGCGGCGCTTCCTGCTTCAATGCCTTTGTGTCGATCCGGTTCTGCGTAGACTCTACCCACGAAATCCGGTACTGCTGCGTATTTGCATAAGACGCCTCTCCCATCTTTCCTTTGATCTCCTGATCGATCACAGTCTTTTCCTTATTCAGCTTATCTATCAGCTCCTCCAGCTCTGCCCGCCGGTTCAGCATATGATCCATGCCAAACAGCTCAAGCTCTTTCTCCCGGTCTCCCCGGTACTTCTTTTCGAGCATTTTGGTGTAATCGTCACTACCATCCGGCTCCGGTGGAACCTGTTTTGCGACGTGCTCATTCCAAAAGCGCTCCTCAACCGTAATTAACGACCCAATCAGTTCCTCATCTCTCGGAACCTTGTGTATAATCAATTCCTGACCAAAAATCAAAGCCGCAATATACCAGCAATCATACCCGCTGACCGCAAGATAATGTTGTACCTGCATCAGATAATGCGCCGGTATCTTTCCGTTTGCCCACTGATTGGATGCATACGGTGATACAGTCTTACATTCCAGCCCCGCCCGCTGACCAATAATCAGCCGGTCAAAATCTGCCAGAAGCAACGGGTGAGCATCATTCTGAAAAATCGCCAGCGCTCTTTTCGTTTTCAATCCGGTCTGCTCCGTAAAGCGCCTCGCCACATACTCCTCTAAATCCCGGCCTTCCCGCATCCGTTCATTATCCACATCCGCTTCGACCTCCGGTGTCACTTTCTCCTGATACACCGAAAAGCTGCTCTTATACGGGTTCATCCCAACGATTGCGCCTGCATCCGTTCCGGTAATTCCCATCTTTCTTGCTCGCAGCCATTCTGTCTTATCCAAATTCGCAGTATTTACAAATCTCTTCATTTTTTCTATCCTCCTATGCTACGCGCATCATCTGATACGCCTTATCAATCAATGGGTTTCCTTCGATCGTCCGTGCAAACAAATTTTCTTTAAAATTCGCAGTCTTACGAAGCGGCTCTGCATGCGTCGCAAAATCAGATACCGCATTGATAAAACGATACGCATTCCGTCCCGTCTCCTGTAAATCCGGCGCATCAAAATAGCGCATTTCCAGATTATTCCGCAACCACAGGATATTATTTCTCTGCCGTTCAGATACCTCTGGCTCCACCGGAAGCAACAGCTGAATATACTCCTGCACTTGCCGATCAGTCAGTTCCTTCTTTCTCAGGACGTCAAACTCTTTCTCCAATGCATTCATATACTCTTCCCCAAGGAACAAGGTATTTCTGGCCTCTTCTAGCCGCGCCTGAATCTTCCCTTTATGCATCAGCGACCATGAACGACGTGCCGTCCGCAAGGCCAGATTCAGCGTATTATTGCATACGACGCGGATCGGTGTAATCGCTACTCGAACCGGCCCTGATCCATCATGTGCATTTGAAAACAGCAAGTACGGGCTAATTCGCTCCCCTCCAATGACATACTCATGCGGCATCCGAGCCAGCATCCATACCTTTCTACCTCCCAACAAACTTCCTGCCGTCTCGTACCGGACACCCTCACCCAGCAAGGCATCCGTAAATGCAAACGCTTCCCGGTTTTGCACAACCCGGTAGCGATCCGTCACGACTCCAAGCACTGCTCTGTCCGTATCCCGTACATTTGCCTTGTACCCTTCCACGATTTCTCCATTTCTCAGATGAATGTCCTCGGAACGTACATTCCAGTTCAGCCCTGCCGCGATCAGTGCCTCCTTCGACGTCGGAGCTTCTTCTACGTTCGTCCCCAGTCCATGCCACGGTTTCTCTCTTACATAAAACATCGTTTCTACATTTGCTGCCATAATTTCAATCCTCCTGTTCAATTGCTCGTTTTTTATTTGTTCTGTCCATCTTTAAAAATCTGACCGGCGATGATCTCTACCAGTTTGATAATGCCCATGATAACCTCTTCCATGAATCCACCTCCTTCTCTGCTGTGCTGAAAATTGCAATAAAAATGGGCAGAACCCGTAATGAGTTCTGCCCGGTAGGTATCACTATTATAATATACAATTACAATTGTGAATTGTTAAATACCTATGACTCTCTTGTAATATTTAATTTTTCCCAAACCTGTTTTCCTTTTTCTTTATATTCTTTCGCTTTTACATAGCACTCTTGAGAAGTTTTGTAATGTTCCCATTTCTCACATTCGGATTCTCCATTCTCTTCTGAATTTTTGAATCTCGCCCACTCCTTCTTAGCTTTACTCTCATAAAATTCTGCGGTACTATCATATCGTTTAGCCAATGTCACTTGAGCTTTTTCCCATTCACCTACCGATCCATACTCCTTCCCCGTCTCCTTGTCATAGTACTTTCCATTATCGCCCTTTTCTAAAACTTCACTGTACCTTTCCTCCTTCGTCGGTTTCACTTCATCTATATCTGAATTTTCTGTTGTTTCCAAAAAGAATCCCAGTTTTTCTAACGCTTTATCAAATCTTGACGCATCTGATAGTGAAGATATCTCAGCCAGCAAAGTATTTTCCGGCTTTTCTTTTTCTTGCATATTGATTTCGGCTGCTTCATCTTTCATTTCTGTTTCACGGAACTCGTTCATATGATTTTACTCCTTCCCGCAAATGAGGCAAACTCCCTCCATATCGGATAATCTACGCCATAACGTTCCACATACTCCTTCATAATAAGCGTAATCAAAATATTCACCTGCTCTTCATCGTATTCCATAATAGAAGGCTCTAATTCTGCCATAATCACTGTTCTTACATCATCAACAGAAATCTCACCTG